>JBELAA010000058.1:0-11140 GCA_049509315.1 Sedimentisphaerales bacterium | reverse complement strand
AACCTGGAATCTGTGAAAGGATAAAAAATGTCTTTAGTAACGTTGATAATTACGCTGATAGTAGTTGGTGTGCTTCTGTGGTTAGTCAATACTTATATCCCGATGGACGGCAAGATAAAAAAGATTATCAATGTCGTTGTGGTGATTGTTGTCATCATCTGGCTATTGCGCGTTTTTGGTGTTTGGGGAAATATCGAAAACATCAGTGTAAAGTAACGAGACAGTCCCCGAACCCGCCACGCTTTTGCTGCTCGGTTTGGGTGTTCTTATGTTGAGAAAACACAGGGCATAAGAAGGAAGCATTTTTTCCTTTGCCAGACACTCACAGGGGCGGCCATTACATATACCGCCATCGTCGTCGGGGTTGCTTTCCTCCCCCCAGCCGTTTCAAAGGTATCAAAACTCACCTTCAGCTTGTCATTTACTTTGTGGTGCTGCGCTGTTATCATTTTACCGAGGCGTGTAGCCGCCCTCAGAAAGGAGCTATAACCTTATGAAAACTAAACTGACTAACTCATTAGCCGTGCTGTTTGCGCTCTCATTCTGTGTGGTAGCGTATGCAGCAACACAAGTGCGTTGGGACGAGGCCGACAAATACTACGGCCAGGTCGTCACGGTAACCGGCACAATTGTTGCAACCCATAACTCCGGCAAGGCGTGCTTTCTTAATTTTCACCAAGACTGGAAGCATCACTTCTCAGCGGTGATATTCGCAAGTGACTTCGCTAACTTTCCCTCTAATGCTGAGCAGTTCTACCTCAACAAAGAGGTCAAAATAACTGGTTTTGTCAAGGAGTATCAGGGCAAGCCGGAGATTGTGTTAAAAGAACCCGCTCAAATCGAGGTTGTCACGGCAACCCTGCAAGGTGAGCCAGAATCGAAAACCGTCCAACATGCCGTCTCAAGCACCAACGACTTATCAAAGCAAGTCGAGCTTCTCTCAAAAGCAATCGAATCTCAGGAATCAAGAATAAAAGCCCTTGAGCAGAGAGTTGAAAAGCTGGAGTCAGCTCTGGACTCGATAAAACCAAGACCAGTTGTTAAGTAGTAACCTGCTCGATTTGGGTGCAGTTATAGCGGCCAGAAGGCAGTAAATCATTCTATTTTTCCTTGACTGTCTGTCTTTAAAGCGTATAATGAAACACGCCTTTGGCTGGGGGTAAAAGGCACTGGAGATTGAGAAAATAAGTAGAAAACAACATCTAGTCGTAGTATTTGCTTTAGTTCCCGTTTTGGCAAGTTTTCAGTTTTACATCATGGCGTTGCGAGGTTACATTATGTAATTGTAAGATTACATCGTGGCATTGTAAATGGGCAAAAAGGTGAGTAAGTCGTTTATTTTAAGGCAGTAAAACCGTTAAGGGGAAACAGAAATGCAATTCGATTTTGGTTCAAACTGGAAAGAATTTTCTGCGAAAGCATTGTCGCCTGAAAAAATCCAGCAGGCCCGAAATGATTTTCAAGCTCTGATGGCGGGAATTAACATTCAAGGGGCTACACTGCTCGATGTTGGATTTGGTCAGGGCTTGACGCTACTCGTTGCCGCCGAGTTGGGCGCAAAGGTATCTGGATTAGAAATTAATCTGATTTCCATTGAGGTGCTTGAATTTAACAAGCAGAAATTCCCAAAGATTAAAGATTATTCAATTCCTGTAATGATTGGCTCTATACTCGACACTAAGATGATAAGCGATTTGAAAAAAGTAGATTACGACATTGTCCATTCTTGGGGAGTATTACATCACACCGGAAATATGTGGGAGGCGATAAAAATTACAACCGAACTTGTCAAACCGAACGGCCATTTAATCATATCCATCTACAATCGCCATTGGACAAGCAAAATATGGCTTCTGATTAAATGGCTGTATAACAAATCTCCCCAGATAATTCAAAAATTTTTCGTGTATAGTTTGTTCCCTATTATTTATACTGCAAAATTTCTGGTGACTGGACAAAATCCTTTGAAAAGCAAGCGAGGGATGGATTTTTTCTACGATGTGATTGACTGGGTCGGTGGGTATCCGTATGAATATGCAAGTAAAGAAGAGGTAATCAAGTATGTAGAAAATCTGGGCTTCAAATGCTTACGTTGTATTCCTGCACCTGTCCCAACGGGCTGTAATGAATTTATCTTTCAAAGAACACGCTTGTAGGCATAACACTTTTGTTCATCTTATTACCCAAAATGTTTGAAGAGCAGTTTCTCGGCTTTATAGAAGCCATTTCATAACCTACTGAATAGCCTGTTTTCAGCACTGAAAACGCGGTTTTTTGAGGTTATGGAATATACTGTAAAAAAACCCGCTTTAAAACTGGACTATCCCTGACAAAGGGGTATAATAAGTGTTAACTTGTGTCTGGGGGGCATAGGTTGAAGGCTGGAGAGCAGAAATGAAAGAGAAAGGTTGCGGTTTTTCGTTTTTCAATCAGGTTAACATCTACGCACTGTGCGCATTTGAGTGGAACATTTCAATAAAACACCATTTTTGAAAGGGGAAGAAGATGAAAAGTAATCATTACCAACTTCGTACGGCGTTGGTCGCCGTGACTACGCTGGCCTTGTTGGCCAGCGGCCTCGCACACGCCGATAACATTTATGTGTCGTGTATCGGCAACGGGACAATTGTCAAATTCGATTCGTCTGGAAACAAATCTGTCTTTGCTACGGGATTGAATAATCCTACGGGACTTGTATTCGACAGTAAAGGCAATCTCTGGGCAAATGAAGGGGGCACCGGTCGTAATGGTGACGGAGCTATTGATAAATTTGACTCGACCGGAAACAAGTCTGTCTTCGCCTCAGGATTTAACAGCCTTCAGGGTCTTGCGTTTGACAGCAGCGGCTATCTCTACGCGGCCAGTTGGACGGATGGAACGATTACGAAATTAGATTCGAGCGGAAACAAAACCACCTTCACATCGGGGTTTAGCCATCCTGAGGGTCTTGCGTTTGACAGCGGCGGCAATCTCTACGCGAGCAGTTATGACGGGACGATTATGAAATTCGATTCAAGCGGAAAGGGGTCTGTCTTCGCAAGTATCAGCGTCCCTCTGGGTCTTTCATTTGCGTTTGACAACAGCGGCTATCTTTACGCGGCCAGTTATGGAAGCGGGACAATTCAAAAATTCGATTCAAGCGGGCATGGAATCACCTTCGCCTCAGGATTTCACAACCCTTATGGACTTGCGTTTGACAGCAGTAACACTCTATATATGGCCGACCAGGGCGGCGCTACGATTACGAAATTCGATTCAAGCGGAAATGGGATTCTCTTCGCCTCTGGTTTGAGCTCACCAACGTTTATCACAACGCAGATTCCCGAACCCGCGACGCTTTTGCTTCTTGGCTTCGGTGCGGCGATGGTTCGACTACGCTCACCACAGGTTGTAGTAAGAAAGCAAAAGTAAAAAGGCAAAGAAGAGAGAAGGGTATGAGAGAGAACACACCTTTGTCTGAAGCAATCCGCTTACATAAGCATCTATGCGCACGCGGTGCGCAATTTTCTATTAACAATTTTTGAAGGAGAAGAGATATGAGAACTTTTTTAATGGCAATTATGATTATTGCAGCGGTTGCGACAGGAAATTATCGCCTCAATGCACATTATGCAGGCAATGCAACAAGAAACAACACTGCTCCCTGTGGAACAAGGTGGTATAACGCTCCTCTAAATTCTATTAATTCATTGGTTAGGCAATATCCCACTGGCAAATTAGGGATTTGCCTATTTTTTGGGGGTATCGGCTGCTGCTATTGTATGGGTAGCATTAACTTGACAAAATCAGTGACGTAAGCTATGGATTAGACGGCTTATAAGAGAAGTCGCCGGGGACAATTATTGTGGGAGACAGTCGCGGCAGCCGATGGGGACGGAGTTTATAAACACAAGCGGGAGGATTGCTTCATTAACAGGGGAGGAACATTTCACAGCAGTTTTCTGGTAGGTAACCCGCAGGGAGTTTTACGAGAATGATACTTTGGCCGTTTGTTGTTTATTTTGTCGCTGTCATAGCGGTTGTAGCGGCTATGATAGCGATTTCTTATTTTTTAGGGGAAAGGCACCGCGAGAAGACCACGGCGGAGCCCTACGAATCGGGAGTAAGGTCGGCGGGGTCGGCGCGGCTGCGGTTTTCAATCAAGTTTTACCTGGTTGCGTTATTTTTCGTCATTTTCGACGTGGAGTCGATGTTCGTTTTTGCCTGGGCGATAGCGTTTCGAGAGCTGGGCTGGGCGGGGTACATTTCGATTGTGATATTTATAGGGGTTCTGGTGGCGGGGCTGGTTTACCTCTGGCGATTAGGCGCCCTTGATTGGGGGAGGGCTAAACGAAAATGAAAGAATTTGAGGGGCAGACAATAGAAAGGGCGATGCAGGGCAGCATCCTTTTTGGCAAATTGCGGGAGCTTGTTGCCTGGGGTCGCAAGAACTCGCTGTGGCCTTTCAATTTTGGCTTGTCGTGCTGTTACGTTGAAATGGCAACGAGCTTGACCAGCAAATACGATATAGCAAGATTCGGCTCGGAGGTGATACGAAGCACACCGAGGGAGGCGGATGTAATGGTAATCGCGGGGACGGTCTTTGTAAAAATGGCGCCTGTCATCAAGCAGCTTTATGAGCAAATGATGGCTCCGAGGTGGGTCATATCGATGGGGTCATGCGCAAATTCGGGCGGGATGTATGACATTTACAGCGTCGTTCAGGGGGTTGACAGGTTTCTCGGCGTGGACGTTTATGTGCCGGGTTGCCCGCCTTGCCCCGAGGCGTTTATGGAAGGATTGTTACTACTGCAAAAGGCCGTGGGGACTGAAAAACGGCCGTTAAGCTGGGTGGTCGGGCCGCAGGGGATTAGCAGGCCTGTATTGCCAAGTCAGCGAGATGCCAAAAGAGCCGAAAGGCAAAAAATAACTGATTTGCGGTCGCCGGATGAGATTTAACAAGTGGTCAATAATTTGAATATTGCGGATGAGCTTAAAAACAGGTTCGGTAACGAGAAAATAGCCGAACAAAAGACAAGAGACGATGTGCCGACGGTTTGGGTCGATAAAGCAGACGTCGGCGGCGTCCTGCGATATCTGAAAAATCAAATAAATGAACCATACAAAATGCTGTATGACCTTACGGCTATCGACGAACGGCCTCGCAAAAATAAGGTCTTGGCTTTCGATAACGATTTTACCGTTGTTTATCAGTTGTTCTCGTTCGGGCGCAATCAGTATTTGCGAGTCAAGGCACCGTTGAAGGGAGAGAACCCGTCAATTGGGACAATTACGGACTTATGGCCCTGCGCAAACTGGTATGAGCGTGAGGTTTGGGATATGTTCGGCATCAAAATCGAGGGACATCCGCATCTGGCACGTATTCTTATGCCTGACTGGTGGCAGGGGCATCCCCTGAGAAAAGAGCATCCCGCCCGCGCTACCGATATGCAGGATTTTACTTTCGGCGAGAAGGCGTTAATCGAGCAGCAGCGAATGCTGGAATTCAAGCCAGAGGACTGGGGTATGAAACGCCATTCGCAGGACAGCGATTTTATGTTCCTTAATTTAGGGCCCCATCATCCCGGCACGCACGGGGTTCTCAGGATTGTTTTGCAGTTAGATGACGAGGAAATCATCGACGCTGTGCCCGACATCGGCTATCATCACCGCGGCGCAGAGAAAATGGGGGAGCGGCAAAGCTGGCATACCTATATTCCTTATACCGACCGCGTCGATTACTTAGGCGGGGTGATGAATAATCTGGCATACCTTATGGCGGTTGAGAAATTAGCCGGTATCGAGGTGCCGCAAAGAGCGCAGGTCATACGGGTTATGATGGCGGAGCTGTTTCGGGTCGCTTCGCATCTTGTCTGGTACGGGACGTTTGCACAGGATTTGGGAGCGTTGTCGCCGGTTTTTTATATGTTCACCGACCGCGAATACCTTTTCGACATCGTGCAGGCAATCACGGGCGGGCGAATGCACCCGAACTGGTTTCGAATAGGCGGCGTCGCTCAGGATTTACCTGTCGGCTGGGACGGAATGGTCAGGGGTTTTCTCGATTATATGCCCGCCAGAATGAGGGAATACGACAAGCTGGTTATGAATAACGAAATTCTCAAGGCGAGAACCAAAGGCGTTGGGGTTTATACGCAGGATGAGGCGATTGAGTGGGGGGTAACGGGACCGGGATTGCGGGCGTGCGGGCTTGAGTGGGATTTTCGCAAAAAAACGCCTTACAGCGGCTATGAAAATTTCGATTTCGAAATACCGACGGGGCAAAATGGCGACTGCTACGACCGCGCGGTGGTGCGGGTGGAAGAAATCAGGCAAAGTTTACGCATAATTCGGCAGTGTGTCGATAATATGCCCGCGGGGCCTTATAAGGCGGACCATCCGCTGACTACGCCGCCATTGAAAGAACACACGATGCAGGACATTGAAACGCTCATCGCACATTTTTTAACGGTAAGCTGGGGGCCGGTGATGCCGGAGGGTGAGGCGTTTTTCGGAATTGAGGCGACAAAGGGAAACAATGGTTACTACGTTATAAGCGACGGCAACACCGTCTCATACAGGACAAGAATCAGGACGCCGTCGTTTCCGCATATTCAGATGCTCAGCAAAATCAGCAAAGGAGGAATGGTGGCGGACCTTATCGCGATTCTGGGTAGTATTGATTTTGTGCTTGCTGACGTTGACAGGTGAAAACGGAATAACAGATGTTTACTGAAGAAGAGCAAAAGGAAATAACAGTTGAGCTTGGCAAATACCCGCGAAAAGACGCGGCGGGGCTTGAGATTTTGAAGATTGTGCAAAAACACAGGGGGTGGGTTTCGGATGAATCGTTAAGCGAGGTTGCCCGTCTGGTTGATATGACCGATAGCGAGATGGACAGTATTGCGACGTGCTATAACCATATTTTCAGAAAGCCGGTGGGAAAGCACGTGATTTTTGTATGCGACGGGATGGCCTGCTGGATTAAGGGCTATGACAATATATTAGGATACCTGACAGGCAAGCTGGGGATAACGATGGGGCAGACCTCGGCGGACGGGCGCTGGACGCTATTGCCGAGCAGTTGTTTAGGTGTATGCGAAAAAGCCCCTGTGATGATTATCGATGATGACCTTTACGTTGAGCTTGATGCTGCCAAAATCGATGAAATTATCAACAGGTATAAATAATGGAAAAGCCGCTTACAAAAAATATTAAGCCGGATGGTGAGGCGCTTAGCTTAAGCGAATACGAGAAGCTGGGGGGCTACAATAGCTTGCGCAAGGCGCTGAAAATGCCGCCAAAAGAAATACAGCGGATGGTTACGGAGTCGAATTTACTTGGCAGGGGAGGCGCGGGATTTCCTACTGGTAAAAAATGGAGTTTTGTCCCGATGAAAGATGATACCCGCAGGCCGAAATACTTAGCTATTAACGCCGACGAAATGGAACCGGGAAGTTTCAAGGACCGCGTGCTTATGGAAGGCGACCCCAATCTGGTTGTAGAGGGGGCCATAATAAGCGCTTATGCCGTTGGGGCGGAGACGGCTTATATTTTCATTAGGTGGGGTTATAAACTCTCGACCGAGAGAATGAGTAAGGCGATAGCCGAAGCATACCAAAGGGGGTACCTCGGCAGGAACATAATGGGGTCGTTTTACTCGTTGGATATGTATATACACACAAGCGCGGGACGATATATGTGCGGCGAGGAGTCCAGCTTGATAAACGCGCTGGAGGGGAAACGCGGCACACCCCGGACCAAGCCGCCTCACGCGGTAACCTGCGGAGTGTGGGGCAGGCCTACTGTAGTGGATAACGTCGAGACGGTCGCCAACGTGCCCTGTATAGTAAGCAACGGGCCGGAGTGGTTCAGGAAACTGAGCTTGACCGGGGAGGGCGGGACGAAAATTTACGGGGCCAGCGGGAAGGTCAAAAGGCCGGGCTGGTGGGAGCTGCCGATGGGGACGACTATCGGCGAGGTGATTGAGAATTGCGCGGGCGGTATGAGTGAGGGGTTAAAACTTAAAGGGTTGCTGCCGGGAGGGGCGTCAACGAGCTTTCTTACGGAAAAACATTCGGATGTGAAAATGGATTTCGCGTCAATGGCAAAGACGGGCAGTGGTCTTGGGACCGGCACGATAACCATACTCGATGACAAGACCTGTCCCGTCGGCTTAGTTGATAACCTTGAAAAGTTTTTCGCACGGTCGAGCTGCGGCTGGTGCACGCCCTGCAGGGAGGGCTTGCCCTGGGTATCGAAAATTCTTAACGCGATGGAAACAGGCGAAGGGCAAGAGGGCGATATCGAATTGTTAGAAGAACACACGTTTTTGCTGGAAACCGGTCATACGTTTTGTGCACTTGCGCCTTGCGCGATGAACCCGCTGCGTAGCGCATTGCAATATTACCGGGACGACTTCGAAAAACATATCAGCGAGCATCGCTGCCCGTGGAAATGAAAAATGCCTGTGATTTACGTTGAAAATAAGTCCTACGAGGTCCCGGCAGGACAAAATCTGCTGCACGCGTGCTTGGGGCTGGGGTTCGATATTCCGTATTTTTGCTGGCATCCGGCCTTGGGGTCGGTAGGTGCATGTCGATTGTGTGCGGTCAAGCAGTTCAAAGATGAGAACGACACCAAAGGGAAAATTGTGATGTCGTGTATGACGCCCGCAAATGAGGGCGTGCGGATTTCGATAAGCGACCCGGAGGCGGTGAAATTTCGAAAAGCAGTCCTCGAATGGCTGATGCTGAACCACCCGCACGATTGCCCTGTTTGCGACGAGGGCGGCGAGTGTCATTTGCAGGATATGACGCTTATGACGGGGCAGGTTTATCGCAGGTATCGCTTCAAGAAACGGACTCATCGGAATCAGAACATCGGGCCTTACGTAAAACACGAAATGAATCGCTGTATTCAGTGTTATCGATGCGTGCGGTTTTATAATGATTACGCGGGAGGCAGGGATTTTGGCGTTTTTTGCTGGCACGACAGCGTTTATTTCGGAAGGCATAAGGATGGTGCCCTGCAAAGCCAGTTCAGCGGAAATCTTGTTGAGGTTTGCCCGACGGGGGTTTTCACCGATAAGACGCTGGCGGAGCATTATACCCGCAAATGGGATTTGCAAACGGCGCCGTCGATTTGCGTTCACTGCGGCCTGGGCTGCAACATACTGCCCGGCGAGCGATACGGGACGCTGCGGCGGATACTCAATCGTTATAACAGTGAGGTCAACGGCTTTTTCATTTGTGATAAAGGGCGATTCGGCTACGAGTTCGTAAACAGTGAACGCAGGATTAAGAAGGCACTGCGCAGGGGTGAACCGGTTTCAAAAGAGTCGGCGGTTGCTGAAATTGCAAAAATCATAAGGGAAAGCAAAAGCGTAATCGGTATCGGCTCGCCGAGAGCGTCTCTCGAATCGAATTACGCGTTGTGGACACTGGTTGGGGCGGAACGTTTTTACGCGGGGGTATCTGGCGCGGAATATGAGACGCTTTCTGCCGCCGTTGATATACTTAAAAATGGCCCTGTCAGGATTGCCTCACTGCGAGACGCAGCCAAATCGGATGCGGTTTTAGTTTTGGGCGAGGATGTTTCGAAGTCGGCGCCGATGTTGGAACTGGCGTTGAGGCAGGCGGCGCTGAATAGGCCGGCGGCAATAGCTGAAAAGCTGCACATTGACCGCTGGAACGATTCGCCTTTTCGGGACGCGATTCAAAATGAAAAAGGACCACTGTTTATAGCTACCCCCGATGCCACGATTCTGGATGATATCGCCTCGGCTACGTATCGCGCCTCAGTCGATGACCTGGTTCAATTAGGTTTTGCGGTTGCTAATGAGATTGACGCGGAATCGCCGGCGGTTTCGGTTCTTAAAGACGATGTGCGGGTTATGGCCAAAAGAATAGCCGATGACCTTAAAAACGCCCAAAGCCCGCTTGTGATTTCGGGGACAACCTGCGGCAATAGCAAGGTATTGCAGGCGGCGGCAAACGTCGCTTACGCCTTGCAAAAGTCAGGTAAGAAACCACAAATATGTTTCGTCGTGCCGAACTGCAATAGTGTCGGCCTGGCAATGTTAGGCGGGAAATCATTGACTGAGGCCGTCGAGGCGATTGAAAGCGGCTCAACGGACACCATAGTCATTCTGGAAAACGATGTTGCTCCTGA
Source organism: Sedimentisphaerales bacterium (assembly GCA_049509315.1). Lineage (GTDB taxonomy): Bacteria > Planctomycetota > Phycisphaerae > Sedimentisphaerales > Anaerobacaceae > Fen-1362. Next base: position 988 of record JBELAA010000058.1, on the reverse strand, counting down.
TATCGCCGAACGAGTTTTCAATTCTGCTAAAAATGTCATTGTGATTGACAGTTTGGGTAACGAAACAACGGCCAAAGCTAATTACGTGCTGCCTGCCGCGACGTTTGCCGAATCAGACGGAACGTTTGTGAATAATGAGGGAAGGGCACAGCGGTTTTTCAAAGTTTTTACACCCGTGGCGGACATTCAGGATGGTTGGCGATGGCTGCGGGATATTATGATTGCAACGGGAGAATTGCAAGCCGGCCAATGGGAAAATTTGGACGCGATAATTGCCGACCTTGCCCGTGATATACCCGACTTGAAACCAATAGCTGATGCGTCGCCGAACGCCGGCTTTCGTATGTGTGGCCAGCGCATACCTCGTCAGCCGCATCGCGCCAGCGGGCGCACGGCAGTATCAGCTAATATCGACGTTCGCGAGCACAAGTTGGCTGACGACCTCAATTCGCCGTTATCGTTTTCGATGGAAGGTTACCTCAATCAGCCGCCGTCGCCGCTGATTACGCGTTTTTGGTCGCCGGACTGGAATTCGGTTCAATCGGTTACTAAATACCAGAGGGAAATCGGCGGGCCGCTCATTGGCGGCGACCCGGGTGTTCGTCTTATATAGCCGAAACTGTCGGCTGAGGTGACGTATTTCAGGGAAATTCCTGATGGCTTTATAAACGGGACATAGCGTTATGCGTGAAATCATCATCCGGCTGATTATCGTTTTTGCGATTTTGGGTGTCATATTGACCGTCGCGGCGGGGTTAATCTGGTTCGAACGCAGGTTGCTTGCGTTATGGCAGGACCGGTTCGGGCCAAATCGCGTGGGACCTTTCGGGCTGTTTCAGGTCGTAGCCGACGTGATTAAGCTTTTTACAAAAGAGGACTGGATTCCGCCTTTCGCCGATAAACCGGTATTCGTAATTGCCCCCATCATAATTATGATTACGACCCTGATGTCTTTTGCAATAGTCGTATTTGCGCCGGGTATTACCGT
>JBELAA010000057.1:0-11152 GCA_049509315.1 Sedimentisphaerales bacterium | reverse complement strand
CTCCTGCGTTCCCGTCTTCGCGGTTCCGACCGTGAGGTGTGCAGACGCCAACGCGGTAATAAGGAAAAGACCTACTAACACAGTAAAAAGCTTTTTCATTCTGCCTCCTTTAGATTTTATATCCTAGTCTTTATTTTCTGGGAAGTCTAGGAATCATAGCTTCACCGTTCGAGTATGCCGGTTCGGGGCACTCGTCCGCGGCGATGGCCGGAGGTTTTCATAAACTTTCCAGGCGCCTTCATGCTTCCTTAAGATGTAAACTTGGGTATTCGTCTCTCGATAAGGATAGTCCCACGTCTGTTGGTAATTATCCCACCAGCGGAGATACCAGTACTCGGTGGTATGAACGACGCATTCTTCACGACCGATGCGGTGAATCTTAATCCGCAACAATCGCTTCGTTGAAGGATTAAGCGGGTTATTGATCACCCTACCACGCAGCTTATGGCGTTGCAGAAGAGTCATGATTTCTTTCATAGCCGGACTTTGCGGACAGAACCACTGCGCCAGTTCCTCTTGATTGATTTCCGGTATAGCGGCGTAAGCCCGAAATTCGGCGTCGATGCATTCGGTAACGACCCGCTCGAGGTAGGATTTCAGATTCGCCGCTTCCGTCGGCAATGTCGGCACCGAATCCCCGGCGACATTTCTGATCAGCAGACAATAACCCGCTAATTCCGGATAACAATCGTTCGGCGAAAGCCCATAAACGCCAAGATGTGATTTGTGAACCAGGGCAGGGGCATATTTTATTTGCTTGCCCGGCCGTAAGAAAAACCACCTCAGCCTATCCTCGACCTCAAATTTCAATTGCGCCGCTCGCACCTTCGAAATTGAATCGAATTCGGATTCCGCCGCCGAACCGATAAGCTGCTCGAAGCAGGAGCGGAAAAACCGCCATTGCGCGGCGTTTGGTTTGCTCACCAGTAGCTTGGTGGCCATTAGTTCGGCGAGAAACGCGCGCAAATCTTCGCACTGTTCTTGGATTTCTTCCAGGGACATGTATTCCATGGCTCAAATCCAATCGCAAAATCCAATTGGAGTATAACTTACTGATAATACTAAAACATTCGTGACATTAAGTTGTGAATGGCCCATATTTAAAGTGTGGACAGCAAGTCAAGCATCACTGGCAGAAGATTAACCAAAGGAAAAGGAGAAGTCAAATGCCAAAGTGCTTCATGACGGGAATGGAAATTCGGTTGGAGGATGCATTTATCCTCGATCGGAGCGAGGCGTTCAGGGCGATGAGAGAGTTGCGCGGCAAGCTGAAAGCCTTGGAGAGGCTTGTCGTAGAACTGGGGGAGTTGGAAAAGGTGGAGTTGCCGGATAAGAGAACGGGCAAGACTTTCACCAGGTTTGATTCGCGCATGGTATGCCTCAGCGTGGCCCAGGCGCTGTCGGCTATATGGTCAGAGAAGAAGCTGTTCATCCGCTGGTCGGAATGGAAGGCGCAGCGCAAAGAGACCATCCAGAACTTGAAACATCCTGCGGGCGGCAATGGAAACGGGCAGAAAACAACCCACGAGGAGAGCGGAAATGGCGCCGATGTCTAATTCGCTGGCGATTTATGGCTACGCGCCGACAGCCGCCGATTTAGCCCTGCGCAAGGTGCTGAAGTTTCGGGACTGCCAGGGGCCGCTGATCATCATCGATTACAAGGGCAGAGGCGCGGCGGTCCTGGACAAAACCAATATGAAGAATCTGAACCATCGCCCCGTTATTTGGTACGACCTCGCCGACCGTCTCCATCCGATCTACCTTTTTCATCTCGAGCGCTCGGAACATTTCCGCCCGCTGATGCAGGACATGCTACGAAAACTCAGAATCGCGAAGTCAGCACAAATCTCCGATAAAACCTTGGAGTGGGCGGCGGAGGCATCTTACCAGATGAGCAACAACGGTGCGGTCACCCTGGGCGCGATGTTGAAAACGCTGGCCAGCCCCTCGACCCGTCGTTGGTTTCTCGATACGCAACCGGACCCGGCCGAGCTTAATCATCTGATCGAACTGCTGCAGTGGGCGCTGCGTTACCCGCTCGTTTACGCCATTTCCGAGGGAACGAATCGTTGTGACCTGATTGAAAATCTAAAGGAACCTTGCACGACGTGGATCGAGGCCCATGCCGAATACTTCGAAAAGACCGAGAGAAGCATTGTGATGACGCTGGTGGAGACGGCGGTCGAAGATGCGCTAAGAGTGCTGCAAAAGCAAAAAACGAAACCCTCTACCGCCGAGATGGTCACGATTGTGCACCTTTTCCCCTCGGGGTTCTTGCATACACGCATCCCGAATTGGATTACGGAAACGTCACCCTGGACGCGACATATCGCTGTGCATTCCGTGGAATACGCGCGGCCGCCGGACGCCCTGGCGATTGATTGGTCAAAAGCAGCGGCGCAAGTCTGGATCATTGGCGGGTTGAAGGCCTTGAGCGCCAAGGAACATCAGAAATGGTTGGGAAGCGACGAAATCCAGCGGATTAACGACCTAGCCGAAAATTTCATGATGGTTCGCAATACCGCCGATCAGCGTGTACTGGTGGTGAAAATAGCGTCGAGCCGGATTGAAATCCAGGAAGCGCACCGGCAACGCTATCGGACCGTGAAGAATTTTAAGCCGACGACCGTCCGCCAATTCTCCACAGCGATTTCACTCCCCGACGAGGCGAAATCCGACGACCAGGCGTTATATGAAAAGCTCTGCTCTGTCGAAGTGCTTCGCGTTGGCTGGTTCAAGGTTTCCGGCAGCAGGAAGGATTCACACGGCATCGACAACATAACCGTCGGTATGTTCGGGGACAACCTCGAAGCTGAACTGAAAAAACTCTCCGATGAATTGCTCTCGCGCACGTATCGTGGTCGGCCGCTGCGTCGGGTGAACATTCCAAAACCGGACGGTGGAATGCGGCCTCTGGGCATTGCCTGCGTCCGAGATCGAGTCGTGCAGAGCGCCTGTCTGTTCTTGCTGGATCAGGTGTTCGATCCGACTTTCAGCTATTTCAGTTTCGGCTACCGTTATCGCCGCAGTGCTCATCATGCGATTGCTCTGACCCGCAGTTTAATCAAGGCCGGTGGGAGTTGGGCGGTGATCGCCGACATAAAAAAGTGCTTCGATAATCTCGACCACGATGTGTTGATCAATCAGGTCGCCTCGAAAATCTGCGACCAGGCGATCCTTGACCTGATCCAGCAATGGCTGACCGTGGAGGTGCTCGATTTTTCCGAGTTCATCCCTAATGACGTCGGTGTGCCGCAGGGGGAATCGCTATCCCCATTTTTGTCCAATGTCTACCTCGATCCGCTCGACAAGCACTTCGAGCGCATGGGGGTACGATTCGTGCGCTACGCCGACGACATTACAATCATCACCGGCAGCGAAGATGAAGCGGTCAAAGTTCTGAAGATGATGAGCGATTTTTTGAACAATCCGCTCCACCTGCAGTTGATGCCGGCGAAAACCAATTATGTGGCGGTAAAGGATGGTTTCGGGTTTCTGGGGTTCACGCTCTATCATGACGGAATCGAAATTCAGGCGAAAAAACTGGATAGAGTGGTCGAAGCAATACGCGACCAGATGAAAATCGTCGCGGCCGGCGAGTCGACGCTTCAGCAGCGCGTGGAGGCGTTGAGTCGGATCAATGCCGTTGTGCGAGGGTTCCGCAACTACTTCTTCTTGTCCGGCGAAGCGAAAATATCCGAGCAGCTCAATTATCTCGATGGACGTTGTGAACAGATGGCCCATCATTACCTGCCCGTCCAGATCCGTGACGATCCCGCCTGGGTCTGCCGCGAGCGGTTTTATTCTCCCGGCATATATCAAATAGAGGGGGACACCACGGTGACCAACCAGTTGAATGCCGTAACCGGCGGCTACGGCAGAAAAGGAAAGGATAGAGCCTTCGCCCCTTGGGGCGACGGTGACGAAGACGGCGCAAATAGCCCCCCGGTCAAACAATCGCTCACCGTTTCCGAAAACGACGAGGAAGAAGGTGAGGTCAAAAGCCGCTTGCGCGAGACGATCATCGATCAGGACGCGCGGCTTTATGTTCTCACCCATGGGAGCTATATCGCCATGGAGGGTGAGGAGATTGTCGTCAAAAAGAAAAAGTTCGAAATCTTCAGGCGACCGCTCGCTGACCTCGGCATGCTATACCTGCAAGGGATGGCGATGAATATTTCCGTCAGCCTTCAACTGAAACTGGCGGAGTTGGACATTCCGGTGGTCTTCTCCCCGCCGACGGGGGGGCCCTTAGCCGTTCTGAATCCGATCCAAACCACGAAGTCTTATTTACGCGGCCAGCAGGTTTTAAGACGAGACGATCCGGATGTCGTGACGGCGGGGTTGAAAATGTTATCTGCTAAGGTGGGAAATCAAGCCGCCGTCCTCCGCTATTTCGCTAAGTACCGTAAAACCGCAGCGCCGGAGATCGGTGAATCCTTCAGCGCGGCGGCAGAAGGAATCACCGAAATGGCTGACAAAATCGACGAAATCGATCCGATGAGCGCCACCGCCAGGACGCTCGGTATGGGCTTTGAGGGACGGGCTGCTTCTCTTTATTGGAAGAGCCTCTCAAAACTGGCGCCGGCGGAACTATCTTTTGATAGGCGCATTACCTTTCGTGCTAACGATATCGTCAATCAATGCCTAAATTATGTTTACGGTATTTTGTATGGAGAGGTCTGGCGGGTGCTTCTCAAGGTCGGTCTCGATCCATATTTCGGTTTCATCCACGGTTCGGAAAGAAACCAGGGAAGCCTGGTGTTCGATTTGATAGAGGAATTTCGCGCTCCATTCGGCGACCGGCTGATCTTCGGTATGTTCGGCCGCGGCTTCAAGCCGAAGATCGGATCGCATGGTTTCCTTAGGACCACTTTCAAACGTCAACTAGCCTTGGGTTTCTCGAAGCGGTGGGCGAAAAAGATCGCCTGGCGTTCGAAGACGATTTCGCCGGCTGAAATCATCGAGCAACAGGCGGTCGATCTGGTGAAGCTGGTCAAGCGCGAAGGAGGCTATCACCCTTATCGCATGAGGTGGTGACTATGATGAAAAAGGTTTTTATCATGTTTGTTTTTTGGGCGATTTTTTCGCGAGCTGAAGGCTCGTCCCTTGACTTCCGCCGCGGAGGCTCGTCCCTTGGCTGCCCTCCGTCCCGTGATTCCGGTCAAGCATTTGCCGGGGCCGGGTTTTTTATTTTTAGGTCGTCGCCTTTATCACGGATTATGCCGCTGTGGACCGGATCATCGACGGCGGCCGGGGGCCCCGGGCTTTACCCGGGGGTCCACTTCCGCCGTACTCGCCCGTGGATAAAAGCCATGGGCGAGTGGCGAGCCGAAGGCTCGTCCCTTGACCACCTCAAACTGACGTTCGTGACCGAGAAGCCGCCACCGTCGCGAGTTTTGACCGAGGTCGCCCTGATGGCGGCCGAGGAGCGGGCGGAGTATTTTTGAGGTCAGTGATTTCATGAGAGGGGAGAGGTTTTGCATCTTATAGGCGATTTTCTGGTCGACCGCGACGGCCTGGGCCGCGGCCGGACGATCTCTTTCGCCGCCATCTTTGTGTTCTGACTTCGATCCGTAGCCGGGATTATCCTCTTCATGCGATGGGCGGTATTGATTCCGAGCTTTTTAGGAAGGAATGTCGCGGAGCGCTAAAAAGCAAATTCTTTCCCTATCCCTTAAGTTATCAAGCGCCGCTTCAGATTCCGGACCCCTTAAAAAAGTGGCCGGAATCAACCGGAATCGGTGGCCGCTTTGAACCGGAATGGGTGTCCGGATTGAAACGGAATCACTGTCCGCTTTCAACCGGAATATACAAGGTGGGAGAAGACCGAATCATCACCAGCCTTCCTAATAAAAGTGAAGCCATGACGGCGAAAACAAGCCACATGATGAAGGACGAAGAAAGGTAGGAATAATTCTAATAGTCGGCTGTCGCTCGCATTTCCTTTACAAATATTCCCCAATACCTGATTCCGGTTGAAGAGCGGACTTCCTTAAAGGAAGCGGAGAGGATCGGGTATCCGGAAGCTCAAATACAGATCCCGGTTTTTTTCTTTATGACCAGGATCCCCCCAGATATTGGTTAATCCGTATCCATACCCGACCTCCATCTTAGCTACATGAAAAATTTGAACCCCGGCACAGATCAATATCCCTCCTTCAAAGCGGGACAAATCCCACCACCCCGTTCCGACCTTATGTTTGACGCCGTCTGACTGCGCTCCACCCATCGAGAGGGCTCCATATGGTCCGAATAGGCCGTAAACGTTGGTAATCCAAGATCCTTTAATTGGGAAGGCCAACTTCAAGAGAAGAGGGAGCTCGAGATAATAAAGTTCCCGCCATGAGCCATCATTGAACCCGCGTCCCTTCATGATGATGTTCAATTCAGGCTGAATACTAAGTGTATCGCTAATGCGGAAAAGATCGACAAAGACACCGAGGCCCAGCATCAGCTTGGTCTCCATATTCGCATTTGCGGAAGGAGAATTGCCATACTCCGTAGATGCCCAGTTAATAATGACTTTTAAACCACTTTTGATTTCACGCTCGTCCGCTCTGACGATGGATAAAAAACAAAATATGACTAGCAGCACGCAAATTCGTTTCATGATTCCTCCCTAGCGCGGTTTGGATTTTCATATATACTTTTCGCGAAAGCGGAGTCACCCCGCTTTTTATGTTTTTCCATTGTGAAGCACTCTTAGTAAATCATCGAGAATGCTTAGAAAACAGAAGAATTTCCAACCTCAATTCAATAGAATAGTTTCGAAATCCGTAGTCATTTGTACCGGAGTTAAAGACCTCATTCAGCCCCGTAATATACCTTAATTCAAATGAACCGCCGGACAAATCCAAGCCGATACCTAAAATATAACCATAGTCACGATCGCTCAGGTTATCAATCTTCTTGGAATCCGAATCGGATTCCGTATCGATGGTGACCTCGGTCGTAAGTTTCCCGGAGGTCGTGTACTGAACAAATGCTCCCGCACAGGCATATACACCACTCTTCATTTCAATGAACTTGAGGATCAACGGAATCTGGTAGTAATTCACATTGAATCGCTGGACGATTGAATAATCATTTCCGGAAATCTTTCCGCTTCCGGCGATGCGCAATCCCTGATTCATAAGATTCAACTCCGATTGAATACTCATCCACGAGAAGGGTCGATAACAAAGAAAAAGGCCGACTTCGTATCCATCCCGCAAAGACCGGGAATAATTCGGAGACAACCCAATATAATTCGTTAGCATTTCAAGATTCCGAATGAACTCATCAATCCTGCCCCGCCATCCCGATAAATTGAAACCCAGGGATATCCCGCAATTCATTTTCCGGATGGAGGTCTCCTTCGGGGTGACGTCCGTCTCTTGGAATCGCGCAATAACGACGCTCGGAGTTCGAAACGTAGGGTTTAGAAGCCATGCATCTGAACGCCTTTTTTGAGTTCCCGCGAACCCAGCCTCATTTTCACCGATATTCGGCATCTTGGCCCTATGACCGAGATTTAGCGTGAACGTCGATTGGGGAAAGACCGAGGGCGTTATCATAAAAAAAAAGAACAAAGCCAATCCGCTTCCAAGAACTTGTCGAGTCTCCATATCGCTTCCTCTCCACAGCCTTTTGTTCAATTCCTTCAAACGAACTCAAATATTTATCTAAAACCGGATTGTAGCTAATACGACCGTTGTTATTGAATGAAAAATGAATAGATAAGAATAGCCAATCCCCCAACGATACAAACGATGTGCGCGCCGCGAGCACCTTCGTTTTCTTTTCGATTGATGTCCGCCCAGATCCCGGTCTCAGATTTTGGCTCCCAGGTCAGCGTCGCGACGATTCCCCCCACGAAGACGAAAAGCCCGATAAGAGTCGTAGCGGTCTTTGCTGTCGTCCAATTCGATGACATAAAGATTTCCGGGGAAGACTTCAGAGTGGAAAAAGACAGCGGCGCGATCGGATTATCCTTTAGGAAATCGAATCTATATGAATAAGGTTGGTCAAGCCGGAATTTGTTCCTCTGGACGACCGGTGTCTGAGGAGATGCGGAAGATATAACTGAGGATAAAGCAGCCAGGGAGAAGGATCGGATCTGTTCATCGAGTGGAGTCGTAACAAAAAAATTGCCAACTTCCAATGCAGAATCGCTTCTCGGATACCGAGTTGATGGCGGAGCTTCACTGAATGAAAAATGAAAATCGACGCATATGAGACCGACCATGAGAAATGGAAATAAAAATATTTTAGCGGACGCGAACCTTTTGGAGGATAATCGAATAAGACGCGATTTTGGTATTATCATCGTTCCCACCCTGATGGCCGTCTTTTTTCAAATTAACTTAAAAATGAGACATTGTCAAATGTTGTAGATGATGTGTGAACAAGGTTGTGTGTGAGCCGGTTCAGTGGAGAAGATCGAACTCGAAATCACGACCGCGATGAAAGCCATAGCGTCAGGCCGATTAATTTTTTTCGCTTTTCAAAGCGTCTGATAATTTAGGATCCTGAGAGATATTATGGAGCCAATCCAATATTGCTTCATTCAACGCCCCGATAATATAGTAATCCCTTGTTCTAATATCAGAATCAGCATATCCGGCTTTGGTGACTGTGCCTGTACAGGTTTTAGTAAACAGGACGCTACGGTCTTGCCCTTTATAAAGCGAAAGGTCTACAACAATCAGGGCTTTCACTTTGCTGGTAAAGGGAATGTGTTCGATTGAAAACTCTTTTACGATTCCTTGAGCAAAGAAATCGCAAGGTTCATTCTCGCCAACGATACTATGATTGTTTCTTTTGAACTCATTAGCAAGAGCTTGAGAAAGAAATTGGGGGATGTTTGGGATATTCATGATTACGAACGAAGACAATCCAGTATGTTCTAGTCTGCTTAGGCCTTTGAATGTAATTACGCTTATGCGTCTCGGCGAGATAGAGCTAAGCGGGCTTTCTTCTGAAAGGATTGGATTCGGATTTAAAGCGATTCCATCCCCCATCTCGCCTCCTAATGCGGATTCTAAAATCATCTGCATACATCCTTGCAAAAAGAGGACAAGAAAGACCAAAATGGCGATCATACAGAATTTTTTCATTTGTCTCCCCTTTTGTTTAACTGATAGGAAAATTAATTTTGTCTATGATGTAATTTTAAGGAAAATTTTTTGAAATTGCAATTGCCGGCAGTAATTCTTTTTGGAGATGTAGTAAAAAAGAATTTTTTATAAAGGCATGCGTATTCCGACGGATCGGCGGCGGCCGTCGCTTCTGATCGGGTTTTTAACGCCCCGGATCGCGTCGATCCGGAAAATTCTCTGAAACATCGAGGGGATGGTTCCCCGTGAACCATCCCCTTTTTTGTTTTTTTGGGGGAATTTCCTGCCGAATTGCGCAGCGGCTTGAGCTCTGGCTTTGCTCGAAATCAGAAGTTGATTCCGATCGAAGTCGGCGATGTATTTCATTTCGGCCTCATCTAAAAGCTTTTTCCATTGCTGAGCGGATGGAGTTTTCCTTCAGCGAAATATAACGATTAATTGAAGAAAGGCTTTTATGCCCCATGGCATTTGAAACCAGAACCGCGTCTTTTGTGGCTCGATAAAGACGAGGGGCGAATCCGGCGCGGAAAGAATGCAGCGTAAACTTTGGCCGCAAGCCGGCAGCCTTTTTCCAGTGTTCGAAGCGCAGGAAGGATTCTTCTCTCCGGATAGCATCGAACAATCCGGTCACCTTGTGGAGAGGAAGGTCTCCGATTAATTCCTCGAGCAACTCGAGTTTCTTGGAATAGCTCTCCAATGTTGAGCCCGCTCTCCCCGATCCCTTCAAGCTACGGATGAAGTCTCGGGAAGCGGCAGATAATTTCCGGTGATTCAGCCTAGTCTTTATTTTATAAGAAGTGTAGGAATAAAAAAAATCGGGAAGGGTCCACCAGGATCCTTCCCGATTCATCAGGTGTTGTGTTCGATCTTGTTCAGCTGCTCGTAGATTACTTCTCCCACCACGCTACGCCGGCATTCATCTGTTTTTCGAGATCGATTTCAGTGTAGCCGCCATTCATAATCTGCAGCTCTGTCCCGAAGGTCGTAGGCGCAGGAGCCCAGATGGTGAAAACCACTCTGCCTTTCCAAGCTCCCGATGCGGCCAGCGTCAGAGCGGGCGCGAGCCCATTAAGGGTAGCCGCCTCATCGGCTCTAATGCTCAGATGTCCCTGGGCCGGAATTACTCCGACCGGAATGAGAAGGTGGGCGGCATCTGTGTGGGTTCCATCATCCAGCCAGATCTCCGCAAAGACCTGTGCGTCCGGCGTTCCGAGTGCGGCATGATTGGCAAACCGGAAGGCGGAGTATTGGCCGTCCAACGTCGCCGTGGTGAACCAGACCGACCGGAAAACCGTGCCGTTCGTATCCCACGTCCAGCCCGTCGTTGCGCCGTACAGAGATCTTCCATAGAAGCCTCTGCCGATGGGGTCGGGGAGGAAAGCGCAAGCGTCGCTGAGGACTCTGTTGTTCAGGGCCGTGGTTCCATTCACAACAATCACGGCCGAGCCCGCGGTGCCGAAGGTGGCTGTGGTCGCGGGGACATTAACGAGAACTGAGCTGGCTCCCGGCGTCTTCGTCGTGGCGTAGAACTTAGCGTAGGAAATTCCGGTCATATCGCCGGTGACGGTGTGCGTGAAGTAATCAGTAACCGTGACTCCGCCCGCGGTTCCCGTCCAATAATCCCGGGTGGCGTCTTGCTGTGTGATTATGTTGTTGGCGGAGCCGGCGCCGGAATGATAGATCTGCGCAAGGGTGAAGCCTTTTCTCTGCAGATTAACGTCGATCGTGCTGGTGACGGCCGTGAGAGTGGACGTAAATTCGTAAAAACAGGTGAAGAACGTCGTGCTCGTAGGCGTGCCGTCAAAGACAACCAAATTATTGACTCCGTCGATGACGTCGACATTGAGCTTGTGCGCAGTTCCGGCAGCGCTGGCTGCGGGAGGAATGGGAGTGATAACATTGATGAGACCCGGAGTGGTGCCCGGGGCGGTCACCGTGGTGAGAAACCACGTATTACCTGGGTTCATGAACGGCGTATAGGCGTCGGTTATGCGGAATGTCATAGTCTCTGCGCCTGCGCCGCCCAGAACCTGGCCCCATTCGTTCGTGCC
>JBELAA010000056.1:0-11181 GCA_049509315.1 Sedimentisphaerales bacterium | reverse complement strand
TGGGATATCTCCACCGGCTCCAGCAGCATCATAGTCGCTGTTACTGATACCGGTGTTGATTACACTCACCCCGATTTGACGGCCAATATGTGGAGCGATGCAAACGGCAGCCACGGCTATGACTTTGTCAACAATGACAGCGACCCGATGGACGACGAAGGCCACGGCACGCACGTATCAGGCACTATCGGCGCGGTGGGTAATAATGGTATCGGCGTTGCGGGCGTAAACTGGCATACTAGAATTATGGCGGTGAAGTTCCTCGACGCCACCGGTAGCGGCTCAACGTCCAACGCGGTTGCCACGATTCAGTATGCCATAGCCAACGGTGCGAAGGTAATCAACGCCTCGTGGGGCGGTTACGGCTTCTCACAGACCCTTTATGATACAATTGCGGCCGCCCGGGACGCAGGTATTATCTTTGTCGCCGCCGCAGGCAACGAAAGCAACAATAACGATTCAACGCCGGCTTATCCCGCAAGTTTCAACCTGGCGAACATCATTTCCGTAATGGCCACAACCAATACCGATGCAAGCGCGAGTTACTCCAACTATGGTCTTACAACCGTTGACCTCGGCGCTCCCGGCGGTTCTGGCTTCGGCGATTCGACAGATATCCTCAGCACACTTCTCGGTGGCGGGTACGGCTACAAGGCCGGCACGTCAATGGCGTCGCCTCACGTTGCAGGCGCCTGCGCACTGCTTTTGTCGATTGACCCGACCCTGACATATTCGCAGGTTAAGCAGATTCTTATGGATACCGTTAATAATACCCTCCCCGGACTGTGTGCGTCCGGCGGCCGGCTGAATCTTGCCGCCGCGGTTCAGGAAGCGGCGGTCGATTCCACACCGCCGACGCCAAATCCTCCTCAATGGGCCGCAGGCGCAGCGCCAAAGGCAACGGGCCGGCATACCGCTATTATGCAGGCAGCCGCGGTTACCGACCGCTCGGGTGTGGAATACTATTTCGAGTGCGTCAGCGACGTTAACAAAAACAGCGGCTGGACGGCCAATACCCTATACACCATTACGACTCTTAGCCCGGCTACCACCTACGGTTTCCATTTCAAAGCACGGGATAAATCCAGCAATCATAATCAGACCGGCTGGTCAATCACCGGTTTTGTAACAACATCTGTAGCCGATGACAACCTCTCGCCTTTCCCAGACCCGCCCCAATGGCTGAAGCCTCCAGTCGCATATCCCCAGTTTAATCAGATTCGCATGATTGCCGGTATCGGCTACGATGAGTCAACTCCGGTTCAATACCAGTTCAGCTATCAATATAAAGCAAATCCCGAGGTTATTCTTCCCTGGCAGCCAAGTAATCTCTATTATTTCACGCCACCTACTTCCGAACCGAATACTACTGTCTATAACTTCAGGTTCCATGTCCGTGACGCAAATGGCAATGAGACGGTAGAGTGGTCGATGTTTGCCTCTGCCAGGATGTTCACCGGCTCGAGGGTTATTTCTGTGCCGGCTCAATATGGAACTATCCAGCCGGCCCTCGATGCCGCCGTCAACGGTGATATTGTCGAAATCAGCCCTTATCCGTATTTTCCTTACACTTATAATGGCAACGGAAACTATAATCTCACCTTTGGTAATAGTATTAAGGCCATCACCGTCAGGAGTACCGAGCCGACCAATCCTGATGTGGTTGCTGCGACGGTCATCGACTGCCAGGGAACAAATAATCCAAACGACCAGCGACGCGGTTTTATTTTCAACAATGGCCAAGGCCCGGGCTGCGTTCTTGCAGGCCTTACAATAAGAAATGGTTATGCCAAAGGCGCTCCAGGTCTATCCCCTCCTGCGAACCCTTTAGTTTCCGGAGGCAATGCTTACGGCGGAGGAATTTGCTGCGGGGGTCCAACGGGAATATCTGGGTCGGGAGGCAGCCCCACTATTAGCAATTGTATTATCGAAAATTGCACCGTGGAAGGCGGCAACGGCGCTAATGGCAGCCAGGGCGACCCCTGCATGCCCGGCGGCAAGGGCGGCAACAGCGGATTTGCCGGCGGCGGCGGTATTTATTGTTCTGCCAATAGTAACCCCATTATACAAAATTGCACAATCAGGAATTGTAATGCCCTGGCCGGCGTGCCCGGCAACGGCGGCAACGGCGGCAACGGCAACCCGGGTGGTAAAGGCGGAGCAGGCGGCTGGAACTATGCTCTTGCGGGCGGAGGTATTTACGTTGGCGGAAGCAACCCGACGATTGTCGGCTGCACCATTACCAATTGTAACGCCTTTAATCTTACGAATGTCGGCACACCGGGACAGGGAGGCACCGGAACACCGCCCGGCAATCCCGGCGCCCCGGGTCTTTTCTTGGAAACTGATGGTTATGGCGGCGGCATCTATTATTCTGCCGGCTCTAACAACGCTAATATAAGCGCTACTACCATTTCACAGAATCAGATATATGGTCCGACCCTGATTGACGTTACAACAAATGAACTTATTTATCCCAAAGGCGGCGGCATCTTTCTCACAGGCGGCAGCGTCAGAATGACCGATTGCAATATAAACGAAAATGACGGCACCAACGGCGGCTGTGACGGAGCCGGTATTGCCAATATCAATACGCTGACTCTTAGAAATTGTACTTTAAACAATAATGCAGCCAGTCATTCCGGCGGAGGTTTATTTGCTGCCAATACCGCCACAATATATGATTCCAGTTTTACCGGCAATGACGCAATATATGGCGGCGGAATTTACCTGGATTCGGCATCATTGACGTTTTGGGACAGCCGGCTTGTGAACAATACGGCTGCCGAAGGAGGCGGTATTAATGGCTATAACACGGCAGTAAATATATACGGCAGCGATATTACTGGTAACGCCGCAAATATGCCGGGCGGAATGGGCGGCGGCGTCGCCTTCTGGAATACAGCGGGCGATATTAATAATTGCCTCCTAAAAGATAACGTTGCCTTAGACGTCGGCGGCGCGGCCTTTATGGACGGCTGGACGACAAGCCCCCTGCAATTTACAAACTGTCTTATCACCGACAATAACGCATTTTACGAGGGCGGGGCTTTATCCTGTAATTTAAGCGGCTGGGCAAAACTGCTCAACTGCACGCTGATTGGCAACTCCGCCACAAGCACCACTTACGGCACAGGCGGCGCTATCAGCAGCGCCGAATATTTTGCCCTGGTTCAGCTCGAAAACTGCATATTGTGGGATAACTCAGCGTTAAATGGTCCGCAAATTGCCGTCGGCACCATTTTCGGTTCTTTACAGGACGGCGGCGCCGGCCCCTATGCCAACGTCGATGTGGAATACAGCGACGTCGAAGGGGGTGAGGACGCATTTTTCTTAGAAGACCCGCCGGAATACACGTGGGTCTGGTGGCTCGCCGGCAATTTAACCGACGACCCGATGTTTGTGGACATAGATGTAAATGCGCCGAGCTACTATCTCAGCCAGGTCAAAGCAGGGCAATTGACCAACAGCCCCTGCGTTGACGCGGGCGATATTGATATGCCGGCACACCAGCTCGAACTAATGGTCGGAGAGGATTTGACGACCCGGACCGACCAGGTGCGCGATGCCTGCGTCGTTGACATTGGTTATCATTATACAGTTACCACTGCGCCTCAATATTCTCTTACTATCGAAGTAGTAAACGACACGGGCGGTACGCTTACGGCGCAAGGCGGCGGCGATAGCGCCTTTACGATAACGGCCCCCGTTACCGTTACCCGGATGGTCAACGCCGGCATGGAGGTTTCTCTTCATGCGACCGCTCAGCCGGGATTTGCGCTGTTGGGCTGGACGGGAACAAATGACGATACTTCCACCAGTACGGACAACACCGTAACAATGAATGCGAATAAGGTGGTTAAGGTAACGTTCCATCAGTATCAGCTTACCATACAGGTGCTCAAACCCGGCGGTTTTGACCCCAATGGCTTCATTGCCGCAACCGGGGATGGCATTGACCCGTTTACTATAACCTCAAGAAATGAGCCGAATTCCAGGGGCGTTGCTCCAGGCACGGTTGTGCAGTTAACGGCCTTCCCTGATGTGAATTACAACGTTTTGAGCTGGTCCGGCACCGACAACGACGGCTCAACGGCTTTGACAAACACCGTTACTATGAATTCCGATGTGAATGTTATTGTCTCTTTTCAGCCCGACGGATTCTATTACCTTATTGTAAGCGTGGCCGGAGGCCAGGGAACCGTCGAGCCGGTCGGCAGGACACTGCAGCCAAAAGGTGTAACCGTTCAGCTAAAAGCAACGCCGGCCAATCCTCTGGATAAAGTCGCCTGGACGGGAACCGACGATGATAACTCACCAGCACAAATTAATAAAGTTACGATGGACACGCACAAGAACGTAACCGTTGAATTCTATACTCCCAGAATCCTCTACGTCGGCGGTGACAGCAACTATCCAAATATCCAGATGGCCATCGATGCCGCCAATAACCGCGATATCGTGATGATTACCCCCGGCACGTACAACATCGTCGAGTCCAGCCAGGACCATTCTTATCTGCTTATCAACGGCAAAGATATTACCCTTACAAGCACTTCGCCGGAAAATCCCGAGGCAACCGTTATAACCGGCAAATTCATGATATACAACGTTTCCCGCAAATGCGTGATTCAGGGATTGACTATCAGCGGTAACGTCTATTGGGACGACGATATCTTTGACCCCGTCGGCATATGGTTTGAAGGAACCTCGACTGAAGCAGGCAGGGATGGTCAGTATCCCGGCGATACGCCGGGCGCCGGTATGACTTTAAACAACAATGCCTCACCGACCATTCGCAACGTCGGGTTTGTCAATTGCCGGGCAATGGGCATTCACGGCGCCGACGGCGCGGGCGGAGAAGACCCCTATATACCCGGCACCACCGGCAACGGAGGCCCGGGCGGAAGGGCGATGGGCGGCGGCGCTTACATAGGTCCGGACAATTCGCCCACGTTCGAAAACTGCTCGTTTACCGGCTGCCAGGCCGTAGGCGGAGACGGTGGCAACGGAGCGGCGGCCGCCGCGCCGGGTGAGTACCCCGGACATGGCGGTGCATGGGGTGACAAAAACGGTTTCTGGTGGGACTATCGGTATCACAATTACTCGCTCCTCGATTACTGGGAATATAGCGGCTTCGGCGGCGCGATTTATTGCGGCGAGGGCTCTACCGCTGAATTTGTCAACTGTAATTTCATCAATAATACTACTATCGGCGGCAGTTGCGGAATAAGCGGTGCTCCTATTGAGTTCGGCTGGCCTTACAGCCACTACAAAATCCAGTCCTTCGGCGGAGCCGTTTTCGCCGCTGCAGGCAGCGCTCCATCTTTCACGGATTGTAATTTTACCGACAATATGGCCGACCCCAACTGCGCACTCACCAGTTTCAGGGGCGGCGCTACTGTCGCGGCATATCCGACGACCAGTTACGGCGGGGCCATCGCCTTTGAAAACGGCGCAAGTCCCCTGTTTACCAAGTGCACCTTCACTGATAACCTTGCTGCCGTCGGTGGCGCTGTGTATTGCGACGAGGCCTACCCCGAATTTGACGCCTCCGCTTTCATAGGCAACTCTGCTCTGCACGGAGGCGGCGTGATGTTCTCTCAGGGTTTCGCCGTAGTTAACCGCTGCTTCTTCACCGGCAACCAGGGGACATACCCGGCCGCACAGGGCGGCGCAATCGCTGCTCTGGGCGCAAACGCGGAAATTACCGACTGTAACATTTTACGCAACCGCTCGGCAGGCGATGGCGGCGGTATCTACGTCTCCAGCAGAAACATCGGCGGCACCGAGGCCCCCGGAGGCAATTCCGTCCTCATTAAAAACTGCCTTATAACCAACAACTCGGCGGATGCGAACGGCGGCGGTATTGCGGCCGTGTGGTTCAGCGACCCCAACATTGTCAACTGCACGATTGTCAATAATACTGCCGGCGGCGCGGGTGCAGGGGTATCAAGCTCTTACGGAAGCTTTGTCAACATCGTTAATAATATCATTTGGGGCAACGTCACCGGCATCGGGGCCAACGGCTCTCAGCTTGCCGTAAGCGTTGCGCCTTCGGCTATGCTGGTTCATTATAGCGACGTTCAGGGTGCGACTGACCCGAACCAGTTTGGAAGAAACATTCAATCGCTCGACCTTGTTTTCTGTATCGATACCACGGGCAGTATGGCCGACGATATCGACGCAGTCAAAGCGGCCGCTCGTCAGATTATAAACGCAATCGGCGCACAGTTCCCGGATTACAGGGTCGCTGAGGTCAATTATCGTGATTTTTACGATGATATGAACACGGCTGCAACCTATGGTTCGCCCGGCGACCGTCCTTACAGGGACGCTGTGGACTTCACATCTGACGCCAGTCAGCTTATAGCCGGTTTGCAGCCGATGGTGGCCGGAGGCGGGGCCGACGGACCTGAAGCGGTTTATGCCGCCCTGATGCACTGTATCGACGCCAATGCGCTTGAGGCAAGATTGATTGCCAACGGCAACGCAAGATTTATCGATTTTAACTCACCGGGTGTTGGCGCCTGGCGCCAGGGTCGCGACGTTCTGCGGGTAGTTATGCTTATGGGGGATGCTCCGCCTCATGACCCGGAGCCATATACCGATTATACCCTTAACGATATTGCGACGGCTGCGACGGGGCCTAACCCCGTCCACGTAATGCCGATACTTATCGGTAATGCCACCGACGCGACAGCGGCCTTTACGAGTATTGCAACCGCTACCGGAGGAACCGTTGTCCAGGCAGCCGACGCAAACGCGGTTGTTGGTGCGGTTCTGCAGGCGGTGGGCCTGATGAAACAGATACCTACCCCGATTTTTGTCGATGTCAACTGCGTCATAAACTGGGACCCCTGCACGATGCAGTGGGAGCCGGGAAGCGGCAATATTAACGCAGACCCGTGCTTTGTTGCCGGTTATTTCCTCAGCCAGATTCCGGCAGGTCAGCCGGTTACAAGCCCGTGTGTTGACACCGGCAGCGCCGATGCCAATAGCCCGGGTATTGACCTTGCAAACTATACGACCAGAACCGACTACGTTGGCGACCAGGGCGTAGTCGATATGGGTTACCATTACCCTTACCATTACCCGTTGTTTACGCCTCCGCAGTATCGGCTCGATTTTAACGCGGTCGTGGCCAACGGTCTTGAGGCCAACGATATTGAGCCCAACAGCGGCTTATTCAACTGGTTTACAACCGTTCAGTTGCGGGTGAAACGCCAGCCGGGCAATTTCCAGGTTCTCTGGACGGGCACCGACAACGACGATTCGAGCGCCTTAACCAATACCGTGCTGATGGACGGTCCCAGAGCCGTAACCGTAGCTTTCGTGTCGAATGCCTGCATCCTGACGACTGAGGTTATCGGCGGTCACGGAACTGTTATGCCCACAGGCGGAACTTACTCACGAAATACGGTGGTTGCACTTACCGCCGTGCCCGATACCGGCTACCGTGTCAAGAGATGGACGGGGACCGATAACGACGGTTTGTTCGCACCGGCTAATACCGTTAAAATGGCCGGCGACAAGAACGTTACCGTTGAGTTTGAAGTGCCCCTTATCAGGACGGTCCCCGGCGATTTCACGACTATACAAGGCGCGGTAAATGCTGCGCGCCCGGGCGATATCGTCAGCGTGGCAAGCGGCGTATATAACACGCCCGGCCTTGAAATTAACAAGGAAATAACCATTACCAGCACAAATCCTGACGACCCCTGTGTCGTGGCGATGACAGTTATAGACGGCAATGGAATAGCAGGCACAGGCATTGTTTTTTATGCCGGAGCCACAGGGCGAACGGTCCTCAACGGTATTACCATAGCTAATTGCGGCTACGGCTTTGTGCCGGCTCTGGCTGCAACCGTCGTAGGAGCGCCGGGGCCGGACGGAGGAAGTGGTTCGGGCGCCGGTATAGTTGTTGATTCAGGCGCAAGTCCCACGATAAAGAACTGTATCATCAGAAACTGTAACATAACCGGCGGCAACGCAGGCGCCGGCGGCAACGCTGATGCCACTACGCCAGCCGGCCACGGCGGCTGGGGCGGCTGGGCGAGAGGCGCAGGTATCTATGTAGCGCAGTATGCAAATCCGACGTTTATAAACTGCACTGTCAGGAACTGCACCGTTACCGGCGGCAACGGCGGCAACGGCGGAAACTTCGCCCAAAATGGCGGCGACGCCGGCCCCGGCGGCAACTGGAGCGACGGGGTGCTGTGGCAGACCTGGGGCTATATCGGCGATTACAGGTTCTACAGCGGCTACGGCGCGGGTGTTTTCTGCGACGCCAACAGCTCAGCGTCATTTGTCGCCTGCAACATTATCAATAACACCGCCAGCGGTGGTTTGAGCGGTATCGGCGGCAACAGGGCCGCAGGCGTCCAGATACCTATGCCTGATACGGCCTATCGTCTCCCCGGTTACGGCGGCGGCGTCTATTGCGGAAACAATGCAAATATTACGTTTATCGATTGCAATATTAAAGGCAACCTCGCGCCCAAACCCGATGCAACGTATCACACCGACCCCTACCTGGGTCACGGAGGCGGAATTGCTTTCGAGGAGACGGCGTTTGTCACGTTGACGGGCTGCAATATAAGCGACAATATATCGGCAGTCGGCGGAGGTATGTTCTGGCTTAACAGCGCACCTGCCATCAGGGACTGCAACATCTCTGCCAACATCGCATACATAGGCGGCGGTATCTATGGTCAGTACGGAGCCGGCGGAGGGTACAGGGCCTGCCTGATAGAGGACTGCAACATTTATCGTAATTTTGCAGGCATTTCAACCGGCGACGTCGATGTAATTGCAGGCCAGGGCGGCGGTATTTTCTGCGAGTCGATTGACGCCAGCATCATCGACTCCCGTTTTGTCGATAACACCACCGACGCATCAGGCGCAGGCATCTATTTCCACGGGCCTGTCAGCAGCAGTGTTAACGCGGCCAACGTTACCAACTGCCTTATGATAGGAAACACTGCCGGGCGCGACGGAGGCGGCATTTCAGCCAACTGGAACGTCTCGGTCAAAATCGCAAATTGCACCCTGCACAGCAATAACGCCACGGGCAGTTTCGGAGACCCCAACGGCCACACGGGCCTGGGCGGCGGATTGTATTGTGCTTATGGCGCATCAACCAGCGTTATTGACAGTATCCTCTGGAGAAACGACGCGAGTTTCGGCCCCGAAATTGCAGTGGATACCGGTTTTGAGCTTGACCAGCATTGCGGCAGCGTCAATGTATCTTACAGCGATGTCAGGGGCGGTTCCGCGGGCACATACGTCGGGGAATCGGGCAATTGCAGCGCCTATCTTACCTGGGCTGGCGGCAACATAGGAGTTGACCCGAAGTTTGTCAGCGAGATTATCAGTGATTATCGTTTGCAGCAGGTTGCCGCAGGGCAGTTACCAGCCAATCAGAGTCCTTGTGTTGACGTCGGCAGCTCTTCTGCCATCAATGCGGGGCTGGGCCTTTATACGACCCGGACCGATGAGGTGCCCGACCGCGGCAGAGTGGATATGGGATATCATTACATGGTTGAGCAGCCGTGCAGGTTTGTGGATATAGGTAGTAAGATTCTCGGTACCGGCAGAACCAAATGGATGAAGGACGGCATTATTGACTGGACCGACTTTGCCGTGCTGGCGGACTCCTGGCTGAGCGGGAGTTGCTCGCCTGCCAACGCATGGTGCAAAGGAGCGGACCTCACGTTCGACAGCTCGGTCAACTGGGAGGATTTGTCTCTCATCAGTCAATGCTGGCTGGCGGCGGATACGACACCGCCTTCACCCAATCCGAGCCAATGGCGAATTGTTCCGACTGGTACATGGCCTAACAAAGTCAAGATGGCTGCCGTTGACACCGTCGATAACCTGTGGGGTCTGCAATTCGACACTACCCATCCGGTGCAGTATTACTTCCAATGCACAAGCGGAAACGGGCACGACAGCAACGGCTGGCAATATGATGCTAATTACACCGATACCGGGTTACAGTCATACGTTGAATACGCATACAGAGTAAGGGCGCGCGACCTGGTCGGCAATATGACCGAATGGTCAAGCGTGCAATGGACGGTAATCTCGCCGGACAGCATTCCGCCGGCGCCGAACCCGATGACGTGGAACGTAGAGCCATACGCGGCATCCGGGAGTTCTATTGCTATGACGGCGACAACCGCCAGCGACGACAGCGGCGGAATCCAGTATGAGTTCGAAATCAACGAACCAAACGCACCGGATCACACCAGCGGCTGGCGTGACGACCCGAATTACACGATTACAGGCCTGAACCCCGTTGGACCGTATTGCTTCAGGGTCAGGGCCAGGGATGTATTCGACAACGAGACCGGCTGGTCGGACCAGATTTGCGTAAGCAACCTCGGCGACGTGACGCCGCCGTCTCCTGACCCGAATATTCTCTGGGTATCGGGCAACTGGGACGTTTTGGAAACCGATTATACCTACAGCGGTGAATTCAGGACAAGCGACGCTCGCTGGTGGCACAGGGTCGTAGCCGACGTAACCGGCATCACCGATGACAGCGGCGGTCCACTCGAGTTGCGATTTATTTGCAGCAACAACGGCTTCAGCAGCGAGACCAAAGTCGCCGTCCCGATAATTCTCGGCCAGCCGCCCGTCGGCGGTACGCTTGGCGGTCATAGCGCCACCGATACATACCAGGTTTACTGGAACGGCAGCACGATTGTTTATGACGTGTATATAAATACCTCAAGCGGGCTTGGCGGGGATTACACCTGGAGGGTATGCGTCTATGACCCGACGCTGAATTCGGCGTGCTCGAACCAGGTTAAAATTGCGCCGCTTTACATAGGGCCGCCTTAGTAATTATCGCGGCGAGTTATTAAAAAACCAAAATGAAAGGCCCCGGTTTTGCCGGGGCCTTTTTTATTTACTTTGATAAATTTTGTCCTTGAGATGCTGGTAGCCGAAGTGAGCAAGGAGGTGGTCAAGCAGGACGAGGGCGGTATAATTTTCGGCGACGGGCCATACGCGGGCGGTAATTGTTGGGTCGCGTCTTGTTATTGCGGCCAGTTGTTTGTTTTCGAGGGTGTATTTGTCGATGGTGTGCTGGGGTTTGGCGATGGTGGGGGTGGGTTTTACGGCTAATCGGACGATGATGGGCTGTCCCGTTGCCAATCCGCCGGTTATGCC
>JBELAA010000055.1:0-11358 GCA_049509315.1 Sedimentisphaerales bacterium | reverse complement strand
ACGCCCATTCGCACGGCTTCAACGCCCGTTTCCGTATCATCAACGCCGGTAAGCACCACGATAGGCACGTCCGGGCAGGCAAGGCGGGCTTTTTGAACGGTTTCAAGGCCGGAACTGTCAGGCAAAGTCAAATCCAGAAGCACCGCGTCAACGTGATTACTTTTGATATGGCTGATGGCCTGCTTCAGGGATGTGGCAAGGCCGACGCTAAGGTCATTAACGCCGCATACCCTGATGGTTTCCTCCAGCAGCCGGGCATCCGAGTCGCTGTCTTCGACCAACAGGATTTTCAATAAATTTTCGGGCATCTCGTTTTTCACCACGAAGAACACGAAGATTCACGAAGTTTTTTAATTTATTCTTTTTCTTCGTGCCCTTACGGGAGTGGTTCAATAATCATAGCACAAATCGTTTAATTCCGTCCTTTAGTTTTTTAACGTTAAAGTTGATAAGCAAACCGACGTTTATACCGGCGAGCTTCATATAGGTAAGAAGCTGTGCCTCATGAATCGGCAATACTTTTTCGATGCTCTTAAGCTCCACAATAATGCCGTCTTCAACAATCAGGTCTATCCGGTATCCGGCATTAATATTAAGCCCTTTATAATCTATAGGCAGCTCCTTTTGTGTTGTATGTTTCAGACCTGCGGCGGTCAATTCGTATGACAGGCAGCGTTCATAAGTCGATTCCAGCAATCCCGGCCCCAGGTTCTTATGAACCTCGATTGCACAACCGATTACTCTGCCTGACAACTCATCAAATTCCATAAAAACATCTTTCTCACTATGAAGACCACGAAGAAATACAAATGTTTTTATTTTAACTTTCACTTCGTGGTTCTTCGTGCCCTTCGTGGTTCAATTCTTTTTCTATATCTTCGCCGGCAATGTTACAACAGTGAGCCAGAATTTTTCAATGGATTTTACCACGTCGATGAACTGTGTAAAATCCACGGGTTTTGTAATATAGCAATTCGCATTTAACTGATAGGACTGTAATATATCCTTGTCGGAATGGGACGTTGTCAGGACGATAATCGGAATGATTTTAAGGTCCGGGTCGTTTTTTATTTCCACAAGGACTTCCCTGCCGTCCTTTCTGGGCAGATTGAGGTCGAGCATAATAAGGTCGGGCCTTTCCGCTTTGGCGTATTTGCCCTGACGTTTCAAGAAGGCCATCGCCTCGACGCCGTCCTCGACAAGCGTAAGCTTGTTTGCGACCTTGCCCGCCTCCAGCGCTTCGATAGTCAAAGCAGCGTCGCTGGGACTGTCCTCGACGAGAAGTATTTCAACAGGTTTTGATTCGGATAAATTCATTGTTAAGCTCCTGCCATTTTTCTTTCAGTATATCATTATATCATTTACCCATACCATCCGTGTCAAAAAAACTGTGTTAATCCGTGTCTTTTTCATTATGCTCGAGGCATCTTAAGCTCCTTCCGTATCAGGAATAGTGAAATAGAAGGTCGAACCCTGCCCCGGCTTCGATTCCATCCAGATTCTTCCGCCGTGGCGTTCGACGATTTTCTTGCAAATTGACAGGCCGATGCCCGTCCCGGGATACTGCTTGCGTGTATGCAGCCGCTGGAAAATCAAAAAGATTTTGTGAGCATACTGCGGCTCGATACCGATACCGTTATCGCGGACGGCGAATTGCCAGGCATCGCCCTGCCGGCTGGCGCTGACGTGAATCAGGGGCGCGGTATCGCTGCGGAACTTGATGGCGTTGCCTATCAGGTTCTGGAAAAGCTGCACTAACTGCACGGGGTCGATTTTGACCGTCGGCAGATTTTCTGCGGTAATGTTAGCGCCCGATTCTTCTATAGCAGCGCGCAAATGTAAAAGTGCGTTGTCGAGGGCGGCTTTTGCATCGGTCGGCTCAGGGAGTTTGCCGCGGGTATCGATTATGGAATATTCGAGCAGGCCGTTGATGAGCGCCTGCATCCGCGCGACGCCATCGACGCTGAAATTCATATATTCGGAGGTTTTTTCGTCAAGCGATTTTTCGAGGCGCATTTTAAGCAGGCCAATGAAGCCGGCCACAGCCCGCAACGGTTCCTGTAAATCGTGGCTTGCCACGTATGCGAACTGCTCAAGGTCCTTGTTCGAGCGGGCAAGCGCTTCAGTGCGATGTTTAACGAGGTCTTCGAGGTGCAGGCGGTATTTTTCAAGCTCGGCTTCGGCGATTTTCTTCTCGGTTATATCGCGTGCCGCGGCAAAGACACCCTGAATCTGACCCGCCTCGTTTTTATAAACCACGGCGTTATACAACACGTCAGTCAGTCGGCCGTTTTTGTGGCGTATCGTCAACGGGTAATCAGTTACAAAGCCATTTGCGAAAACCTGTTTATAGCCGTCTCTGGCCTTTTCGGGTTCCGTAAAGTAGTCCGAAAAATCGGTTCCGATAAGCTTTTCACGGCTGACGCCTGTAACCTGAATTGTGGCCTCGTTTACGTCGGTAATTTTCCCTTCGGGGCTGATTGTTACCAGCGGGTCAAGCGATGCTTCGAGCAAACCTCGCATATACAGTGCCGACGAACGAAGGGCCTCTTCGGCCTTGATTCGGCTTTCCACCTGCTTTTGCAGCTCCATAACCGATTCATCCAGCTCGGCTGTCCGCTCCTTAACCCGCATCTCAAGCTCATCACGCGACTTTCGCAACGCCTCCTGTGCCTGCTTACGCTGTGTGATGTCTGTAACGGTTCCGAAGCCGCCTAAAAGTATGCCGTCATTGGCGAGCTCCAGCTCGGCCCTTTCGCGAACCCACTTGATTTGGCCGTCAACAATGATTCGATGCTCAATATCGTATGGCTCGCCTGAAATTGCGGCCTTCCACCTGTTATCAACGAATTGGCGGTCATCTGGATGAATGAAGCCGAGGAATGACTCGTATGTCAGCGGCGTTCCTTTTGGGACACCGAATATGCGATATGATTCATCTGACCAGGTCAATTTATCCTGTCGAACGTCGAGGCGCCAGCTTCCTGAATGAGCCACGGCCTGAGCACGGTCGAGGTCCTTTTTGCTTTCACGCAGCGATTCTTCCGCTTTTTTGCGCTCGGCGATTTCCCTGTTCAATTCGTCGCGGGAAGCGAGGGTCTGTTTTAAGTCGCCGGTCATCTTGTCAAATGTTCTTGAAAGCTGACCAATTTCGTCTTTATGGGCGGTTGCAACTTTATAATCGAGATTGCCGCTGCCAATTATGCCGGCGCCTTCGGAGAGCCGTTTGATTGGTTCGGAAATAGAATGAGCTATTGAAAAAGCCGTTATGGAGCTTAGGACTATAATTATCAGCAGGATTATCGCCGCCAGATTTCTTAAATTTATTACATCGGCAAACGCCTCGTCGGTATCGATTTTGGCAACCAGCCCCCAGTCGAGCGAGGGCAGATATGTCCAGGCGCCGATAACTGTTTTACCGCGGTAATCAACAGCTATACCGCTTCCGGTTTTGCCCAGTGCGGCGTTTTGAATCGGAATCGCAACTTTCGATCCTATGGTTATTCTTCTATTAAGGGCAGCATTTGGTTCATACTTCAGGGGACTGAGATACATCACCTCATCGCCAATCTTTTTACCCACCACCGACTCACCGGTAATGCCCAGGCCGGTGTTATCCTGAATAATTCTGTAAAGGGGCGTCATATCGATTTCGAGAGCAATTACCCCGATGAAAACATTGTTAAAATCAGAAATGGGAGCAGTGACAAGCATTTCATATCTGTTATCTTCGTACTTATCGAAATATACATCAGAAAAGCAAATCCTGTCTTTGCCGGATATAAATGCATGGCGTTCGGCTTCTGTTGGTGCATTGGAAACGTCTCTATAATAATGCCCCGGCCTGTTGGCATAAATAACCCTGCCGGCGGGACTAACCAGCATAATATCGGAAACATAAGACAGAACTGAAAGCATTTGAGACAACTGTGTGTCGAGCGGCTCCCTGGCAGTGATATATTCGGGATTATTCGAATCATCGGCGAATTTAAGCAGCACGGGAAAATTTTTCTTAATATTGTAAAAACCCTGTGCTATTTCTATATTCAACTTTACCCCGGCGAAATAGGTTTCTATTTTGTCCGCCTTATATGCAGTGATATCCCGCAACTGCGAAAGCCGGTTGGTCTCCAGTGATTTTTTGTAGTTAGAGAAGGTTAAAATGCTGACAAACAGCAAAGGTATCGAAGCAATTGCCAGAAACATAATTGTAAGCTTCAATCTTATAGACATAGAAACCCAATCCCCAGGACCATAAACAAAGCTGCTGTGTGACAGGCGACAGCCGAATTTACTCCTTCGACGTAATAATAAAAAGATGGCTTATCAACTATATAACCGACTATCGCCAGCATTCCGATTGAACCGATTATCAGGCCGATAATTCTTAATTTTGTCCGCAGGTTAACAGGATTCAACGTGGTCAAAATACCCGCCGCGGCAACCATCAAAAAATTAACCATCGTGGGCATAGACGGCCTGCCAGGGGTCACGGTCTTTGCCGTGCCTGCCGCCTCTTTAATAAATAAATCTTCCGCCCCCGTCCGAATCTCAAGAACAGCGGAGAAAAACAGCGTTCCCATAAGAAGAATGATGATTAAAGAAGTTATGGAAAGAGCCACCTGGGCCTTGTCAAATTCGCCCTCCTTGGCCCTGACGATGAAATAGAGGGTAATGCCGCTCAGAACAAAAGCGATTGCGGTGTCAAACTTCATTGACACCCACGCAGGGGAGATGCTTTTCAGGATGCGGATATCAAAGAACCAGCCGATTATTACCGTGAAACCGGCGAGAATCACCACCAGCGACAGTATCTTAGCTGTTTTTTTTCTCTTTTCAGGGGTCATCTTAAAACCCATTTTTCAGCGGATAATCAGTATATTTTACACTTTTTGCGCCGGTCTTGTGCGCAAAAAAAAAAGGAAAAATTTGGACAATCTACCCTCGCCCGTTGTGGTTTCACATTTGACGGTTTCACTGCTAAAAAGCTTTCCTGCTTCGTTTTTTATTGTAGTTTTTAACTGTAACCCATTATGCGATATTGATTTCTACGCACGAATAGGGAATCTGCCTATTTTTCTTTGGGAAAAAACTTAACCCGGGAAAGGTTACTTAAACAGTTGCGATGCTATTGGCTTTGCGGCGTGCGCTTCGAATCGAGGAACGCCTGCAGAATTTCCGCCGCGGCGACTGCGTCTAATCGCCGGCGTTTCTTTTTGCGGGTCAAATCGGCGGCTCGCAGCTTCTCCTGCGCGGCGAACGTCGATAATCGCTCATCCTGGAAATAAATGGGGACAGTAACCATTTTTACAAGATTTCCGGCGAAATCCTGAACGATTTTGGCCTGATTACCGGAAGAGCCGTCCATATTCAAAGGCAGGCCGAAAACAACAGCAGAAACGGACTCGGCTTTGACAATTTCGACGATTCTGTCGGCAAGGTCTTTTCCATTTGAAAGAACTGCCAACGGGGAAACGATGGTTTCGGACGGGTCGCAAATGGCAAGGCCTGTCGATTTCGTACCGTAATCTATAGCGAGGTATCGCATTTGCCGATTACAGGAACTTTTCGCCGGTGTGCTGCTCGATAAGGTCAAGCAGGTCTTTGAGGCGATGCGCCTGGTTTACGGGGCAGACAAATGTCGCGTCGGGGCTGTGAGCGATAATCATATTTTCCAGGCCGATGGCGGCGATGAGGTGGCCTGCGTCCTCGGTTACGAAGATGCTTGATTTGCAATCCAGAAGCTCGCTTTGGCTCGCGACAACGATATTGTTGTTTTTATCCGATTTGATAATGTCGGCCAGCGCCGCGAATGAGCCGAGGTCAATCCATCGGCAGTCCAGCATAATGGCGAAAACATCTGGCGCCTTCTCCATTACGGCAAAATCGATGCTGATTTTAGGCAGCGTGGGGAAATTGTCTTTGAGCGTCTTTTCCTGGTTGGGGCCGTCCCAGTCGGTCTGGATTTTTCTGAGGGGGGCCGTGGCGTTTGGAAGAAAGGTATTGAGGTGCGAAAGAATGGTTTTGGCCTTCCAGACAAAAATTCCCGAGTTCCAGAAATGTCTGCCGTCCTCTACGTATCGTTTCGCGGTTTTCTCGTCGGGTTTTTCCCTGAAGTGGTCAACTTTGTAAATCACGTTCCTGCATTTGGGGTATTTGACGGGTTCGGTCGAGCGTTTTATATAGCCAAGCTGAGTGCTCGGGAATGTGGGCTTTATTCCGAAGGTGAGCATACTGTCGGGGTTGGCGTTGACGAAATTGAGGGCGTCTTTTATCGCCTGGCGGAAGGTCTCGGCCGGCTCAATCATCTGGTCTGCGGTAACGACCGCCATTGTGGCGTCGGGGTCGAATTTCGCCAGAATCGACGCCGCAAGCCCAATTGCCCCGGCGGTGTCCCGCACGACCGGCTCGGTTATGACATTATTATACGGCACGCCGGTTACCGATTCCCGAACCGTATCGGCGTAGCCGGCATTGGTCAAAATGAGGATATTTCGCGAGTCGAAAATGGGCGTGAGGCGGTCGAAACAGCAGCGAAGCAGGGTCTGGCCTTCGAAGAGCTTGAGGACCTGCTTGGGTCTTTTCCGCCTGCTGAGGGGCCACAGCCGCTTGCCTGTTCCCCCTGCCATTATTACCGCGTAATTCATAATCAATGCCTCTTATAAACCCGAAAATCCGAAACGCCAAGCATATCAGACGAGGAAGTTTTCGTCAACTTTGGTCCGCGATTTAATTTCTTCGGCAAATTTCTCGTATGTCGCGCCTTCGTATGGGCCGGATTTGCCCATAAGGGCGAACGTTGCCTGCTTGCCAAGCTCGACTGCGGGCTGGTCGTAGGTATTTATGCCGAAAAGCGCACCGGCATAAGACGTGGTCGCCTCGTACAGGAAAATAAACTGCCCCACTGTATAGGCATCGACTTTGGGGAACAGGACTGTAAGACAGGGGCGATTGCTGGCACGCAGGGCGTATTCGGTGGCTTTTTTCTCGGCGTTGAAAAGCTCGCCTAAGTCCTTGCGGGCAAGGTAATCAAGCTCTGGTGCAATTTTCGGGGCGGGGCCGATTTTTAGTTTCCGGCCGTGGTTTTGGACTTCGAGCAGGGTGAAAACCTTGTCGTTGGGGCCTTCGCGGTAAAACTGAACCTGACTATGCTGGTCGGTAACGCCCAGCGCCTTGATTGGTGTGGGGCCGACAAAAATCTCAGTTTTATTATCGAGGGCATATCGCTTGCCCAACGATTCCGCCCAGAGCTGGCGGAACCAGTCGGCTAAATCCTTAAGAGCGTAGCTGTAGGGCATCATAACCGAGATTTTTTTGCCGCAGGTGTAATAATGGTATTGAATCGCGGCGTTGACTGCGGCGGGATTTTTATAGAAGTCAGGATTTGTAACGCGGGTAAACATATCGGCGGCGCCCGCCAGGAGCAGGTCGATATTGACTCCCGTCATCGCCGCACTGAACAAACCTACGGCTGAAAGGACGCTGAACCGCCCACCTACACCGTCGGGAACCTCCAGTGTTGGTAATTCATACTTGGCGGCGATTTTGCGAAGCGTTCCCGCCTTGGCGTCGGTAGTGGCGACGATATGGTCCTTGAGATGTGCAACGCCGAATTTGACTTTCAGCAATTTCTGGACAATCATAAGCTGGGCGGCTGTTTCGGCGGTCTGGCCCGATTTGCTTATGACATTAAAAACCGTTTTGTCGAGACGAGTCGCAATATGGTCCAGAAATGAGCCGAATTGCGCGGGGTCAACGTTGTCGAAAATGAAAAGCCGCGGGCCGCGCCTGGCGTTATAGTCATAATTCCAGGTATAAGGGTTTAGTGCGGTTTGCAGGGCGATATTACCCAGCGCCGAGCCGCCGATACCAAGAACGACGAGGTTTTCGCATTTGGGCTTGAGCTTCCTGACTAATCTTTTGACTAACTGAGGGATTTGTTTATCGGTCGGCAGCAGGCCGTATCTGGTAGCGCCGCCTGTGATTTCGTCCCTGATTTTTGAGATGAGGGGCGTGATTTGCTTAGCCAGTCCGTCTAACTGCTCTTTAGTTATACCGTGTTCGGAACCAACTACATCTGTGAGGACGTTTTTATAGTAGAGCTGAATTTGTTTGTCAGCCATAATACTTTCTCCTTTCCGCTACGCCTGATTCACCGCAGATGGTCGCGGCGACCACGCAGAGATTAATTTATATTTTTCCTCTGCGGTCTCAGCGTGCTCCGCGGTGAGATTTTTATGTGTCGAGCATATCCCATTCGAAACCGAGTATCCAGCGAAGCGCCGATAGTTTGCCGTTTATCATACCCCATTCGAAATCGTCCCAGGGACCGAGGTTTTCGATGCCATACTTTTCCTCGATTTTCCGGGCGTTCTTCTCCGCGTCTTTCCAGATTTGAGGGTCGCATTCCTCCTCGCCTTCCTCGATGGCGATTTTCAGGTCCTGGTGTCTGTTATACCAAACCTTGTCGGTAAGCTCCCCGGCTATTGCCTCGACCTCAGCCATCGTCCTGTGCTCGAAAACATCCGAGTCGTCCATATTTTCGTCATTGTCATTGATTTCGTTGCCGTCATCCCTCTTAATCATATTCAAAGCCCTCAAAATTTTTTCCCAAAATCCCATATTTTTCTCCTTCAAAACTCTCACCGCAGAGGCCGCAGATGGTCGCGGCGACCACGCAGAGAATAAATTATAATTTTCCCCTACGGTTTTAGCGAACTCCGTGGTTAAATTTATACCGCACGGACAATTATAAACCAACTCCCTTTAATTTTCTATTTGCAATTTTCTATTTTTTACCTGAAAAAAGCGCCGGCTAATCCGCGCAGAACCGCCGGCTAAATAAGAAATGAAAAATGGAAATGTTGAAAAACCTTGTCAGATTTTGGTCATTTTGGCGTATTTGAGAATCAGGGACTTGGTCTGGCCAGAGTTGAAGGCAACGATAATAACGGAATTTCAACCTTGAAAATAAACATGGCCAGGATAGAATTGGGGACGAGAAAAAACAATACGATGAGGAAAATAATATGTGGAAAAAAATCGGATTGGTTGTTCTTGGTCTTGTGGCTGGTTTTATACTGGGTGTTATTCTAAGTATGTCTTATTTTGGACATACACTTGCCATAGGTATGTTCACGCTCCAAGAAAAGGAAATCTACAATCAGGGACAGGCCGCTGAGGACGCCTTTTATAGCGAGCCGAATGAAATAGCTGCCTGGGCATTAACAAAACACATAAAGACATTGAACGAACTGAAAGAAGAACGTCGTTCTGCTAAGGTTACAAATCCTTATTTCATCCTGACTCCGGATGCTGATTTGTTTCTGTCACATGCGCGTCTTGGAAAAATATACAAACAGATGGGCAAGGCCGATGAGTCAAAATACCATTTTGAGCAGGCAATAATTTATAAAAAATGCCCCGGCTTTACAGAGGAAGATTGCATGAAGTTCTTGGATGCGATGGATAAAGCACACAGTAAAAATGTAGAATGAAACCGACGATATACCTGTCAAATTTTGGTCAGTTTGGCGTATTTGAGGTGAAGAGATTTGGTTTGCCCCGTGTTGAAGGCGACGGTAACGATAGAGTTTTCGCCCATATCGGCGAAATCCTTCACTGTGCCGATGCCGAATTTTTTGTGGACGACAATATCACCAGGACTAAATAATTCTTTTGCCGCAGAGTTTTTATAAGCCACAGATGCCCCAGGGGAGTACACAGAGGTTTCGTTTTCCTCATTATCTCTGTGGTCTCTGTGTCCTCTGTGGCTAAAAATCTCTATTTCCTCTGTGGCAGGCGCGGATTCTGTAAATTCAATACCAAGCTCGTAGAGGAATTGTGAGGGGATTGTGCGGAGGATTTGTCCCCGGATTTGGCGATATTTCGCGAAGGTTATGAAGAGATTGGTTTTTGCGCGGGTGATGCCGACGAAAAAGAGGCGTCGTTCCTCCTCGGTCTCATCGAGACCATCGGCGCTTCGTTCGTGGGGCAATAGCCCCTCTTCCACCCCGACGATAAAGACGTTGTCAAATTCAAGCCCCTTGGCAGAATGAAGGGTCATCAGGGCAACGCGGTCAACGGACGAATCGTAAGCATCGGCGTCACTGAATAACGCGACTTGCTGAAGATAATCGACTAAAGACGGACGACGGATGTCAGACGACCCGTCTTCGCTGCGCTCCGCCGAGGCAGGCGGATGACGGTCTTCTGCCACAGAGGTTTTATTTTCTTCTTTATCTCTGTGGTCTCTGTGCCCTCTGTGGCTAAAATATTCTGTCTCCTCTGCGGCTTGCTTGTCGAAAACGGCTGCTGCGCTAATCAATTCCTCGATATTGGCGATTGCATCCGAGCCCTCGGCTCCCTCGGAATTGAGGGCTTTTTCAAGACCTGACTTTTGAAAAATACTTTCAATTGTTTTTTCAACCGGACCCGATGCCTCCTTTTTGAAATCCTCAATCATATTGTAAAACGCGGTAAGTTTTACTGCGGTGGCCTGGGGGATATTGGGCGCAGTCCCCGAAGGGGGGACCTGCCTGACGTTTTTAATCGCTTCATACAAACCGGTTCCGTGGCGGGAGGCATAGTCGAGGAGCTTGTCGATTGTGGTCTTGCCTAAGCCCCTTGCTGGAGTATTAATGATGCGCAGAAGCGCGACGCGGTCGGCAGGGTTAACAATTACCTTCAGGTAAGCCAAAACGTCGCGGATTTCCTTACGGTTGTAAAACTCGACGCCGCGGACGATTTGATAAGGGATTTTATTCCTGATGAACTGCTCCTCGATAGCCCGGCTCTGCGCGTTGACGCGATAAAAGACGGCGATACGAGACAGCCGTTTCCCCTGCGAAACTAATTGATTGATATTTTCTGCAAGGCCCAGCGATTCTGCCTGCTCATCCTCGAACTGCTCAATCGCGACTTTACCCGCGGCGGGCCTTGTGGCAATGAGGCGTTTTTCCTTTCGGCTCTGGTTATTGGCAATGAGACGGTCGGCGGCATCGAGAATAGCCGGCGTCGAGCGGAAATTTTCCTCAAGACGGACAACAAGGGCATCCGGCCAGTCGCGCTCGAAATCGAGGATATTGCGGATGTCGGCGCCTCGCCAGCGATAAATCGACTGGTCCGGGTCGCCTGTGGCGCAGATATTTTTATGGGTCGAAACGAGGGCCTTGGCGATTCGATACTGGGCGTGGTTGGTGTCCTGGTATTCGTCGATAAGAAGGTATTTGAAACGTTCGCCAAGCTCAATGCGGACGTCGGCGTGCCCTTCGAGAAGAAAGGCCGCCTTCATAAGCAGGTCGTCAAAATCGAGGGCGCTTAGCTCATTAAGAATTTTCTGATAGCGGGAATATATTT
>JBELAA010000054.1:0-19043 GCA_049509315.1 Sedimentisphaerales bacterium | reverse complement strand
GCCGTAAATGTTGACCCCGCCAACAAAATCGCTCATTTCAGGGTCGCTATGATTTTCGCCCTTGAGCAGAACTACAACCGTGCCATACCGCATTTCGAATACATCAGGTTCCTCGGCCCCGAATCACCTGTTGCGGTCGCTTCTGAGCAGTTTTCCTATTATCGCTCGTCGCTGGAAATGCTGACGCTCTGCTATGAGCGCACCTCCAGACCGGAAAAACTGCAGAAAGTCCTCGAGGAGCTTGCCCGCACTTATCCCGATTACAAAAAAAACGTAGAAGACCTGCGGGGCCTTGTTTCGCCGACAAAAGGCGCCCAAAACAACTGACCTGCTTGCGTTTACCAGTCAAATATCCGTTGAATCGCCGTCCCTTTGGCATTAAACTAATCTCAAACTGCTGAATCACGTAATTTATAGAGATTGGATTTAATGCAAATTCTAAGGACAGCTTCGGAGCTTGGGAAATTGCCGCCCGGCTGTGTGCTGACCATCGGCAACTTCGACGGCGTGCACCTGGGCCACCAGCAGATTCTGCAGGCCGCTTATATCAGGGCACGACAGGAAAATACCCCTCTTGTCGCTATGACTTTTGACCCGCATCCCGTTGCGATTTTGCATCCTGAAAAAGCGCCGGGCGTTCTCACTCCTTTGTCTTTCAAATCGCAACTCATTAAGCGATACGGCGTCGATTACCTAATCGTCCTGCGGGATTCAGCCAGTTTGCTTCGTCTGACGCCGGGAGAATTCGTCGATAAGTTCCTGCTGAAGGACGTTAAACCCATTGCGTTGATTGAGGGTGATGATTTTCATTTCGGCTCAGGCCGGTCCGGGACCATCGACACGCTAAAGAAAATGGCTAAGGATGATGGTTTCGAGGTCATAGTCGTGCCGCCTATACCGGCGTTGCTTTCCACGGGACAATCGCTCCGCGTATCAAGCACTACAATTCGCTATATGCTCCAGGCAGGACAAGTAGCCGACGCGGCGGTGCTTCTGGGAAGACCTTATCGTTTAATTGGCCAGGTTGTTTCAGGCAGGGGGCAGGGCAGACGCATCGGCTACCCGACTTTGAATATGCAAATACCCTCACAGATTCTCCCGCAGGAAGGTGTTTACGCCGGCTACGTCCACCTGGGACAAACCGAGGACGATGTTTCAGTGCTCAATGGGCGTATGGATGCTGTCTTCAGCGTAGGCAGGGTCAGGACCTTCGGCGAGGAATATCCCCTGTTTATCGAGGCGCATTTGCTCGACCCCAAAACAGATAAACCGACAGGCAAGTGGCTCGCGATGGATTTCGTCGAGCGAATCAGGCCTCAGGAGAAATTCAAATCCGTTAAGCTTCTCGCCGAGCAAATCGCAAGGGACTGCGTTTCTGCGAAAAACATATTAGCCGTCAATAATACCAAAGGGACAATATGAAAGTAGCATTACTTGGTTTGATGCAATCGGGCAAAAGCACGTTGTTTTCGGCAATAAGCGGCAAGAAAATGCTGCCCGCCGGAACCACGAATATCGAGCAGGCGGTCGTTCCTGCGCCGGACGAAAGAATCGACTGGCTTACGGATTTATATAAGCCAAAGAAGACGGTTTTCGCGACCATCGACTGTCTTGATGTGCCGGGGCTTAGTTTTGCCGACGACCACGGCAGGGCCGCGGCCAGACGCCTCATCGACCAGATTCGCGCCGTCGATATGCTGGCCCTCGTAATAGGGGCTTACGAAGCCGGCGCTAATCCCGTAAAAGACCTCAATGACCTGCGCACAGAGTTATTGCTTACAGATTTGGCGCTGGTAACGACGCGCATTGAAAAGCTCGAAAAGGAAGCGCACAAACCGAGCAAAACCCAGGCGCACGATAAGGCCGAGCTTGAATTGCAGAAAAAATTACAATCTGCTATCGAATCTGAAAAACCCATCAGCTCTGTAATCGCCGGCGACGCCGAGCTTGAAATGATTAAGTCGCTGGGTTTCCTGACGCTAAAGCCGATGGTTATCGCGGTTAACGTCGATGAGGGTTCGCTCGATAAAAAGTTCGATTTCGGACTTGACCAGTCAACGCCGGTTATTACTGTCTGTGCCAAAATCGATTACGAGCTGTCACAGTTAGACGCAGAGAGCAGAAAGCAGTTTATGGCGGATTTAGGTATTGCCGAATCGGCCGCCGGCAAATTCGTTCACGCCTGCTACAAGACGCTTGGCTTGATTAGCTTTCTCACCGTAGGCCCTGACGAAGTCCGCGCCTGGCCCATAAAGCAGGGCACAATCGCCCACGATGCCGCGGGCAAGGTTCATTCCGATATAAAACGCGGCTTTATAAGGGCCGAGACATTCGGCTTCGACGACATAAAACAGTTAGGCAGCGAAAAGGCGCTCAAGGCCGCGGGTAAAATCCGTCTCGAAGGAAAAGAATACGTTGTTCGCGACGGCGACATTATCAACTTCCGCTTCAACGTGTAATTCACCCGTACCGTCTGGCAATTTCTGCGCGAATTTGCTATAATACCTTTGCTGTCCCATTGCTTATCTTTTGAGCTTGAAGGTTATAATGATGTGGTAAAACTTAAGACAAATATCTTCCGCAGATTTAACGAAGAGGGATTCACGCTCATCGAACTATTAGTTGTTATTTCTATTATTTCTCTATTGATGGCTGTTCTTCTGCCCTCTCTCAACAGGGCAAGAATGCAGGCGAAAAAGATTAAGTGCGCCAATAATTTGAAGCAGATATATATTGGTCTGAACCTGTTTGCCAGTGAAAACGATGGGATGCTCCCGCTTAACGCAAGTGGTTGGTGGCTTTGGGATATTGCCTACAGCACCACTAACTGTATAATCAGGACGGGAGCAGAAAAGACGTGTTTTTATTGCCCGGCCGAAACTTCCAAGAACTGCAAAATGGCCATAGTATGGCAGTTTAGCCAGTATGGGATTCCCCCGGGCTTTCCGTGTAATGCAGAGTCCGGAGATGTTGAAGAGCCCAAAACCGGTCTTGATACGCTCTACAGGGTTACAGGTTACTTCTGGCTGATGGATACAAAGCAAGGCAGGCCCACTAAACCGCAGGGAACGCCAAAAAAGGACTGGGTCAGACGCGTGGACCAAAAAAATGCATCAGAGACGGAGCTTGTTACAGATGCAACTCTCTGCAACGGGCCCGATGCTAACACGGCAAGCTTTGACCAGGTGCAGGGCGGCTTATATGCAATGTGCCAGTTATACGACCGCACTAACCACCTGAAAAAAGGCAGGCCTGAGGGGGGCAATATTCTGTTTCTTGACGGGCATACGGTATGGCGACCGTTTTCTGAAATGCAAAGGAGATATGGAGGTAGCCCATTTTTTTGGTGGTAGCGACATCATCAATTTTCGGTTTAATATGTAAAACAAGGACTGATTTTCTATTTTTAATTTTCAATTTTCTATTTTTACTGATGATGCAATAAAACTGGCAGGACTACTGTGAGTTACATTGAAAATAGAAAATGGAAAATAGAAAATAATAAATAAGGACTGCGGCTGGCCGGAGTCGAACCGACAACCTTTGGTTCCGTAGACCAAAGCTCTATCCAATTGAGCTACAGCCGCGTATATATGTCGATAATATTGTTCACACCGTATTATATACGTTTCACGCCCTCCGGCAAGAAAATACCGGCTATGCCCCCCGAATCGGTAATAATACCCTAAATTAACATTTGAGCGGCTGAAAAATAAATTTACAGATTGAGTGTGTAAAGCCGAAGATTATAATGGTTTCTTATCACGACAAAGCGAAGCATAAAAATATCTCGAAAATGCACATCCGTCCTGAGTTGGGACGGGATACGAAACGTTATTTGAAAGGAGAAAATATGTTGTCAAAAAAAATGTTGCTTATATGTCTGGAGGGAGCTGTGATTGCAGGGGTTATCGGGTGTGCGCCGGCGATTGTCAGTCCTGACGCGGGGGTTTATCAACACTGTAAGCTGTATGCGATGTCAAGCAGGGATATTGACGCGGTTTATGCTGCGACTCTGGCTGCGATGGACAAGCTCCAGTTAAAGGTAACTGAAAAAATGAAAGACGTTTTTTCAGCCAAGGTTATGGCCAAAAGCGCCGAAGGCAAAATTATCACCGTGAAAATAAAGCCGGAGCCGGGCAATAAGACCTCTTACGATATTAAGGTCGGGGCGTTCGGCGACGAGGAGATGTCGCAGAAAATATATGACGAGATTATCGCGGGTCTTGCCATTGTCAGGACAAAGTAAAAACACAAATTAAATATTAGGTCATTCTAAAGCCCCGTCATTCGGCGGGGCTTTTGTTTTGTATAACCCTCGTTGACAAACACAGCACTTTGTGCGATAAACGTCACTGCTACGAGATAGCTTTGTAGAAACAATGTAAAATTGTCATTCTGAGCGGAGCGAAGAATCTCGTTTCTAAATATCAGTCCAGATGCTTCGCTGCGCTCAGCATGACATAATTTGAGATTTCTACAAAGCACAACGAGATACGATATAAAAACTTAGGGGCAAAAAAATGAAGACAGCGTTTATATTCCCCGGCCAGGGGGCGCAATTTATCGCAATGGGCAAAGACATTGCTGAGCAGTTCCCCGCGGCAAAAGCGATATTCGAAAAGGCAAACAAAATTGTCGGATTCGACCTGGCGAAGATTTGTTTCGAAGGGCCGGCCGAACAGTTGAATACTACAACTATGTCTCAGCCGGCGATATTCACTGTGTCGGCGGCGATTCTGGAGGTAATGCGCAATACCACGTCATTGAAACCCGACGTTACGGCGGGATTAAGTATGGGCGAATACACCGCCCTTTATGCGGCTGGATTGCTCAGCTTTGAGGATGGACTGCTGTTAGTCAAAAAACGCGGCGAGGCAATGCAGGCGGCCGCGGACGCATCATCCGGCGGTATGGTCGCGATAATCGGCCTCGATGAGGAAAAGACCAGGGCACTATGTCAGGAAGCGGCCTGCGGTGAGCTTGCCTGCCCTGAGCTTGCCGAAGGGGTCGAACCAGTGAATTTCAACTGCCCGGGGCAAATCGCGATAAGCGGGACGAAAGCGGCCTGCCAGCGGGCGGAACAGCTTGCTGAAAAATACGGCGCTATGAAAGCCATCCGGCTGGAGGTTGCCGGTGCGTTTCATACTACGATGATGTCGCTGGCAGCAAAGGCGCTGTCGGAGGCACTTGCGAAAACGAAAATATCGGAGCCGGCGGACGTAAAAATCATAGCCAATATCAGCGCAGAATATTACGCCTCTGCCGCGCAGATTCGGGAGGGATTGACTAAGCAATTAGTTCAGCCGATTTACTGGCAAAAATGCGTCGAGAGGTTGCTGGCCGACGGAGTAGAGAAATTCTATGAAATCGGCCCCGGCAAGGTCCTGACGGGCCTGATGAGACGTATAAATAGAAAGACGAATATTGAAAATATATCGACT
Source organism: Sedimentisphaerales bacterium (assembly GCA_049509315.1). Lineage (GTDB taxonomy): Bacteria > Planctomycetota > Phycisphaerae > Sedimentisphaerales > Anaerobacaceae > Fen-1362. Next base: position 13,599 of record JBELAA010000054.1, on the reverse strand, counting down.
GCGGCCGCCATTAGCGAGATGACGGCGAAAACTTCATAAAACGAAAGCGAGAAGGAGAACAAAAATGCGAAGCGAACTTTGCGAGCGAAGTCCCGCGAGAGCGGGGAACAGGATTATGTTGATGACAGGTTTGTTGGTGGGGATGCTGGTTTTGACCGGCTGCACGACTGCGCCGAAAACCAGTGAAGCCAAAAATGTGCTGTCTGCCCAGGTAACCGAGGCGATTGCGGTATTCAAGGAAAAAGACCCTGATATCCAGCGCTTTTTTAATTCATCCTATGGCTACGCGGTTCTGCCTAAAGTTGGCAAAGGGGCGTTGTGGCTCGGTGCCGCTTACGGCAAAGGCCAGGTCTATGAGAAGGGCAAAATGGTCGGCTTCTGCGATATGAAGCAGGCATCGCTGGGGATTTCGTTCGGGGGCGAGTACTTCCGCGAGATTATTTTCTTCAAGGACAAAGTTGACCTCGACCGCTTCAGGGCGGAGGAATATACGTTTTCCGCACAGGCAACAGGAGTTGCGGCAACGGCAGGCGCAGCGGCCAAAGCGGACTATCAGGCGGGTATGGTGGTTTTTATCACGACCGATAAAGGGCTAATGGTCGATGCCTCGCTTGGCGGACAAAAATTCACCTATGTTCCGGCCAGTTATATTGTCGAGACAAAGTGATAGGCCCGTTACGCGCCGTCGTTTCTACGTTTAGCTGTCGCCGGATATTTAGCCCCGCCATCATCGCCGTAGCGCCAGCGCAGGCGTGTGGCGGGGTTGTTAACCCGTCGCCGGCTTTATCCCGGCGTAGCGCAGCGAAGCCGGACGGCGACGACAGTCCCAACTTGTCGGGGGAGCGTAGTCGAAGGGCCTGCCCTGCAAAGTCCTGCTTTGTCCTGAGCAGAGTCGAAGGGAGCCTGTCGAAGGGCCTGCCCTCGAATGCTTTTATCGGGGGATTGCCGGGTTCTTTTCTTGACATCCAACATCGCAGGTTTTATTCTTATTCCATTGAAAATCGCCGGATGGATTCGGCTTTATAGTTTGAAAATTATCTCATAAGTTTTACAGTGTTATCGCTATGGCAAAGAAAAGGGTATCAAGTGAAAAATCGATGGTTCAGGCAGGGAAGCCCTCATCGGTTATCGATACAAGGGTCATTTTCTGCGGCGATAACCTCGCTCAGCTCAAAAAATTCCCCGACAATTGCGTTGACCTGATTTATATCGACCCGCCTTTTAATTCCAATCGCAATTACGAGGTCTTCTGGGGCGAAACAAAAGAAAAACGCGCCTTCGAAGACCGTCACGCCTCCACTCAGGCCTATATCGAATTTATGCGACCCCGCTGCGTCGAACTGCACCGCGTCCTCAAGAAAACCGGCTCATTCTATTATCATTGCGACTGGCACGCCTCGCACTACGTCAAAATTATGCTCGACCAGATTTTCGGCCAAAACCAATTTCAAACCGAAATAATTTGGCGGCGCACAAACGCAAAAGGGCTTGCGTTTCGCTCATTCCCTAATGACCATGATTCGGTTTTCTATTACACAAAGAGCAACGACTACATCTTTAATCGCCAATACCTGCCACTCGATGAGGAATATGTTAAGGATTTTTACAAGTACACCGAACCGGAAACTGGACGACAATATCAGTTGGCTGATTTAACAAATCCTAATAAAGACCGCCCGAACCTGACCTATGAATTTCTTGGCATAAAACGTGTATGGCGGTGGACAAAGGAACGTATGCAGGAGGCCTACGACAAAGGTCTTATAGTTCAATCCTCTGCCGGCAGCGTCCCGCGTCTTAAACGATATCTTGATGAACAAGAGGGCATACCCGTTGACAGTATTTGGGTAGATATTCCACCAATACAATCTCAATCAGAAGAGCGACTTGGCTATCCGACTCAAAAGCCGCTTGCTTTGCTCGACCGCATTATCAATGCGTCCAGTAATCCAAATGACATCGTTCTCGACGCTTTTTGTGGTTGTGGGACAGCGTTGGTTGCTGCTGAAAATCTTGGGCGTCAATGGATTGGTATTGATGTTTCGCCGACCGCCTGCCGTGTTATGGCAAAACGCCTGCGTGATGTCTGCAAAATGAAAGAGGATGAAAAACTCTGGCAGATTGGCCGTGGGTTTGTCGTTCGAGACCTGCCGTGGACGATTGAAAAGTTGCGGGAAATCCCACCGTTTGAATTTGAGAACTGGGCCGTTATCGCACTGGGCGGCGTTCCTAATGTCGCACAAGTCGGCGATATGGGTATCGATGGCCGAATCTATCCCGTCTCTGCAACGCCGAAGAAAAAAGAGGGCGAACTCGGCTTTATGGATGCGTGGTATCCCATTCAGGTCAAGCAGAAGGACAAAGTCGGCAGACCTGATATCGATTCCTTCGAGGCCGTTATGATGCGGGAAGACCGCACAAAGGGATTCTTTGTTTCCTTTGATTTTTCTTCCGATGCTATGAGCGAAATACAGGCATTCTTCAAAAAGTCCGGCAAGAGCATAATCGCCCTTACCGTCAAAGACATCCTCGACGAGCAAATCGCCTATAAACTGGCATGATTTTCTTTGTTTTAAGCTAAAATCTGTTAGGAGGAATTTGTATTGTCATCTTTTGATTTTAAAAGTGAATACAACAAGTGGTTAGAATATTTTGATGCCAAAAATAACAACTGCATTTTACAGCAAGCATATCATATGTTATTTGAAACACTTATATATAAATGTATCTTAAAGGCACGGTCTATTGCTCCAAAAGATAAACATAACAAAATTAAATTGGATGGTTCAATGCATTATTTAATAGATAAATGTTTTTTTATTACTCAACTAATGGCTGTCAGACGATTAACAGACAAAAAAGGTTCTGATGTTGTATCCCTTTATAAGCTATTAAAGTTGATGAAAGAAAATAATAAATATTTAACAAGAAAAAATTATTTTATGATTTTGGAAGAGCGAGGATATCATTACGATTATGCTGACATTGCGAAAAAAGCAGAAGAATATTTGCATAAAAATTTAAAAATGGATACGGTAATCTGTATCCCAGATGAACTAAATTGGGAAAAATCAAGTGAATTTCATTCTAACTTTGATAAATTGTCAAAGACTCAATTCAATGATAGAACTCCAGATGATTTTGTAGATATTTCTGTATTTGAAAAATTATTAGACAATCTAGATTACTGCGAAAATTTGCGAGATTATGTTAATAGTTATATAGCTCATTCTTTGAATTTAGAAAAAATTGAAAAATTAGAAGATAAGTCATTGCCGATATCTTTTGATCAACTATGGGAAGCTCAAAAAATCATTTGTTCGGTTATAAATTTTGTGGGATTATATTTAATAGGCATATCGGATTACGGATTGCTGCCATTAACCCATGGAACAATTTTACATTACATTGAAGAACCGTTAGTTTCGAAAGATAAAAAGAAAGAGTTATACAAAGAAGAAGAAATATTCCGAAACGAGACATTTTCTTGGAAAATAAACATAGATGAATTGATAATTTAATTTTATTCTACTTCGAATTCATCAGCGTACCAGAAAATCTTTCCCTTAATAGGATCAACTTCAACCCATCCTTTTTCCTTGGGAAATTCCTTTGCTGTACCATGAAAATGAGGGAAATTGTTATCATGTTCGAGTTCGCATTTTCCTTTCGCGCCATCGCATACAATTACATCACGATATTTTAAAAGAAGATTTGCCCAAGCACTATTCCACGTATAGAAAACGCTGGTTACAGATGAATCGCATCCAGGATTCTGTATTGAAATTACCCATACCTTCATTTTGTTTTCCTGAAATATTAAATTATTACAAGTTTGTACAAGATAGGCACTATATGTTACACCTGATTTGTTATATCTTCAGTTTTATTAAATAACTGATTTATAAAATCGGCACAAACACAAAGATTAATTATTGAAAGGTCATCTAATGTATTGCTTCCGTGAGCGTAATCATTTCTAAAACGTGAAATAATATCTGGTAATTGCTCTACATATGTAGTTGACTCAGAATTTGTCCCGTATTCTTTTCTATGCCGAAAGTGCTTGTCTTTAATGAGTCCTTGTTTCACAGCCATTTCTATCATATTGTGAAAATTATCCTTTTTGCCTAACCTGACTCTTAACGCCATTTCAAGCGTAGAAAAGGACTTCATATCGGCAATATTATGAAAAGGATAACAAAACCAGGAATATAACGATATATTTCGTGCAATATTAAATTGGCTTCGTATATCTTCTGGAACAGAATCCCGCAGTTCTATCGATTTAATCTGATTGTAATGATCTTCGAGGCCATACTTTCTTTGCTCACCTGTCTTACAGTTAGTTAATACATAATGATTATTGCGGCTGTCAGGTAATGTTATTTTGTCAAATTCTTTAAGTCTTTCCATCAACTAAATAATAAACGATAATAAAATATAGTCAACTTTAACCTGTCCTCTTTCGAATCATTTAGCCCCTTAATTTATTAAGGGGTTACTTCTAATAGGTGGTTTTTTGGCGATTCAAAGAAAAAACGGCGAACTTGTTTATATCGATAATTTAAGAAAATAAAAATTCTCTTTGTTCCTTATGAAAAGTAGCCCCCGGATTTATCCGGCGGGTTACTGCTTCTTAATAAAACAACCGTGTAAATCCCGTGTTAATCTGCGCAGCGCAGCGGAGCCCCCGCGTCGTATTTTCCGTTTTGCGGAAAATGTTGCGGGGGTGTCTAAAATTTCTTTAGTTTCAGCGTAATCCGCGCAATCCGCGTCAAAAAAATCATTTCTCTGTGGTCTCTGCCTGCCCCGGCGTAGCGTAGCGAAGAGGGGCGTCATCTGCGCAGCGCATCGGAGTCCCGCCTTTTGGGGGCGGGGTGGCTAATAACCTCTGCGAAGCGCAGCGAAGCCCCCGCGCCGTATTTTCCGTTTTGCGGAAAATGTTGCGGGGGTGGTGAAAAAATCCGTGTATCAGGAATTAAACTGGTTTTCGACGGCGGTTAAGATTAGTTTTTTTGCATTTTCGAGCGGCCCGGGGATATAAGCGCCCGCGGCGGCGGTGTGGCCGCCTCCGCCGAATTGGGCGGCGATTTTACAGACATCGACAGCACCATCGCTGCGAAGCGAGCAGCGTATTCGGCCGTCCGAAAGCTCGACAAATAGCGCTGCTGCCTCGACGGTCGCGATTCTGCGACATTCGTCTATCAGGTTTTCGGTATCCTCGTGTTGGGCGCCGGTGTTTTTGAAGTCCTGCTGAGTTATGTATTGCGTCGCAAAACTGTTATTAAAGTGAAGCTCGAGCGTGTTTTGCATAGCGGCCATAAGGCGAAACCGCTGGACTGTGAAACTCGAATAGATGTGCCGGTGAATTTGCGGGGGGTTGGCGCCGGCGTCAATAAGCTCGGCACAGGTTCGCAAAACGCCTGCGTCGGTGTTGTTGAAGTGAAACCAGCCGGTGTCGGTGGCGATGCCTGTAAACAACGCCTCGGCGATTTTTGGAGTTATGGGCCATTTGGCGAATTTGAAAAGCCCCAGCACAACCATGCACGCGGCGGCGGCCTTTGTGTCAACCAGCTCGACGCTGCCGAGGCGGTCGGAAGTCGCGTGATGGTCGATGATGAGGATTGGGGCGGGCTTTTGTTTGAGATAAGCGTCGATTTTCGGAAGCTGGCTGTAAGTGTTCGTATCGACAATGATAATCAGGTCGAATTTGCCCAAACCGCCCGCCGCGAGTTGTTCAGGCGTCAAATCCTGCCCGAGAACCGACGGCTTTGTCCCGAAAAGAAAGCTATACCACTGAGGCAGGGGGGACAAAATCAATATCTGCACTTTTTTGCCTAACGACGAAAGCGCCCGTCGAGCCGCGTGTGCGTTGTAATCAGCACATTGTGCGACTTATTTATAATCTCAACGGCTTTTTGAAAATCATCATTTTTTAGCATAATCAGTTCGCAGCATTTGTAACCGGGGATGAGACAGCCGATACGATTGCCTCCGAAATCTTTTTACGCCTGAATTTTCTCGGGACGACGCGAATCCCGTCGGATTGGATGGTTTCGCCGCCTTTGAGACCGGAACCGGAAACCTGAACGCACCATTCCGCAAGAGTCGGGATTTTGCCCGTGAATTTCGCGGACCAGTCGATGCCAGCCGTCGATGCGACGGCGTTCATCGGGACGCCGCCCCCCATAATCCAGCCCGATGGGCAGGGGTGTATGTGGGTGGGCAGCCGGTCGAACTCGTCCTCGATTTCGCCGACAAGCTCCTCGATGATGTCCTCCAAGGTAATCAGGCCGACGATTTTACCCTCATCGGAAACCACTACGACAATGTGTATTTTGTCCTGTATCATCATTTCGAGCAGTTTCGAAAGGGGGGTGTTTTCGCTGACCCTCGTAATCGGGCGGGCAATTCCCTTTACGGTCGGGTCGGTGGGGTTGACCCGCAAAGCCGAGACGATGTCCTTGAAATTGAGATACCTTTCAATGGTTTGCGGGTCGTTTTCGACCATACAAACGGGAAATCTGGTATGCATGTCCAAGTGGGCTTTAACAAGCGCCTGGGCGAGGGTGACGCCGGAGTAAATCATCGAGATATCCTGTGCCGGAATCATAATATCTTTCGCGATATGCGTTGACAAATGGGCTGCCGCGAGGACTATTTTTTCCTCACGCTCACCCATAAGTTTCGATGTCCTGGCCAATGAGACGGCCGCCCTTAATTCGTGAATCCAGGGCGTCGCAACATCGCGGGTTCCCGGCTGCATTCTGTTGATTGCGATAATAATTTTTTTGACAATGTATTCGATAATGGAAACAAAAGGGTCGATTGTCCGGGCGATGATTTTCATAGCGGGCGACAGACGCAGGACAACCCACTCTTTGTTGTTAAGGGCGAATATTTTCGGCACAAGCTCCGCGAAAATCAGGATAACCAGCGTCAAAGGGACAATGATAAATATTACAGCGAATACCTGCGCCAGCGTCATTGAAATGTGCCACGCCTGCGCCAGATAAGGGGCAAAAGTGGCCTGTGCGCCCACGCCGCCCGCCGCGGCGGCTATGGCGGCAAACAGGGTGATTCCGAGCTGAACGACGGCCAAGCTCGCTTCCATACGGTCTTTCATAAAGGCGGCTTCGGCGGCGCCTTTTTTATGCTCGTTTACCAGTATCGAAATGCGGGCTCGCGAAATCGAGGCAAGACCCATCTCATACGCGGCGAATATCGCGTTGAGGACCAGCATTAAAACTATAACGCCTAATTCATAATCGAGCATATAATCTCATCTCGCAGCAAGGCCCGCCCGGGGCGAGGTCTCGCCAAAGGCGGACAAGAAATTTCATTTATAAACGGTGCTGCCGAAACAATCGTAAGCGACGATGGCGGGGAAATCAACGACTTCCAGACGCCTTATTGCCTCCGGGCCGAGGTCCTCATAAGCGATTACTTCGGCGGCGGTAATGTGTTTTGCCAATAACGCTCCTGCTCCGCCAATGGTCGAAAGGTGGACTGCACAATGTTGTTTTAAGGCGTCTCGAACGGCCTGGTTTCGGTAACCCTTGCCTAACATTGCTTTTAACCCCGCGGCGATAAGTTTGGGGCTAAACGGGTCCATCCGGGAAGACGTTGTTGGGCCTGCTGAACCGATAGGCCTGCCCGGCGGGGCGGGGGTGGGGCCGCAAAAGTATATAATCGCGCCTTTGATTTCAAATGGCAGGGCCATCCCCTTTGCGATTGCTTCGCATAACCGCTTGTGTGCCATATCGCGGGCGGTGTAAATCGTGCCCGTGATAAGGACCTCATCGCCCGCCTTAAAAGAGCGAATGATGTCATCATTCAGCGGCGGCCTGATTATTTTCGGTTTCGTAGTCATTTTGCGAATTAAGCAGTTTAACGGCTGGCGACAATTTTTTCAATTAAATCGTGAACATTACGTTTGCGCGGTATAATAAGAGGTATGGCGAAATATCCGATATTTCTCGAATTGGGCAATCGAAGGGTCGTGCTGGTAGGCGGCGGGACGGTCGCAACGCGCAAGGCCGAATCGCTGTTAAAAGCAGGTGCGCGTCTCGTTGTCGTGGCCGAACGCGTCGATGAGGCGCTTCGGGGGTTATGTATCGCCCACAAAGCCGAATTGATTGAGGGCAGGTATTCCAAGGCGCATCTTACGGGGGCGACGCTGGTGATAGCTGCTACCGATAATGAGAAGCTGAATAACCAAATTTACAAGGATTGCCAGGAGCTTGAGATACTTTGCAATGTCGTGGATTCGCCGCAACTTTGCGATTTTTACGTGCCCGCCGTGCTCAGGCGGGGGGATTTGCAGATTGCAGTCGGCACCGAGGGTAACTGTCCGGCTTACGCGGGGCATATCAGGAAAAAGCTGGAAAAAATATTCACTGAGAAGCACGGCGAATTTCTGGCCGAATTGGAAGCGGTTCGCAGCCGAATTATTGAAAAACTCAAAGACCCCATCGAACGCAAATCGCTCCTCGGCAAATTGGCCGATGATGAGTCATTCGAATATTTTGTCAAAAACGGCCCTGCCGAATGGCGCAATATGGCCGAAAAATCAATTAAATAACTGCTCCCTGCACAAAACTTGAACCAAAACCCTTCATAATTCCACTCAAAAACCGATTATATGCGAATAGTATCGTTCGTAACCTCATTATTGACAGATAGATACGAGAAATACTAACAATATTGTAAAATTAACTGTAATTTAGTTGACATAAAAACAATAAATGGTATAATTCTCATTTGGAATTTTACCGCTAAAGGCAATGCGTTTTGAGCATTGAAATTTTGGTGATTTGAATTTGTTTGGGATTTAGAAATTAGGATTTAGGATTTTTTTAGAAGGGGGGATTTATGAATCACGTCCTTAACGTTATCGAAACCATTCTCGTATCGCCTGTTTTACTATACCGGTATTTAAGATTCGGCTATACGTTCCGCCGGATTTACCTCGGCCACGGCAAATACACAATTCTCGATTCTCGCGATTACTACCGCCTGAGGCATTACAGATGGTTTGCCGTTGCTCAAGGGGGCAATTTTTACGCTCACAGGTTCGCCATAATAAAAAATACCACCTCGAAGCAGGTATCGATGCACAGGGAAATCAAAAACGCCCCTAAAAACAGAATAGTTGACCACCACAACATTGTTACCTTAGACAACCGAAGGGCTAATCTACGTCTGGCGACACGTTCACAAAATTCCTGTAACAGGAAAAAAATAAAAACGAAATGTTCCTCACGCTTCGTCGGCGTTACTATCGATAAACGCAACGGCCGATGGATAGCTCATATTACGTACGGCGGCAAAACAAGGCATTTGGGCAGTTTTGACTCCGAAATCGACGCCGCAAAGGCCTACGATAAGGCAGCAAGAAAATACTTTAGACGATTCGTCCGCCTCAATTTCCCCGACCCGCCCGACAAATGGCCCGGCCTTGAATATTACCTCGCAAAACTTCGTAGCGAAGCGAAGACCCCCACGTCGTTTTTCCTGAAGGGAAAAGTTGTGGGGGCAGTCCGTTCCTGGCTTTCCCTCACCATCAAAAAATTGTCTTCCTCCTGATTTGGCATTTCCGCGAAGGCCGGTGAGACGCAGAGATTTTTATAGCCACCCCCGCAACATTTTCCGCAAAACGGAAAATACGGCGCGGGGGCTTCGCAGAGGACACAAAGGTAATTCTTAGAGTTAAATTGGCCGCAAAGAGGAACCCCGCCAAAAAATGCGGGACTTCGCAAGGCTACGCAAAAAACACAAAAATTTTAGACACGGACCTGCGGCACTGGATTTACACGGTTCTTTTTTAAGCCAACGAGGTTGCGGAAAATGGTGTGGATTTTGCTGTTGAAAAGGGATTTGGTTTGGGTAGAATTAAGAAAAGGTAAAAAATAAAGAGGTAAAGGGAAAATAGGTGACTGTCCCTAGTTTCCCCCTAGTTTTCCCTAATTTTAAAATATCCTTACAAAAAGAAGAAAATAAATAAGTGCGAAGAAAGGAGCAACCAATGGCATTAGGAGATAAAATAGTTCATATCCTGAAGAGTTATGTGATTAAATCAGCTACCGTTGGCTTCGCTGTCCTTTGGATTGTTCTGGCTATATGGCTTTTGCATAGACATGTAACGGGAACATACTATAACGCAAAGAAGGCAATGTCTGACGGAAATATTGCAGAGGCGACTAAACTTTTTGGTGAAACCGTTAGACAAGACATTAAGGGACTATCTTTCAAAGCATTACTTACACTAATGAAGATGAATGAACTCCTCGCATTGGAAGAGTTAGTAGATCTTATAGATTTGCCAGACCTCAATTGGATAGTCGTCGAAGATCGCGAGAGATTCTTTAATGTGATTCGGCGTCGTACGGCTGGCACAACAGCAGATTTACTACCTCTCAATCCAAATGCTTCACAAGAAATCCGTACAGAAGAGAAACATCAGTGGCAAACTTGGTTGGTCAAGGCCAAAGAACAATATAATTGGCAGAATGGCAGATTCGTTCCAAAGAAATAGATATATTATTGATTCAAGGTTTTGCGTCAAAACACGCGAATAGTAATAAATAGGGACAGTCACCTATTTATAATTCAAATCTTCTCGTTCAGACCAACTCCGGCCATTTTTCTTTTCCGAGAAATCCGCGTAATCCGCGAATCCTTGCGTAGCCCCCTGCGTCGCGTTTTGCTTTGCAAAACGGCGGGGGGTGGTTATTTTATCTACCGGAGGATTCGGGAGGATTGAACCAAGACGGATTAAGCAGGATATGTTATAAGATAAACCGTGTAAATCTGTGTGGTCGCCGCGACCATCAGTGTCTAAAAAAACGGTGTGAATCAGTGTCAAAGAGAATCGAATTATTAGCGCCGGCAAAGGATGCCGAGACGGCGATAGCCGCAATACGCTGCGGGGCGGACGCGGTATATATGGGGGCGGAGCGTTTCGGGGCGCGAGACCAGGCGGGAAATACCATTGAGGCGATAAAAGAGGCGACCGATTTCGCACACCAGTATTACGCGAAGATGTATGTAACGCTAAATACCCTGCTTTTCGATATCGAGATGCAGGCGGCACAAAAGTTAGTTGAGCAGCTTTACGAAGTCGGGATTGACGGCTTGATTATTCAGGACGCCGGCTTATTAGAGCTTGACCTGCCGCCGATACCGTTGATTGCAAGCACACAGATGAATAACGCGACTGTGGATAAGGTGAAATTCCTGCAGGACATCGGTTTTTCTCGCGTGATTCTGGCAAGGGAATTAACATTAGACGAGATTCGCCATATCAGGAGCAAAACCGCCGTTGAGCTGGAGTGTTTCATTCACGGCTCACTGTGCGTCAGCGCAAGCGGGCAATGCTATATGAGCTACGCCATAGGCGGCAGAAGCGGAAATCGCGGGCAATGCGCACAACCCTGCCGCCGGCTTTACACCGTCAAAGACCAGAAGGGCAATATAATTGTCAAAGACCGATACCTGCTGTCGCTGAAAGACCTGAACCTGTCGCAGTATTTAGGGGACTTGCTCGACGCCGGCGTTACCGCATTCAAAATCGAAGGCCGGCTGAAAGACGTTGCTTACGTTGTCAACACCGTCGGATTTTACCGTCAACTGTTAGACACAATTCTCGCAAAAAAGAAGTTTCAGAAAACGTCATCGGGTTCCGTCAGAATGGATTTTGAGCCGAATCCTGAGAGAAGCTTTAATCGCGGCTTCACCGATTACGGCCTGACGGGCAGGGCGGAAAAAATGCTGTCGCTCGATACGCCAAAGTCAACCGGGGAATTTTTGGGTGTGGTCCGGGAGCTTGGCGGCAATTATTTCGTCATTGATGGTAAAAAGCCGGTGCATAACGGCGACGGGATTTGCTTTTTTGATAATGAGAAGAACCTATCGGGAACTGTTGTCAATTGTGTCGAGGACAGGAAGGTATTTCCTCAAAAAATGAGCGGGATACGAGCGGGACAGGAGATTTACAGAAATTTTGATTATGAATTTGAACGCAAACTCACCGGCAGGCCGGCGGAAAGAAAAATCGGTCTTTCAATTGTCGTGAGTGAAACGCAAAAAGGTTTTATTGTTACGGGTAAAGACGAGGATGACAATAAGGCAACCGTTGAAATAACCGGCCCCAAGCAGCCAGCCGAGAAAAAGGATACCGCAAGACAAACCATAATTACTCAGTTAACCAAGCTGGGTAATACCATTTTCGAATGTTCGGACGTGAAACTGGAAACGCAGGACGTTTATTTTTGGCCGGTTTCGAGATTGAACGAGACAAGACGGGAGCTGATAAAACGATTGCTTGAGGTGCGGGAAGCAAATCGACCTCGAAAGCAGGGTGGTATTCAAAAAAACAATATCGCCTATCCTGACAAGCACCTGACTTATACGGGTAACGTGCTTAACGCGCAGGCCGAGTTGTTTTATCGCAGGCACGGCGTTGAGACGATTGAGCCGGCCGCGGAATCCGGTATTAATATGACGGGCCGAACGGTAATGACGACAAAACTGTGCCTTCGGCGCGAACTGAACCTGTGCCCGAAGTCAGGTTCAAAGACAAACGCCGAACCGCTTATCCTGTTGGATGAACAGGGTAAAGAATTTCAGCTTGAATTCAAATGCAGGCATTGTGGAATGGAGGTCATCCTTTCCACAACGCCCGCAGTCAATGAGCAATATTAGTAAGGACGTCTTCCGCCGCCGCCACCGCCGCCGCCGCGTCCGCCTCTATCGCCGCCGCCGCGTCTTCCGCCGCCAAAGCCGCCTCTGCCGCCGCCACCGCCGCCGGGCCTGCCTTCAGTGCGAGGACGTGCCTCGTTGACGGTAATTGTCCGGCCTTTCAGCTCGGTGCCGTTGAGTCCCGCGATGGCCGCGTCGGCCTCGGCCTTTGCCGGCATTTCGACAAAACCGAAACCTCTCGACTCGCCGCTGAACTTGTCCTTGATGAGGTTGACTGTTGTGACCTGACCAAAGGCGCTGCATGCCTGCTGCAGCTCGTCTTCGGTTGTGTCGAATGACAGGTTACCAATGTAGATGTTCATACTATCTCCTTTTGAACTTTCCGCTGTTACCGTTTACGCCGATAACGGCAAATCAAATTATGCCCCGATTCGTCGGGACTGTTTTTCTTCATTTTAGGGTAATTTCGCAAGACGGGCTTATTCGTTATACCTCGATTTTATCAATCAGGACGCGCAGATATTTCTGGCGATGGCCCGTTCGCTTGTGGCTGCTTTTTCGTCTGCGGAAATGGGTCGGATGAAGCTTTTCGCCTTTGACAACGGAATCCTGTGCGGTTGTTTTGAACGAGGCAATGACCTTTGCCCCCTCGATATAAGGGGCGCCTATCTTGATGACATTGGCGTCGCTTACCATAAGGACCTTGCTCAGCTCGAGCGACTTTGCGTCAGGGGCGACCTCTGTAAGCTCGATATCGAGCGTTTCGCCCTGGCTAACCTTGTATTGTTTACCGCCTTGTTCAATCACCGCATACATTTTTCAAATACTCCGGTTATTAAAGACCAAATATTTAACAGCAAAGTTGATATTATACCGCCCATCGTATTGCAGTAA
>JBELAA010000053.1:0-11512 GCA_049509315.1 Sedimentisphaerales bacterium | reverse complement strand
GAAGAATTCGACATATTAAGCTATCAGTGGCGTAAGCCGAGGATTCATATCCTGACGCTGGACCGCGTCTTGTCCGACGACATTTACGAACGGCTCAAGGAAGACAAAAGGACAAGATTTTATGAAGCGGTTGTGGCTAAACAGGATAAATGCAGGGAACGCCTCGAGGAAATCGAATCGATAGTTGAGCAGACAACCTCATCGCGCCTTTTGATAATGGACGTGCGAAAGGTTACGCTGTCAAATCTTCATTCGGCATACAATAAAATCATCGGGTATAACCGCAAGGACCTCAACAAGCTGTGTTTTACAATTCTTATCGGGGATGGGCCGGTAACTCTTTTCGCGGCGGGCAAATCCCCGGACGTATTCGTTCCGTACCTGGCCCGGCACAGGGTGGATTACAATCCGGCGGTGTTTTTCTTCGACCCGTTTATTCACTATGAGCCGGACGAAATCGAGGCGCCGATGGACGAGTATTTCGAGCTGCCGACGCAGCTTCCGCGGCGGTTTACGCCCTTTTTCCCGGAGCCGGGCGTAACAGTGGAATACGTCAGGAGGTTTTTCAGGGCGGCTGAGCAGCCGGAAAAAGTCAAAAAGGAGCGTCTGAATGTATTGGCGGCGTTATATATGAGAAGAATAGGCGAGCAATTCCCCCAGCACAAGAGCCGCCTGCGGGACCTGCTGACCAGAGCCGGCCTGCAAATAGCCAGCGAAAAGATGAATATGTACCCGATTTATTTCGAGGAGTGGGTGGACGATTTAATGCAAAGGGCTGCAAAACCGGCGGGTTAACCCTGTGTGATAAAACGTTAACGATAATTCCCGGTTTTGTTGATTTGTTATCTCACGGGGTTAAATCGAACTAACCAATTTTAAGCCGGCTTTATAAGCGCGGGCCAGGTCTTTTTCGTTCAGCGTGGAATCCGGATGCTGAGCAACCAAACCGAAATACAGCCGTTTAACGACCTTTGCCCTGAGGCATTGAGCAATTGCTTTGAGAGCGGTCAAGGCGGGCCTGTAGAAAAATTTACCGATAAACGCAGGCGCCGCCGAGGCGGTTACTATAACGGCTATCTTATCCGGCTTGGTAACCCTGAATTTCGGAGCGCCCTGCCCCTAGGGCCAGTAACCATAGACGATTAGCCGTTCCATAAATTTTCGCGTTACGGCAGTAACATTGTAAAAATTAATCGGCGACGCAATCACCAGGGCATTGGCCGACTCGAGCTGGTCGAGAATCGCAACCATATCGTCGTGATGCCTGCATACCCCCCTGTCAGGACCGGGGTTTTGCATACAATCCCTGCAGTTGGTGCAAAATTCGATGTGCTTGTCAATGAGATAGATTTCGGAGGTCTGGACGCCGGTATCCTGTGCGGCCTTTAGTATCTGGTCAACGGCCGTATCGATTACGCCGCCTTTACGATATGTTCCAACAACAGCGACTATTGTTTTAGACATCGTAATTCACAGGAGTTGCCCCCTGTCTCGCATTTGAACGATTACGAAACCAACACGATTTGATTACCGCATTACCCAGCGCTTGTCAACGAATTTGAGCTTCTGCTCCGAGCGGAAAGCCGGGTCGCCGGAAATCGAATACGTGAGCTGAAGTGTCTTTCGCAGGAAAATTTTTACGGGTTTGCCGTCGCCGTCTTTTTGAGATGGATGGTCAACTTCAACGGTCTGGTTACTCAGCCCCGCTATGAAAATATCGACCGACTTTGCGTTGGGGTCGAAATCAGGCCATATAACCGCAATATCTTTGGCGTTGTCGGCGCCCTGCAGGATTTTGTTGCCGGCGTTTTCGAGAAGCTCAAGGAAAGGATATTTGCTTTTATGGCGTGTTTTAAGCCGCTCGAAAAGCACAGCGGATACCCCTTTTTCGGCTCCAACTGTCTGAAGGGTATTTGTGACCAAGGGGCAATCGGGGTAAAAATCGACGTCCTTGCCGGATTTGTTGGTAAGCGTCAGGATTATGTACCAGAACCGCTGTTTTTGGGCGCCGTCGAGGACAATCTGCTGCGGATTGTCATAGCTAACATCGAGCGTCCAGTCGCCGGGCTTATCCACAATAGCCGGCTCAGGGGCCGCAACAGCCAAACCCGCCAAAAAAGACATAGCAATTACGCAGGAAACCGGTAGTTTCATCATAAAAAACATTATACCTTAAAAAAACTGAAAAAACAAGAGGATTTCGAAGCGATAGCCATCCCCAAAATCCGCGTTTGCTCAATGTGCTGTAACAAATGTGCTGTAACAAAGAATGCCTTTTCAACCCCTAACCATACTCTTTGGGCCGGTTATTCGGTTTTTATCTGAAAAAGGCCGATAAGAACACCAAAAAAAGCTTGATTGGCTCGAAAAATCTTGATATAATGAAAAAATGGTATACACCAAGGATGCAGCATATCAATGCAGTTTTCACACGCCGTCTTAATCAAACTATAATCAATTTTAACCGTTTTTTGTGGGGTGATGATGATGAAAAGAGAGAAATTGTCTGCGGGGAATCGTTGTTTTGCAAAAACCACTCAAAAAATAACTGCGGCAGTGCTGTTTTTGCTGGTTTTAGGCCAGGCAATAGCGGTCAAAGCCGACTGGAAATCCGACGCCAACGCCAGAATTGAGCAAATCCGAAAAAGAAACGCCGAAATTACAATCCTCGGCACAGGCAACGCGCCCGTTCCCGATGTCAACGTGCAAATCCAGCAGACAAAGCACAGTTTCGGCTTCGGCACCGCCATCGCCTATGGGGCTTTAACGGGAAGCAGCCAGACCAACTACAGGAATTTCATCCTTAATCATTACGAGTGGGCGGTGTGTGAAAATGAGATGAAATGGTCCTCTGATGAGAGTACAAACAACGTCTGGACCTTTTCACAGGCGGACTACATAGCCGACTGGTGCGCCAGCAACGGGCTTATTTTGCGTGGCCATAATCTTGTTTGGGAGACCGGTGGTCAGACGCCGAGCTGGGTATCGGGTCTGGCTTGTTCAACTTATCCGCCAACCAGTACAATGATGAATGAAATTGATGACCGTATTAACACCACAGTTGGTCGTTATGCAGGCCAAATCGTCCAGTGGGACGTCGATAACGAGATGCTTTCCGGTAATATGTTCGATTGTCTGGGTGAAGCCGGAAGGGCACATTTTTGGCAGCAGGCCCATTCGGTAGACCCCGATTGCAAGTTCATGATGAATGAGTATTCAGGAAATTCGTTCGGTGGCTATGACGGCGTTCCGTATAGAAATCGCGCTCAGGGGCTGATAAATCTTGGAGCACCGATTGAAGCCATCGGTATTCAGGCCCACGTTGCGTCGCCCTTCAACGCCGAGACTTATTACAATAATGTTCTCAATGTGCTGGATGACCTGGGTCTGCCCATCATGGCTACCGAGTTTGATGTCGAGCAGGCCGATGTAACTCAGCGGGCAACCGACCTTGAGAACTTCTATCGCATATGCTTTAGCCATCCTTTATTTGCGGGCATAATCCAGTGGGGGTTCTGGGACGGCTCACAATGGAGGGCCAGTGCCCAGCTTGTTGAAACCGACTGGACAATCAACGCAGCAGGCCAGCGATACATAGACCTGCTCGCTGAGTGGACGACACATGATGCCAATTATTCTAATTCAAACGGCAAAGTCGATTTCAGGGGATTTCACGGCACTTATCAAATAACATTGTCAAAAGCGGGCGAGACAACCGAGGTCCATACAATCCAGCTCGACCCCAACACGACAACCGCCTATATTACCATTAATACCAATTTCACAGCCGGCCCGCCTGATACCACCCCGCCTACGCCCAACCCGCTTACCTGGGCGTCAAATCCCGAGCCAAATAGCCCTTATTCAATAATAATGACCGCGACCACCGCAACCGACGCCAATTCTCCGCCGGTTAAATATTATTTCGAATGCACTACCGACGGCAGCAAGACCAGCGGCTGGCAGTTAAGCACCACTTATACGGCGACGGGTTTGAATTCAGGCACGTCTTATTCCTTCAGGGTAAAAGCAAACGATAACTCCGCCGCCCACAATGAAACCGATTGGTCGAGCACATTATCGGCTACTACCCTGCCGCCAGATACCAATGCGCCGACGCCCAACCCGACGACCTGGGCATCAGCACCCACGGCAACCGGGGCATACACAATCACAATGACTGCAAACACCGCCACCGATGATTACTCGCCGCCGGTGCAATACTATTTTGAGTGCATAACCGACGGCAGCAAAACCAGCGGCTGGCAATCCAGCCCCACATACCTTGCTTCAGGCCTTACGCCAAGCACTCAATATACATTCAGAGCCAAGGTACGCGACAGCGCCCCCGCCCTCAATGAAACCGGCTGGTCAACCTCACTGTCGGCAACAACCCAGCCCCCGCCGACCAATATCGAAATCCTCGGCTCCTGGGTAACAGGCACCACCCACACAAAAGAATCCGGCTACAACCGAGCTCTGATTTTCATCGCTCACGGTGAATTGACGAGTGGTCCTATGAATCTCGGCTCTGTAACATACGGTGGGCAGGCAATGACGAAGGTTATTGATTATAATTGCAATGCCGCCAGTGGTTATGCATACGCCGCGGCATATATCCTCAATGAGACGGGCGTAGCCGCCGCAACTACAAGCACATTTACTCCCACATGGAGCGGCACCGCACCCACCGCCTCTGGCTACTCCAGCGCATTTTTCTCCAATGTTAACCAGACAACCACCATCAGATCATTTGGCTACGGCTGGAGCATAATAAATCCAGTCACAACCGGTGCGTTTGCCACAAGCAACGGGGATATGGTTGTTCTCGGCGCTACTTGTGGCAATTCAGGCTCATATACGCTTAACAACAGCTTTACCGAAGGAAATGACCAGACTATGTCTTCGACTGCCACCGGCGTAACTGGCTACAAAGCCGCAACTGGTGCAAGCGAAACACCAAGCGCGACCTTCTCAGGCACTATAAACCGTCAAATGATTATCGGTTTCGTATTAAAGGCCGGGGTTCCGGTTGATACGGCACCCGCTGCTCCCATAGGACTTATTGCGACAGCGGGTAATAAATCGGTAATACTGACCTGGAACGCCAACAGTGAGGCCGATATGAACGGCTATAATGTATATCGTTCGACAACTCAGGGCGGCGGTTACGCCAAGGTAAACAGTTCGCTGCTGACAAGCCCCAATTACACCGATACCGGCCTGACCAACTGGATACCTTATTATTATGTCGTAACTGCAGTCGATTTAACAGGCCACGAAAGCACCAATTCCGGCGAGGCGACGGCGACCCCCGATTATCAAAGCTGCGCCGACGCACTGGCCGACGGAGACCGCCTCCCCGCGGACCTTGCCGGCACCGGCGATTGCTACGTAACTTTCGCCGATTTTGCCGTATTAGCCGGCCACTGGCTGGACAATACCTGCACAGGCCCGGGTAACTGCGACGGGGCTGACTTCGAGCCGAACGGCGTTGTTGATATTTTTGATTTAAGCGACTTCGCTAATCAGTGGCTGACGTGCAACGACCCACAAAATTCCTACTGCACAAAGAACTGGTAAAATACGTATTATGTATTGGAGTTAAGTTAAATGTTGAAAAAATCAATACATCTTACTGGGTTATTAATCTTGGCCCTGTCAATTGGGACATCCTATGGTGATCCTAATAACGTTCTTACCAACCCCGGATTTGAAAGCGGGACAACCGGCTGGTCCGCTTTTGGCGGTTCCTTTACTACTGTCTCATCGAGTCCGTCGCCGCATAGCGGCTCTCTTAGCGGCAGGGCATATAACAGAACTGACACCTGGAATGGAATTCAACAAAGCGTTTTAAACAAAATGGTAGTCGGCCAGACATATAACGTTTCCGGCTGGGTCCAAACCGCCTCGCCCAGCGCCACTGTTAAGTTAACCTTTGCAAAAACAGATAGCGGCACAACCTATTATGCCCAGGGCGCCGTCGGACCTGCTAATAACTCCAGTTGGTCGTATATTTCCGGTACTTACACCCTCACCGCGAGCGGCACGATTACAGCGCTGAATTTTTATGTTGAAAGTTCGGACTTAAATGATATTTATCTCGATGACGCCAACATAATCCTACCGCCGCTCGCCGACCCCAACGCCACGGGCAACGTTAATTTTAATGTAACTCATCAGAAGCTCGAGGGTTTCGGCGCCGCAGTCGCCTGGTATGAGGGCTGGCTGCTGGCGATACCTGAGCCCAACAGAACCAATCTTTATAATACTTTGTTTCGTGACCTCGGGCTTGATATCTTCAGGATACGAAACACCTATGATTACGATTCTGGTTACATGTCTAATATCCGCACTATTGTCAGTAAAGCATTAGCACGTAATCCCAACTTGAAAATTCTGTGTTCCTCATGGTCGCCGCCGACTTACTTAAAAAGTACCGGTAAACTGGACGAAGGAACTCTCGCCGGCGGTCCATCTGCTTATGTTTACGATGACTTTGCGAATTGGTGGGCCGATAGTATTACTGCATGGTCTGGCACCTATGGTGTAAATATTGACTATGCCAGTATTCAAAACGAGCCTGACTGGAACGGCAATGACCGCTGCCTGTTCAACCCTACGGAGAATTCGACCTATGCGGGTTATAACCAGGCCTTTGAAGCCGTTTGGCAGGAATTCAATTCCCGATGGGGTTCGTCTATGCCGAAAATGATTGGCCCGGAAGCCATAAGCTGGGACGGCACTAAGGCATATATAAACGCGCTCATAGATGTCAATCATGCTTATGGTTTTGCAAATCATTATTACGGTTGCGGCGACTACTATACTCCCGATTCCTTTATAGCGGGAATGACTGATTTCGGCACGAATTATGGCTATAAGCCGCTGTTTCAAACCGAATACCAAAAATTAACCGGGGCAAACGGCAACTTCAATTACGCTATGGATATGGCTCTTATTATGCATAATGCTCTGGTTTATGAAGGATTAAGCTCATATATTCACTGGACTCTTTTTTGGGCAGATGACAGCAACAGCCTTGTGTCGCTTCCATCATACGGCAGTTCCAATTATGTAATTAATCCAAACTATTATACATTTAAGCATTACGCCAAATTCACGGACCCCAACTGGTACCGCACCGATGCCAATGACTCCGAGCCAAACTATTTGAGGATAACGGCCTTTAAAGACCCCTGTGAACCCAACGCGTCGATTGTGATAATCAACACTTCTACCGACACCGATATCAACCTGATGCTTTCGCTGACCGGCTACACGCCGCAGAATTCCGGCATATATCAGACCAAATCCGACGCCAACTTTGCTTATATAGGCACGTTTTCTCCCTCGACGAAGGTATTGCTTCCCAAACAATCTATAACGACGATTCATCTGTGGGGATTTGGAAATTGCGCCAGCGTTCAGGCCTGGGGATTAGGCCTCGACTCGGACCTCAACGGCGACTGTTATGTTAACTTCTATGACCTGCAAATCCTCACGGATAACTGGCTGCACAGTAATTGCAGCAGCTCGAACGGCTGGTGCGGCTGGGCGGACCTGACTATGAACGGCAGCGTTGATTTCATCGACTTCAGTGATTTCGCTCCACAGTGGAAGCGATGCAATAATCCGTTAGACCCCAATTGCACGCAAAACTGGTAGTACATATCGCAAAATATCCGGCTTTTAACTGCCGCAGGCGAGGTAATCCCTGCGGCAGTTTCGTTTCGCAAATGGTTTATTTTTGGCCTGTGTTATAAAGCAGACGCTTGGCGGTGGCGAGGAGGTCCCAATTTGATAAATGCTCTTCGCGGGCAAATTTTTCGGCGATTTTGCGAATCTCATCGAGCGACCTGCCGTGCATCATCGCAAAAAGGTTATAAGGCCAGCCCTTAAAAACCCGCCTCTCGTAACAATGACTCACGATTGGCAGCTCCGCGAGGCGCTGCCCGACTTTAACCACGCGGGCTTTATCAACCTTACATACAAACATCGCGTTGGCCGTAAAGCCCAGCTTATGATGATTCACCATTGCCCCCAGTCGTCTGATTATCCCCTCCTGCATCATTTCCCCGATATGCAGAAGCGCGTCGTAAACTTCAAAATCATCTTCACCGAGAAAATCGAACGGCCGTTTGACCGCCTTCAATCCCCCATCCAGGCGTTCAAGTATCCGCTTGTCAATCTCACTTATCTTCCGTTCTGCATTCGATGTTCTATGTTCTTTGTTCTGTGTTCTTTCTTCCTCTTTGTTGGCAAGCAGCCGCCTCCCTTCGCTTCGAGCGTCAAAACGCACGTCCAGTTTGAACGCCCGCTTTACCGGCAAATTGTGAAACTCGACGCCGAATCGTTTCGACAATTTTTTCAAAATCTTTTCAATTTCCTTTTGCGAATCAGCCCGCAGCGTAAACCACAAATTGAAATAATGTTCCCGCAGGTAGTTATGTGATACGCCCTGCAATTTATTCACTGCCCCGACGACCTTTTTCAGGTCCTTTTGTTCGATATGCGCCGCGACTAATGTGCTTTCTTTGCCTATTGTCCGCCAGTTTACGGACACCCCTAAACGTCTGATTACGCCAAGTTTTATAAGTTTACGCGTGTGCTCGAGGACTTTGGTTTCGCTGCTTTTCAGGATTTGGGCGATTTTGTCGTATGGCCGCTGCGTCAGGGGTAAGCCGTTTTGAAGGGTATTACAGAGGCGTTTGTCGAAATCAGACAGGCGCACGGGCAATTAGCTCCCTTTTCCCGGCACAAACCCGCACACGGGGTCCGGCGCCTTATAGTCGCCCAGCATTGTCAGCGCCCGCGCCCTGCACCCGCCGCAGGTGCCGACGAATTCGCAGTTGCCGCATTTGCCCTTGAGCGACTCGACGTTGCGGATGTCGTTTAGGAATTTGGATTCCATCCAGATTTTCCTGAAATTGAACCCGTTTTCAACGAGATTCCCCGCCGAAATATCCAAAAAGCCGCAGGTCTGGACGTCGCCCCGCCAGCTTATGAAGCCGAACCTCTTGCCGCCCATACACCCCGACGGGTGGTCGGTAAGACCGCGGGCCTTCGCCTGCTCGCAGACCCTCGCAAACGCGGGCCCGCAGGTAACGCGAATTTTGATATCGCCTTTCAGCTTGAGGCCCAAAAGCTCGCCAAGTAATTCCTCATACTGCACGGGGTCGAGCACCGCGTCGTCAATTTCGCTTCCCCGGCCGGTCGGCACTAAAATAAAAACGTCTAAGCACGTCGCGCCTAAGCGTTTTGCAAGCTCGGTGATACCGATGATTTCACCGGAATTTATTTTGCTCAACGTGGTATTGATTTGGAACGGCATCTTCATCTGTCTCGCAAGCTGGGCAGCACGAACTGCCGCGTTAAATGCGCCTTCGTTTTGCCTGAATTTGTCGTGCGTGTCCGCCGACGAGCCGTCAATTGAAAACGCCAGGGCCGAGACGCCCGCCTTTTTCAATTTCGTCATTGCCGCCTCATCGAGCAGGTAGCCGCAGGTCGCCATAACGACGCGCAATCCCCTGTCTCTTGCATACGCGATAAGCTCGTAAAGGTCGGGCCTTTCCATCGGCTCGCCGCCCGTGAAAATAAGTATCGGTTTTGCGAATCTTGCCAGCGACGATATTATTTTTTTGCACTGCTGTGTGGTCAGCTCGGTTTGCCCCCCAGGCCCGGCGTTGGCCCGACAATGCTTGCACTGATACCGGCAGCGCCTCGTAACCTCGAATGCAATCAATCTCGGCTTGATTTCCTCTTTGGCTGGCGTCATCCGCTGCTTGGGACGCTTCCACTCACGCCGGGTTCCCCGCCCCTTTACCCTTTTCACCGGTCGTCTGGTTTTAGTCGCCTTCATAAGCTAAATGTAACCGATTCCGCCAAAATAGTCAATTTCCCGTAACATCTCGCTGAAAAAATTATACCCCCGCCGGTGACAAAATGTTCAAACGTGCTACCTGAATTTATAACTAATCAATTTATAAACTAATTTCGCCGCCAAAAAATCCGGCCCCTTGTTTGCCCGGTTCGGGCACATCTCGACTACGTCAAAACCGATGACGTTACTGCTGTGAAACACCATCCGCATCAGTTCCAGTACTTCATACCACCCCAGCCCCCCCGGCTCAGGCGTGCCCGTCGATGGCATAATCGACGGGTCAAAAACGTCCAAATCAATCGTTATATAAACGTCGCCCTCTAACAGCTCCGTCACCGTATCCATCCACTCAGCTTTGCCCCAGATTTCCTCCGCGAAAAACGTCCGCGTCCTGTCCATAAGCCGTTTCTCGCCCGCGTCCATACTGCGAATCCCGACCTGCACAATCCGGCACAATTCCCTCGCCCGCGCCATTACGCAGGCGTGATTGCATTTCGACCCGTGATATTCCTGCCGCAAATCGGTATGGGCGTCTAACTGCAAAACCGTCAGCTTTTTATATTTTTTCGCCGCCGCCCGTATCGCCCCGATACTCACTGAGTGCTCGCCTCCCAGCACGATTGGCAATCGACCCTTCGCCAGATGCTCGCGGATCCTCTTTTCCACCGCCGCAGCCATTTGCTCAGGCGTCTTGTTTTCCTTCACTGGCTTATCGGTAAATATCCCGACCTTATATGGCTCACTGTCGCTTTCTATATCGTAGTTCTCTACCGTCGCTGACGCATCCAGTATCGCCGCTGGCCCCTTGTCCGCGCCTTTCCCCCATGTGCTTGTCTTATCGTATGGCACCGGCACAATCACGACCTTGGCCCTTGCCGGGTCGCGGTATTGTTTCGGTACATCGCTTAAAAATTCCGCCTTCGCCATTTGCCTCGCCATTGAAATTTACAAAGCAAGCCCCCAGGTTTATCCTGGGGGTTATTCTTTTATCTCTGTGACCTCTGTGTCCTCTGTGGCTAAAAAACTCTGCGGCTTCTGTGGCCAATCTTAATCGAACAAAAACATCGCTATCGCCACGGTTGTCGTCCACAATTCCCGCATACCGCGCGCCGTCTGCGTGATATTGCTTGACCTGATTATCAGCCCGCTTTGCCTGTAAACCTGCTCTTTTTCCGACCACGCCTTGTTCGGGTCGACCTCTAAGCCCAGCGTCGTTCCTAACATTCCCGCCGCAAGGTCTTCCGCAAGATCCGCCGCCTCCTGCTCGTTCATTCCGTAACCGTGGACTTCGCTGAGGTATCCCCAGTTATTGCGGTCCTTGGGAATCGCGATACCAACCGACGTGCCAATCAGTCGGCCGTGCTCGTCTGTGTCGGCTCTTGCCATAACGCAATAGCATATCTCGCCGGGCGTCAGCCGTTTCAATCCCGCCTCTCTGCTTATGACCTTGCATCTCGGCGGCAAAATCGACGACACCTGCACTAAATTCTGCTGCGCCACTCCCGCCGCACGCAGTGCGTCCTCGAATGATTTCAAACGATACTTGTGCCTGCCCACTCCCTTGGTCAGAAACACCTTGTTCGGAACCAGATTCCTCATTTCTTAACCATTCTCCTTTTACATCGTTAT
>JBELAA010000052.1:0-11625 GCA_049509315.1 Sedimentisphaerales bacterium | reverse complement strand
AAACGCTGGTTATTGTGAAGCCAATCATTCATATTCTCTGATTTTAGCCGATTACCGGGCAAATCAGAACTTGAATTTTTTGCCCGTGAGGAGTTCGTAACATTCGATGTATTTTTCGCCTGTTTTTTTGACGACGTCGTCGGGGAGTTTGACGCCGGGGCCTGATTTATCGAAGTTTATGCTTTCGAGGTAGTTTCGGACGAACTGTTTATCGAATGATTCCTGGTCCCGGCCGGGCTGATATTTAGCAGCGGGCCAGAAGCGGGAGGAGTCGGGCGTCAGGACCTCGTCGATTAGAATGGTTTTTCCATTTACATCGCCCCATTCGAATTTTGTATCGGCCAGGATTATGCCTTTGGATTCAGCGTATTGGGACGCTTTTTTGAAAATTTCGATACTTTTGTCGCGGAGGTATTTTGCGTTTTTGTCGCCGACGATTTGGGCGCAGCGTTCGAATGAGATATTCTCGTCGTGTTTGCCGAATTCTTCCTTGGTGGCGGGTGTGAAAATCGGTTCGGGCAGCTTGTCGCACTGGCGCAGACCGGGGGGCAGTTTGCCGCCGCAGACGGTCTGTGACTGCTGATATTCCTTCCAGCCCGAGCCGGCGAGGTAGCCGCGAATGACACATTCGATAGGCATAACTTTGGTTTTTTTGACAAGCATACTTCTGCCCGCCAATTGCTTTGCGTATTTGTTAAACGGCGCGGGGAATTTGGCAACGTCGGCGGTGATAAGGTGATGACTGACTGAGGATGACAGAAACTCGAACCAGAAAAGGGAAATCTGGGTGAGGACCTGGCCTTTATACGGTATGGGGTTTGCCATAACGACGTCGAATGCGCTTATGCGGTCGGTCGCGACGATGATGAGCTTGTCGCCCAAATCATAAACATCCCGGACTTTGCCGCGTTTGGGCTGTAGGTTTTCAATTTTCGTTTGTAGAACAGCTTCCATAACAGCTCCTTTATTAAATTCCGGCGGGTATGATAAGAGCGTCGGCTTAGTAAGTCAAGTTGATTGCCTGATGCGGGAGTCAACATAAGTGAGGATTTTCTCGCGGACGCGTCGGGTGTCGGCGGTATCGGGGAGGAAGCTTAACACCAAATCAAGGTAGCCGCGTTGGCGGATTCGTTTGAGGGCGGCGGGAAAATTGACGTCATAAACCCAACCGAGGACGCAGAGTTTCATATCGTTCCAGCAGCGTAAATCCCTGTATTCGAGAAGCTGACCCGCAAGAACCGCGTCGAGAATCGCAGGGGTGTAGCCAGGCAGGTCAGGGAATTCGATTTCGAGCTTGAAATTGTCAGGGTCGTCGCGATGCTGGATATAGGCCCTGGTAATAACGCGGTAGATGTCGGTCTTGTCGGCGTCGCGAACCATTTTGGAAAATAACAGCGTATCGCCTGACAGATTGGCGGGAAGAACCTTTACGCCGTGATATTTGACCGCGGTTTCGATTAACTGACGTTCGTTATCGGGCAAACCAGCAAGGACGTTTTCCTTTCGAATGAATTCGAGGGCAAGGGCACAGTGGTCGATGCTTCGCGGGTCGTTAAATGTCCTGTATTTGACGAATTGCGGGAACCGGCCGACGTCGTGCAAAAGAGCGGTTGTCTCGGCCAGCAATCGCTGATTTTCGTTAAGTTTCAATTCGTCGGCCAGGTAAAGCATTTCCTCGCAGACGCATTTGGTATGCTCCTGTTTTATTTTGACGTTGGCGTTGATGAACTCGTCATCGCAATAGTGGCCGGTGACGAATTTGTCGAACCAGGTTCTTAATTTAGTTAGTTGTTCGCTGTTCATAGCCGGCATAATGTAAAGTAAAAAGTAAAAAGAAAAAAGTAAAAACGCGGAAAAAGAGCAATTCAATTTTATCTTCCTCATTATTTTTACTTTTTGCTTTTTACTATTTGCTTTTTCTTTTGCGGAGTATCGCAGTATAATTACGGAGATTTAAAACGAAAGGGGTGCAATATGCCGACGATAAAAGACGTGGTGGTGAGGAAGCCGACAAAACAGGAAGAGGCGACGTGCAGGAAATGGCCTATATGGACTTGTGAGCCGAGCGAATTTGACTGGGTTTATACGGAAAAGGAGACCTGCCTGATTTTAGAAGGCGAGGTTACCGTAACAGACGGCAAGAACTCGGTGAGTTTCGGGCCGGGCGATTACGTGGTATTTCCCATCGATTTGGAATGTAAGTGGAAGGTCAAAAAAGCAGTGAGAAAGCATTACAGTTTCGTGTAACTTAAGTTATGATAACTTAAGTTACACGGACTCACACTGACTTTAACACGGACTTACACAGACCAAAATGGTTTCAAGTCGGTGTAAGTCAGTGTTCCAGTCCGTGTCAGTCAGTGTATTTAAAGAAAGGAAGGCGAGGTATGATGATTGATTATGTGACACTGCTGCTAATCAATATGACGGCGGGGTATTTTCTGCTGAGTTGTTTTGTGTTGTGGGGGCTGGATAGTGAAGACAAAAACAACTGGACGCCGGCGTTCGCAATCGTGGGACTTGTGGCGACGGTATGCGGGTTTGTGATGACGTTTACCTGGCCATTGCCTAAGCCATATAGTATGGCGTTCGGGGAGATGTCGGTTTTATTTGGGGTATTATTCTTAGGCACTGCCCTTGCGCTTGCTCGCGGCTGGTTCCTTATGCCATTGGCTTTATATGGCCTTGTCGCAGGCGTCGCGGCGATTGTATTAGGCGTCGGTATTTTCAAAATGGGGCTGACGCTAAGCCCGGTATTAACGGCTGTCGGCTTTGTATTAAGCGGCCTGGCGGGCGTTCTTTCGCCGATTGTGGTATGGCAGGCAAAGCAAAAAGGTTTGCGAGCCATTGCATCATTAGTGCTGCTTGCGATATCGGCGATATGGGCGATTATTAGCATGGGCGGATACTGGGCGCACATCACGGCCAAATAGGGGCATATTGTGAAATTACTGGTTACGCAGTTTGTCGAGCTCGGAACGGCACAGGAGGAGCTGAGCGGGGTCGGTTAGCTTTGGTGAAGCGACGGCGAGGTGCTGTAACGCCAAATCGGGCTTATCGAGATAGCGGGAGTAAATCAGCCCGAGCATAAGCTGGACCTGCTCGATATATTCATAATTGGAATAATTGGCGAGGAATTTTTCATAAGCAAGAGCAGCATCCTCGTGCCGGCCTTCGCTGGCAAGCTGGTTGGCGATATCGAGAAGCTGCTGTCGGGGAATGATTTGGGCGTTGTCGAGGTTTATCAGTTGCAGATAAAGTTCGGCGGCGTTGTGAGTGTTGTGCTGGTAAACATAATTGGAGATGCCTTCCCGCAGGTGGACGATTTCGGGGTTTTCGGGTTTTGTAACCTCACGGACTTTGATTTTTTTTGCGCCGCCCAGGCCGGTGTAGGGGTCGAAGCCCGTTGATATGACATCGCGGTAGGCCCTCCTGCGGTTCCACTGCTTGAGCGTCGACCACAGGTCAAAATGGGAGCTTGACGTAAGCCCCGTGGCCAGGAGAACCAGGGAGCACAGGATACCGAAGGCGTAGCCGGCAAGGTGAGCGTCGTAGGCGACGTTGGGAGTAACGCGGGCAATGATGTTATCGAGGAATATCATTTTGAAGGCGATGAAGAAAAGTGCGGGAACGTCAATAGTCCCGATAATGATAAACCAGTAAACAACAGTGATTAGCGTTTGCGGGAACAGGACCAGGTATGCACCGGTTACGGCGGCGATTGCGCCGCTTGCGCCGAGGACGGGAGTGCTGTTTATGAGCGTATGGCCGATAGCAGAGAAGACCCCGCCTGCCAGGTAGAAGCAGAGGTAATTGAAGTGGCCTAATTTGTCGTTGACGTTGTTGCCGAAAAGATACAGAAAGAACATATTGCCGATTATGTGCAGGAAACCGCCGTGGAGGAAGGCATAGGTAATGAACTGCCACAGGTGCGGGCGGGCGGGCGTGAGCATAAATATCTCGGCCCAGGGGCGCAGGACCTCGACTGTCTGCGAAAGAGGCAGCCGGTGCGGCCAATAGGTCAGGAAGAATATGACTGTGTTGACGACAATCAGGGCGTAATTGGCGTAGGGTGTTCTATATGGCCGAACGTTTGTGCGAATAGGTAGAAGCATAAAAGATTTATTATTTATTATTTATGATTTTTGATTTAACATACGATTTCAGTTTATGGTAATTCATAAATCGTAAATAGTAAATCATAAATAATAAATATGAATGACAGAGCGTTGAAAAACAGGCACAGGCGTGTTCGCGAGGGGATGTCGCGGGCTGGAGTGGATTGTCTAATCGTTACCAGGCCGGCCAATGTTACCTATATTACCGGATTTTTGGGCGAGGATAGTTGGGCAATTGTGCTGCCTAAAGTGGTCGTTCTTATCACAGACAGCAGATACAGCGAGCAGGCGGCTAAGGAATGCAAAAATTGCAGGATTGTAGTCCGCAAAAATTCTATGATTAAGACAATTGTGAAACTGCTCAAGAAGCCGGAGGAGAATATAGCGTTAGAAAAATCAGCGTCGATAGCTGATTTGGAGGCATTAAAAAAAGAGCTGAAACGTAAAATTAAGCCGGTGGCAAATATAGTCGAGACGGTCAGGCGTGTGAAAGACGACGGCGAGATTGCAGCGATAAAAACCGCTGCCAAAATCGCGGGCCGGGCGCTTAGTAATGCGATTAGACGGATGCGAGCCGGAATGACTGAAAATGAGTTAGCGGGGATGCTGGATTTTGAGATTCGCAAACTGGGCGGCCATATCGGTTTTGAGACGATAGTCGCTTTTGGACCGAATGCGGCCAGACCCCACCACAGGCCGACCGACAGAAAGCTTCGCAAGAACGATACGATTCTTATAGATTTCGGTGTGTGTCTCAGGGGATACAACTGTGATATAACCCGCTGTTTCACGACAGGCAAGACGAGCGGATTATTCAGTAAGGTTTATAACGCAGTCAGGGAGGCGCAGGCAGCGGCGTTCAAAATGGTCAAGGCAGGCGTCAAAATCAAGGACGTGGATGCCGCGGCGAGAATGGTTTTGAAAAAATATAAATTGCCGGTTTACGGCCACGGGACCGGCCACGGGCTTGGCCTTGAAATCCACGAGGCACCCTCGTTATCGCCGAAACAAGAGGGGGTCTTGCAGGCAGGCGAGGTCATTACAATTGAGCCGGGGGTATATCTGCCGGGCAAACTTGGCGTGCGTATCGAGGATGATGTTCTGGTAACACGCGACGGCTGTGCTATTTTGGGTAAAATTCCGAAATGATTTTAATCTTTTCGCGGTTTCAAAGTCGCAACACCTGCCCCTTTTCATATAAAATGCGAATAAACGGCGTTTCCGGCCTTTTTATAACCCCTTGACAGTGATGGACTTAGGAAAGATAAAAAATTGTTCACAAAAAAATAGCATCCGATAACATTTTTTTCTTGACATATCGGGGGTAGATGTGGTATCGTCGGAGTTGTCAAGAGTAGTAAGAATTAAGTGCAATACAATTCAGATTTAACCGCGTGTGGCGGTTGGCCCCTCTCGTGAGGAGGGTAAAGCCAAAAGCAACGAAGACAGTTGCGTTAGTTTTGTGTTAGACAAGCACAAGGTTATAAAAAGGTGAAAGTCAAGTAAGTCCCGATTGTTTCGGGATAGTATTAGTGCTTGTTTAGTGTTGTTCGAGACAGGCGCGATTTTCCGAGAAGAGAGCGTGTCTGTCAAGAACACAAAGTTTTTTGGCTTGTGGCCAAAACCTCTAAGAAAAAGAAGAAGAATGAGTTAAGTTTAATAACGAAGAAGGAGGAGTACAAATGAGTAAAAAGTTAGTAGTTTTATGTGTCACGTTGATGATGGTTGCCACTGCACAGGCCGTCGATGTGGTTGTCGGCAATTTTGAAAATTCAAATGATGGCTGGGCCGACCATGTAGCAACCGCGAATACAGGTTGGAGCGCCACCGTTTATGTTGATGACCCTCTAGTAATGACCTCGGAGTATCAATTTAACGACGCTTGGGCAACGAGCGGTGATTACAGTTTGTCGAGAGCAATCACCGGTTGGGGCTTCACAATAAGAAGAGATATACGCGACGTTTACTGGGACCATAGCAAAATTGAATTTGACGTCCGTGCCACTAGCAACGGAGCCACCTGGGCGCAAATAGAGAGAATTTCCGAACAATTCTCAGACTCGCCACATCAATACGGCGGCCAGACTGATCTGCCCAATTCGAGTGTCAGCCTTCCCTTTGGACAAGCTGTGCACGTTGTGTATGACTACACCGCGTATTCAGGCGGGGAGTATGGTACACAGGCCGCTACCTACGGGAATTTCATTTTTGCGTACAACTGTGGTGCTTCTACTGATGGTGGGGCTACAATATCTATAGACAACATTAAGTTCACAGGCCCTCCCGTTCCTGAGCCGGCGACAATGTCTCTGCTCGGATTAGGCGGCTTGGCACTGCTCCGCAGGAAAAAATAGTCAAGATGGACAAGGTATCAGGTAGTTAAGTATGTGTTAAACCGAGGCCTGTCCCAAAAGTTGAGGACGGGCCTCGGATATTTTGAAGTAAGTGTATAAAAACGTCAAACTCAGCGAAAGTTTTTGAGTTTGAAGGCCCGGCGGGAAAAAGGCCGGCCTGAAAAAATCTCAATCAGCAAAAAACACATGGTTTTTTGGGGCGATTATACTATAAGGAAAAATAAAATCTTGGCGGCGGACGCCAAGGATAAATATGTAAATCGAGAAGAATAACAGAATAATTTAAGGAGGTACAAAATTATGTCTAAAAAATTTGTTTTTAGTTCTTTTGTGTTAGTGTTGTTTCTTGTGGCGTCTACGCCGGCTTGGGCGTCGATGACCTATGCGGGCGACTGCAACTTGCACGGCCAGTTCGGCAATTTCGATGGAGGCGGAAATTATCTTGGTGGGGATTGGCCCGATTTCAACGGTGTGCCCGATTTAAGCGGGTGGAGCAAAATCGGCACCAAAAACGGCGTGCAGCCGAAGGCGAAGACCGTCAACGACCCTAATCAGCTGCCTGCCTATGCCAACGACTTTGGTCCAGGCACCATCAGAGTATTCTACACCCCCGTAAACGGTGGGAGTAATACTCAAACCTTTTCAACGGACGGCAATACTGATGGGTTTGCTTTGACCCGTATTGCGATTCGCGTAAGCGGCGGCATAGACAGCACAATTACTCCAGACCAAAATCACCCATTTTCGGTGCATATTTTCGACGTTTGTGATGCGTATGGCTATGTCCCTCCGGCTGCAGGTTCAATTGTTCCCGCTGATGCGCGGCCTTACGGCGGGTCGGTTGACTTCTTGTCAGGCCCCTATTTTACTGCCGACCCCTGTATTGATAATGAGCATAGGGGGCTGTTGGGTATAGGTTCATGGGATAGTGACGTGCTTATGCACCTTGATTTCAGCGATTACGACAGGGTGGACCTCGAGCCCAATCACACGTATGCGTTTGAGGTTTGGGGACCTGTCGGCTGGGCTTCCGCACCTCCATATATATGGGGGATGGTATGGAACTCACAAGAAGATACATCTAAGGGAACCGGTTGCGGATATCAAGTTTCCGGGACCACGAACAACGGCAACGGCCCCGGGGCGTCAAACTTAACAAACCCGCGCGGCATGGCGCTTGGTGGTCCTGCGGTCCACAGTTTTGTGGTGGGCGTCTATGGCGATTACGCTGACGGCAACGCCTACCATCCGGAGCCGAGGAAATATCAGACCGGCGTAAGCTTGACGCCGACCTTAACCTGGCATCCCGGAAAATGGGCAGATGTAAATGTTAACGATGTCAATGGCGGCCACCAGGTATGGTTCAGCACGAGTTTCAACTTCGTAGCACAACGAAAATCCTCTGCGAATAAGGGCAGAGTTCAAAACCCCTCCTATGTGATTACCTCACCACTGGCGCTCAATACGGATTATTACTGGAGGGTTGACGAATATAATGATGTAAATACGGTTACTGTTCCTCGCCCGAACTTAAACGAACCAAACCGCTTCTGGGGAGAAGCAAATAATATTTCGGGCGATACTACCGACAGGCCCACAATTTGGCGCTTTAGAACAATTAGTCCCTCTGCGTTTAACCCTGTTCCGGCAACCGGAACCCTGCCTCAACAAGCTACATTCAAACCACAATCAGCTTTGCTCAGTTGGACTAAAGGCGCTTTGGCAGCGGATGTGGACGGACACAGGGTTTACTTCGGCACCAGTTGGGGCGATGTGAATCACGCATCAGAAGCAAACGGTGCTCCACTTTACAGAGGCAAGACGACTGACCCCAACTATCCGCTTAAAAACCTGTTCCCGGATTATACTTTGACATCCGGCACTGCATATTACTGGCGTGTTGATGAAGTCAATGCAGCAACGGCCGGAAGTCCGTGGAAAGGCACCGTCTGGAACTTCAAGATGCCTAATCCGGCGTTTATCTCTATCGACGACTTCTCTTCGTCGGCGGATTTTGCCAAAGCGTGGCAGACGAGCCAAAACAGCACTATTTCAGTGGCCGGCAACGTCATGACGATGAATTATGACAACAGTGGCAGCACGTATAGCACCACCTGGTCAGAGGCAATGTTCGATTACAGCTACGTCAGTTCCACCGGCATTGACTGGACCCTTGGCGGGGTATTTGTGCCGAAAGCGCTTGGCGTCCAGTTTGACGCATGTGCTGTGGGCAATACCCTTTGGGGAGACAATGCCCCCACACAAGACCCCAACTACGGCAAGATGTATATGGGTATTGCAGACGCCGCCGGTCACAGCGGGTTCGTTACTCTCAAATCCGACCTCTATGCGGCTCAAAGGGCGATAACTATAACATCCGGCAATGCCGCCATCCGGGAATTCAAAGTCGCTCTGAACGATTCCAATTTCAGCGACGTCAATTTGAAGAGTATAAGCAAAGTATTCCTGGGTATCGGCGTTAGAGGATCTCAATTCGACTCGAAGTATGCTGGCAAGGGCAGTATGAAATTTGCCAACCTCAAGGTTTACGTTTCGCATTGCAACCCGACATATCCCCTGACATCTATGGTTGCAGGCGATTTGGGAGGACCTCACCAAGGCAATCCCATTACCTCCGGCGACAACAGCAGATATACCACGCCCGACTGCGTGGTGAACTACCATGACATATACTACTTTGCTTCCGACTGGCTGTATAATGAGCCGAATCTCGTCTATGATTCCAACGTTGACCCGACCACTGCAAACCTGACGGCCTGGTACAAGTTTGAGAATGCAGATGGCAACAACATCATAAATGATGATTCTGGCAACGGCAGACACGGCACGTTATACAATGCGGGCCCATTCACCTGGTCATATACAGGCCATAACGGCACCGGCAAGTGCGTTAACCTGGAACCCGGCTACCATACCTGGATTGAGTGCCCGAATACGGTTGTTCCTGGCACTGGGACAGGTCAGAGCTTCACGTTCTGGCTGAACCATAATGATAGCTTCTTGGAAGAGCACATATGGGCTTCAGTGCTTGTGTTCCACAGTAGTTCTCCCGGTGTAACTGGCGGAGCGTTAGGGGACAATCAGACGATGGAAACTCAGCTTGCGGTTCCCATCCAGCCTCCTGGCGGCGGAGCGCCTCCGTGGCTGAGATGGGTAGATATGAGGATTAGCAAGGAGACCGGTTTGCAGCATGCAAGACCCAGTTTAATATCGAGCAAGTGGAACCACTATGCCCTGGTATATGACACCAGCGTTAATCCTGACCCGAACATAAGCCCGAGCATGAAAATGTACGTCAACGGAGTTCCACTTGTTGCGTTGGCCGACGCGACCATTACTCGTTTATGGGGTCCCAATGAGACCGGTGATGGTAATGCCAATACCGTCCGTATCGGACAGCGCAGCGACGCCAACGATTCTGCTATTACAAACGGCTGGGGCTTCTGGCAGGGCAGAATCGACGATATGAGGTTATACAGCAAGGCGTTGAGCGATGCGGAAGTCCAGTATCTTGCAACCGACGGCACCGGCAAGCGCAATAGGCAGGCGGTATTCAATGAGCCGACCAACTTCAACAGCAACAACACCGTTACGCTGCCAACCGGGCCAACCGTTAAGATTGTCAACTTCAACGATTTCGCAGTATTAGCGGGCTACTGGCTGAATCAGCAACTTTGGCCGTAACAGTAGTTAGTAAATAGTAGTAGTTTTTGCAGTATGTTACTCGGGGCCTGCAACGCGAAAGCGGGGCAGGCCCCGGTTATTTTCAAAGGCCCGTATAACTGTTAGAATTACAGCCAATGAGCAGACAACAAAAAGACAAGGCATTGGCGGATTTGATAAGGATGTCGAGACGGGCAGGGAAACCAATCGCCTGGACACAGGGTAGCTCCGGCAATACATCGGTCAAGACAGACGACGGCAAGCATATCTTTATCAAGGCAAGCGGCACGGCGTTGCGGAATATGAGCATTAAAAAGGGCTGGCGCCGGCTGCGGTTCGATAAGGTCCTGAGTATTATCAATGACAGCCGGCTTACTAATCTGCCGGCGGTGAAACGGGAACGTGAAACTGCAAATCGTTTGCTCAACGCCTGCGACGATAATTTCGCTGGGGATATTAAGCCGTCTATTGAGGCGCCTTTGCACGCACTTCTCGGTAAATGCGTAATTCACCTTCACCCCACGGCCATAGGGGCATATACAAGCGCCAAAAACGGTAAATCTGAAATTGCCAAGCTTTTTAAAAACGTGAATTATTCACCATTGTGGATTCCGCACGCCTCATCAGGGCTTACTTTGGCAAAAAAGGCCGAGGAGTTGATAAATGGTTATCAGCGACGTTTGGGAATCACGCCTTCGGTGCTGTTCCTTGCCAAACACGGGTTATTTGTCTCCGCAAAGACCCCTGATGAAGCGATACGATTGACGCAAGGCGTTATAAATCGCTGTAAAAGCAATCTGCCGGGGCGAGTGGTATTATGCCGCCGGCCTGCTGAAAAAGACGTTAAAGCCGCGAAAATCGCAATAGCCGGCGCAATATCAACCTTAAGCGGATACCGGCCAAACGTGAGCTTCTTCTACAACAGTAATATCGCCGAGTTTATCAGCAGAAAGGACGCGGCCAAACTACCGGCAAAAGGGCCGTTGAGCGCTGCTGAGATTGTTTACGCGGGCGGGGCGCCGATTTGGATTTCGTCACTCGATGAAGTTGTCGCCGGCTTGAAACCGATTCTGAAAAAAGGGAATGGTTTACCCGCTGCTTACGTAGTTAAGAATTTGGGGCTTTTTATTGCAGCCAACAGGGAAAACGTGTCGGCAATCGCTGAGGTTATAAGCGGTTCCCTTTTTGTTCGCAGCCGGGCGACACAATTCGGCGGCGTGCTGGCACTATCCCGCAGGGAACAGGAATTTATAAAACGATGTTATTTACCGCAGCCATTTTACAGAGCAGATGAAAAGTAACCCTCCCCAATCCCGCCCAGAAAGCCGGGACTGCGCAAGGCTTCGTAAATTGGGGGCTGCTATGAGGTCAGTTGTCAACGGTTATGATTCATTTCTTCCGTTTTATTTCATAAGCATACTTTCTCCGCTGTCTGACAGCATCCGGCTCAGTCTGCTATTCGTGCTCAA
>JBELAA010000051.1:0-13822 GCA_049509315.1 Sedimentisphaerales bacterium | reverse complement strand
GCGGGTGGTGCGTTCCTGTCGTTCGGCGGCCTCGTAAAGCTTATGGGCAAGCTGCTGGTTGAGTGAATGGCCGCTTTTATAAGAGACGATTCTGCCTCGCAGCCCCCTGCCGACCAGCGTCAGGTCGCCTATGAGGTCCACGATTTTATGCCTGACGCATTCGTCGGGAAACCTGTATGAGTTTTTGATGGGGCCGTCGGAATCGATGACGAGAATATCTCGCGGCGTCAGGTGCGTGCCCATTCCGCGTGCCTGAAATTGTTTTGCCTCGATTTCGAGCAGGAAGGTTCTGGCGCGGGCGAGGTTTTTCTCGAAACCCTCGGGCGTAAGCCGGCAGCTGTAAATCTGCCTGCCGATGCCGGTGTGGCCGCCATAATCGAGGTCATAAGTGATATTTAGCGCATCGTCGGAATCGGGCAGGGCGTAAATCGAGGCGTCGCCCGATATAATCGAAACCGGCTCGGCGATTACGAATTCACGCCTGGGCGACTGCTGTTCGACAAGACCCGCCTGATTGAGTGTTCTGAAATAATCAATAGCGCTTGCGTCGGGCGAGGGCAACTCGGGGCCGTCAACCTCGATTGTGAGATTATCTATTTCCAACGCGTTGACGGCAGCCAGGCAATGCTCGACCGTCTCGATACTGACGGGGCCTTTTCGCAGCGCCGTGCGTCTTGGCCTTTCGGCGATATTGGACGCGACGGCCTTTATGCGGACCGGCTCCGCCACGTCGATGCGAACGAAATACACGCCGGTATCGGCAGGCGCCGGCCTAAACACAACTTTGGCGTCCTTGCCGTTGAATAAGCCCCTGCCGTTAAGAGCGGCCGGGCCCGCTATTGTTTTTTGCAGTTTCAAGTTTTTCCACTCTTGCGGATAATTCTTTGACCTGTTCCATAAGTTTGGGCAGTCGCTGTGTGCCGGCCCACACCCGCAGCGCTTCTTTGTGTTCGATGGAGGGTGATCCCAAAACGTGCATTCCCGGCTCGATACTTTTTATCACGAAGCTTCGAGCTCCAACGATAGCCGCGTCGCCTATCTCGATATTATCAATAATGCCAACCGCCCCTGCCAGGACAACGCCGTCGCCGATTTTGACACTGCCGCCCATACCTGATTGCCCCGCTATCAGGCAGCATTTGCCGATTATGACGTTATGGGCGATTTGAACAAGGTTGTCAATTTTGGTTCCTGCGCCTATTCGAGTTTCACCGAATTTTGCCCTGTCAACGCAGCAATTAGCGCCAATTTCGACAAAGTCCTCGATAACGACAATTCCGTTGTGCGGAATAAGCCGGTGGGCGCCGTCGATGAAATAGTAGCCGAAACCGGTTGAGCCAATCGTGGTATTGGCCAGAATAATACAGGAATTGCCGATAACGCAATTATGATAAACGGCAACGTTACTGTCCAGGCGGGTATTGACGCCTATTTTGGTATTCTGGCCTATTTTGCAGCCGGAAGCAATGATGGTGTTATCACCGATTTCGACGCCTGTTTCAATAACTGCACAGGGGCCGATTGACACATTTTTACCGAGTTTTACCTGCTGGGCGACGACGGCGGCAGGGTGAACGCCCGGTATTGCCGGCTGTAGTTTCGGAGCGAAAATTTTGAGCGCCTCAATGAGCGCCGCGTTGACATTTTTGACCACTAATTGAGGCGTAGCCCCGATTTTATCAGGAACAACCGGCTTTACCACGAGCACCGCCCCTGCGCGGGATTGTTTAAGCTCATTGAGAAATTTATCGCCGGTAACAAACGTTACAGCGGCCTGGTTCGCGGCGCCAAGAGGCCCGACCGAGCGAATTAGACCACTACCTTCACCAATCAGTTCGGCTTTGAGCTGTTTTGCAAGTTCATTAACCGTTAATTCCATAATCTTAACCCCGTCTTACGGGGAATTAGCGTCAACTTTCGCCATGACCTCATCGGTAATATCAGGGCAGCCGGCGTCATACAAAACCTTATGAGTGCTGATTGTCAGCGTAAGCTCATTGGAATTCGATGCGGGCAGGTCGGGGTCACTTCGCTCAAGAACCAAATCGAGTCCTTTGGTTTTCGCGACTTCGGTTGTTGCCTTAAGGACGTCTTTGAATAAATTCTCGATAACCTGGCTTTCGCGCATATCCATCTGGCGTTTGTAGAATTCCTGCAGTGCCTGGAGCTTGCCCTGCTTTTCGAGGATTTCCTTCATCATAGCGGTGTAGTCGGTGCTGCCCTGCTTCAATGTTTTAAGTGAGGCCTTGTCGGCGTCGATTTCCTTTGAGAGCTTTTCAAGATCGGCCGCCATTTTATCCCGTTCGGCAGAAAGGTCCTGACGGTAT
Source organism: Sedimentisphaerales bacterium (assembly GCA_049509315.1). Taxonomy (GTDB): domain Bacteria; phylum Planctomycetota; class Phycisphaerae; order Sedimentisphaerales; family Anaerobacaceae; genus Fen-1362. The sequence continues at coordinate 11,495 of JBELAA010000051.1, read as the reverse complement.
TTAACGTTGCGTTTGCAGTCCGCGAAAATTTTGCGGACGCTCACAACGCCGATTTTGAGGCATTTGCCTTCCGAAACCGCCGGGGATTTATCCGCCCCGCCAGTTACATTAACCAAAGTCAAAATCGTTGCACAAACCACAAGAACCGTCAGCTTAGATTTCATTTTTCATCCTTTCGTATTTACTATTGATGGTTGATCCCATACACAGCAGTTATTTTACCGTCCAGCGGGAATTTAGCAATCCCGATACACAGGGGTAAGATATAAAAAGGGGGCTGCCCATTTTTAATTTCAACTTAAAACAGGGTTCCGACCGAGAAGCTGAAGACCTGCGTTCTGTCGCCTTCGCTTTTCATAAGCGGCAATGCGAACTCGAACCGCATAGGGACCGGCCCGAACCACTGCGGAATCATTATCTGCAAACCGGAGCCCGCGCCCACGCGGTAGCCGCCGGTATCGATAGCGCCGGAGTCAACGAAAAACAGCCAGGAAATGCTGTCGCCTGCCAGCGGAACAGCAACCTCGGCGTTAGCGAGAAATATCCAGTCGCTGCCGATGGGGTCTTTGCGCTCTGTAGGAGTTGTCAGGTCAAAGGGGTTTTCGCTGCCTTTTGTCTTAAGCCCCCTTGTGCTGACACCCCGGTACTCGAAGCCGCGGATACCGTAGGCACCGGTGCCGCCTCCATAAAATTTTTCAAAAGGCGGGGCATCGCTTACCGTCGTCGAAGCCAGAAGTTTGGTGGCGAGAATCGTTTTGTTTTCGGCCAAATCCTCGGCAATCGTAAAGTATCTTCTATAAGTGGCGGACGCTAATCCGAAGGTGAAATCGCCGGTAACCTGCTCGTATCCGAAGTCGTAATTTTCCCCGGTCGTCGGCCTAACCCGGTTATCGGTAAGGTCGCGGCCTGCGCCGAGGCGGACGCCGGTGAGAAGATTATCGCCTCTGACCGCTTTTATTTCCCGCGGTGCGTCGTCGTCGATATGAGTTATTGAAACATCCTCCTCCCTAAATCCCAAACTGTGATGCCATTTATCCCTAAAACGTTCATCGAAGCCGACGAAGCCCTTCAGCCGGCCCTCGATATATGATTCCCGGAACCTTTCCCAGCTTGAGCCGGCCAACTCGAGAGCGACGGGCTTGTCGTTGAGATACGGCTCCGTGAAATCTATGTAATACTGGCTGACTTCGGTGCCCGGCTGCAATGAGATTCGCAGCGTTTGTCCGCCGCCCCTGAAACAGTCGCCGGTAATAAAATCCGAGAAGGTTTTCGGCGGGTCGTTGATATTGAAGTTTCGCTGCTCGAAGGTGAGCTGACCTATGACGCCGCTGTCGCTGGATATACCAGCGCCTAACATTACCATACCGGTTTTGCCTTCGATGATATTTGCCAGGGCGTCTTTTTGGCCCGGGGCCTTGCCCGTCGGGGTGATTGCAGCCCCATCGCGCTCGGTGAGCAGCATTTGCTGGATATTTTTCTCAAGCGACCCCTTGCCGTCGCCCCTGGCGATGTCGCCGTTATACCATTTACCGGGCTGGAAGTCGTATTCATCGAGGATTCGCCGAACTACTTTGTCCTGTGTGTGCTCGTTGCCGGTTATTGTTACCTGGCCTATGCGGAAACGCTCCCCTTCTTTTATGGTGTATTCGACTGCGACAGTTTTATCGGAAACGAATTTAATGCCCCGCTCCACCGTCGCGTCGATGAAGCCGTTTTCCCTGTAGAGCTTAACAAGGTTTTTAGTATCGGATTCGGCCAACTGCTCGTTGTAAGTTTGCCCTTTAAGAAGTTTAAGCTGGCCGTAAAGTTTTTGATTGTCGAACTGCTGATTGCCTGTAAAAACGTAATCCTCAACCTTATAGGCGACGCCCTCCTCGATAACAAAGGTAATTCGCAGCTTTTTCCTGTCTGCGGTAAACTGGCGTTTGGCCTCGATTTTAGCGTTGAGATACCCTTTTCTCTGATAGGCCTTTGACAGTGCACTGACGTCCTGGTTCAATTCCTCTTCCTTATAGTATTTCGAAAAGAAGACCCAGCTTCGCGTGCTGGATTTAATTGTCTTTCTAAGCTCTCTTGTTTTGAGATTTTTATTGCCCGAGAAATTTACCGCGACGATTTTAACCCGCGGGCCTTCCTTGACAACATAGACAACCTTACCCTGCGGTATTTGAGCTTTGTCTAAAGAGACCTCGACCTCAGGAAAGCCCTCTTTTCTGTAATACTCGGCGATGGTGGTTGTGTAGGTCTGCGCAAGAACCGGGTCGAGATAGTCGCCGACCTTGAAGCCGAGCTTGTCCTTAAGTTTTTTGGCGCTGTATGCCTTGTTGCCTTTGAAATCAATCTTCCTGACGATATTTTTTTCGACGACGACGAAGGTCAGGTCTATCGGCGCGCTGGTATTTCCGTCAACGGGCTTTGTGTTGTAATAGCAGTATTCGATACCCTTGATTTCCGCTATGCGTTTTGTGTCCTCGGTTACGACGGCGGGATTGAATATATCGCCCGGCCTTGTTCGGACCCTCGCTAAAATTTCAGGCGTCTTAACGCTGACGTTGCCCTCGACGTGAATCAGGGCTATCGGCACATTAAAATCGTTCACATTGGCCTTTGGGACACTTTGATTTGCGTCAGGTGTGGCAGGCGAAATTTCGCCTGTCGGTGAGTTCTGGTCTTCAGCGAACGCCAATTGCCGCCCCGCCAGGACTATCACCGCAATAACCAAAAAATTACACCAGAGTTTTTTCACGTTTGCCTTTCAAAAAGGCGTTTCCTGAGTTCCAGTTTGCTCGAGAGCACCGGACGGCTCATCCGTAAACGAGGCGTTTCCAAAACGCGTGAATTTTTCGAGGAACGCCAAATCAACTGTGTCTGTTGGGCCGTTTCGCTGCTTGGCGATGAGCAGCTTTGCAAGATGCGTCTGCTCGTAATCCTTTTCCCCGCTGTGATAATAATCCTCGCGGTGAATCAGCATAACGACGTCGGCGTCTTGCTCGATACTCCCGCTTTCACGCAGGTCGCCTAGTCTTGGAAGATGGCCCTCACGCCCCTCAGGGGCACGATTCAACTGACTCATCACTACAACTGGTATATTCAGTTCGCGTGCCATTGCCTTCAAATGACGTGATATGGTCGTGATTTCCTGTTGGCGGGATTCGATTCGATATGCGTCGAGATGCATCAATTGCAGGTAATCAACGAAGATACAACGGATGCCATACTGCCTTTTCAGGCGCCTTGCCTTGGCGCGAAGTGCAAGCGGCGTCAGTGCCGATGTATCGTCGATGTATATAGGCGCTGCCGAAAGGGTTCCGCAGGCCTCGACCAGTTTACTGTAATGCTCCGTCGAAAGCATTCCCTTGCGGACAAGCTGAGCGTCGATTTGGCTGACGCTGCAAAGGAAGCGTTCCGCCAATTGCTGCTGACCCATTTCGAGCGAGAAAATGGCGACAGGTATTTTTTCGACAATACCCAGGTTTTCCGCGATATTGAGGGCAAGAGCGGTTTTTCCCATACTGGGTCTGCCTGCAATGATAATCAGTTCGCCATTTTGCAGGCCGCAGGTGAGCTGGTCTAACATAGTAAAGCCGGTGGCCAGGCCTGTAACGTGTTTGCCGTCGCGTTTTTCGATTAATTCGTAGGCGTGCGTAACAAGGTCTTTAATCGCCAGCGCCTGACCTGTGGCTCGCTTGTCAGCGATTGCGAAGACACGCTGTTCGGCCTCGTCGAGTTTTTCAAGGGATTCGCCGGTGGGGTCGTAGGCGTCATTGAGTATATCGGTAGCGGTTTGTATCAGGTCGCGGAGCACTTGCTTGTCTCTTACGATGCCTGCGTAATAGCTGACGTTGGCGGAGCTGGGCAATGAGTTTAGGACCTTGCCCAGATACTCAACACCGCCTACCTGCTCAAGTTGCTTTCGTTTTTCAAGCTCGTCCCGCAGCAGGACGCCGTCGATACCCTCACCCTTGTTTTTCTCGTAAAGATTGATGATTGCGTCGTAAATCAACTGGTGCTCAATACGGTAAAACGCGTCGCGATTGAGGATTTCGACGACCTCGCTTATGCAGACGGGGTCGATAATCATTGAGCCGAGCACGGCGGCTTCGGCTGTCAATGATTCGGGCATAATCTTGCTGGTCAGCGCCGCTATATTTTCCAAAGGGGTCTTCCCTGACGCCGCGGCGCTATTTACCGGCTCGATACGTTTGCCGGTTCGCTTGCCGCCTGTATTTTCCTTTATTACTCCTGCCATAGTGGTTCGACTTCGCTCACCATAAGCCGTCTTTCGCGACGCGCCGGTTTCCTTTGGAACATTGATTTAGACGGAAATTGTAAATCGGCTGGCTTAAACTGTCAAATTTATTCACTCGCGATTTCGGTTCTTGACTTTGAAATGAATTTCCTTATCGTTACCGAAGTATGCAGAAAGCAGGAACGTTTAATTTTGAGGCGAAAGCAAAACCGCCGATAGGCAGTGTCTTATATGATGAGCATCTCAAGCTCACCAATAAATCGCACATAGCCGAGTTTGCCGGCTACCTGATGCCCTTGTGGTATTCGTCAATAAGCGCCGAACATTCGGCGGTCAGGCAAAGGGCGGGGGTTTTCGACTGCACGCATATGGGGATTCTTGAGGTTGCCGGCAAAAAAGCAGAGGCGTTTCTTAACGCGATTACGACAAATGACGTTAGCAAGCTTCAAATCGGCTCAGCTCAATACAGCTACATTTTAGACGCGGCAGGCAATATCCTCGATGACATCATTATATACCGGCGAGACGTTCATAAATTTATGGTCGTGGTAAACGCTGCAAATGAGCCGAAAATTAATGCGTATCTGGCGGTAGTGGACAGGTATTTCACCGCGGAGAACGCAGAGAAAGCCCCCAACTTTATGTTGGGGGTTTTAACCCCCAGGATGAACCTGGGGGCTTACCGGGCAGTTACCATTCGGGATATGCGGGATATTAGAGCCGGACAGGACTGCCGGGTTGATATTGCATTGCAGGGGCCTGAGTCGGCGAACGTGCTGGGTAAAATTGACCGGGCGATTGGTAAACAGGCGCAAAACCTGAAAAGCTTTACGCTTTTTGAAACTAAACTTGCGGGCATCGATTGTATTATTTCGACGACGGGATATACGGGGGCAAAAATCAGTTTCGAGCTTTTTGTGCATCCTGAATCAGCGGCGAAGCTGTGGAATCTGTTGATTGAGGCGGGAGCGGTTCCCTGCGGACTTGGCGCACGAGATAGTTTGCGTGTGGAAGCAGGATTACCCCTGTATGGTCACGAGCTTGACGGGCCGTTTAACATATCGCCTTTCGAGGCGGGATACGGCTGGGCGGTCAAGCTCAATAAGGAGTTTTTCATCGGCAAACAGATAGCCGAGCAACAAGCCAAAATTTACCAAATGAAAATAGCGAGAATCGAATTGCCGGGAGAAAAGGGCGTCAGGCCCGTAAGGCAAAATGACGGCGTGATAATTGACGGAAAATGCGTCGGCTGGGTTTTAAGTAGTGCCGGAGCGGGTAATCGCCAGATTGCACTTGTGTATGTGGAAAAGAACAAAATTGTGGAAGGGACGTTCGCGGGCGTGTATTATCTGGCAAGAAGTGAAAGCCAGAAAAGTAAAGGTAAAAAAGAAAGCGTAAAATGCGGTGAGCATCTTGAGCCGGAAATCGCGGGAAAAGTCGTAAGCAGGTTTGAGAAATTTTAATGACGGAGACCAAATTATGGTTGCCAAAGGTTTGCTTTATACGAAAGAACACGAATGGGCGAAAGTCGAAGGCGATATCGCGACTATCGGCATAACCGACCACGCGCAGGAGCAGTTGGGTGAGATTACTTTCGTGGAATTGCCCGCCGTAAACAGACAGGTCGTCCAGAAAGACGAAATCGGGGTAGTCGAAAGCACAAAGGCGGCAAGCGATATTTTCTCGCCGATTACGGGCACGGTTACCGAGGTGAATACCAAGCTCAAAACTAATCCCGAAATAATTAACGACGACTGCTATGGGCAGGGGTGGTTCTGCAAAATACGGATAACCGACAAGCAGGTCTTAAAGGGCCTTTTGGATGCGACCCAATATGAGGAGTATCTCAAAGGGCTTTAAACACAGATAGCAGTTTATTTATGAATTATAATTTATGATTTATGATTTTAGGAATTGCCTTCGGCAAAAAACAATAAATCATAAATAATAAATAGAAAATGGTGAGGTATGCCGTTTATAGCCAATACAGATGAGCAGCGAAGGCAGATGCTGGCCGAAATCGGGCTGACGATGGAGCGATTATTTTCGGATATACCGAAAAAATTTCAGTGCTCCCGGCTTAATTTGCCGCAGGGATTGACCGAGCAGGAGGTGCGGGAAACGCTTGCGGCCCTCGCGGGGAAAAACTCGATTGATTTGACGCTGTTTTTAGGAGGCGGGTTTTACGACCATTTCATACCTGCGGCGGTATATTCGATTATTTCGCGGAGTGAATTTTATACGGCCTATACGCCCTATCAGCCGGAGGTTTCGCAGGGGACATTGCAGGCGATTTATGAATACCAGTCGATGATTTGCAGATTGACCGATATGCAGGTCGCCAACGCATCGCTTTACGACGGCGGGACCGCGATGTATGAGGCGATGATGATGGCGCTACGCACCACGGGCAGGAACAAGGTAATCATCGATACGAGCGTAAACCCGATTTACCGCGTAATGATTGAGTCATACACACGCAACCTCGAAATCGAGCACGTGCAGACGCAATGCGCGACGGGCCAGGTCAACCGCGAACAGATAATGGCCAAATTAGATAACGAGACGGCAGCGGTGATTTTGCAGAACCCGAATTTTTTCGGCTGTATCGACGACTTCAGCGATATCGCCGAGGCGGCGCATAAAAAGGGTGCACTTTTGATAGTGTCGTGTTACCCGATATCGCTGGGGATACTCAAAACGCCGGGGGCGATGGGCGCTGATATTGTTACGGGAGAGGGGCAATCGCTGGGGCTGACGATGTCGTTTGGTGGGCCATACCTCGGATTTATGGCGACAAAAATGGAATACGTTCGCAAAATGCCCGGCAGGATTATCGGCAGAACCGTTGACCGCAATGGTAATAAATGTTTCGTAATGACCCTTCAGGCGAGGGAGCAGCACATTCGCAGAGAAAAAGCGACGTCGAATATATGCTCGAATGAAGCATTGTGCGCGATGACTGCCCTTGTGTATCTGGCGCTGATGGGAAAAGAGGGCTTGCGCCAGACGGCCCAGCTTTGCGCGGACAAGGCCAGTTACGCTTATAGCCGGCTGACTGCGATACCGGGGGTTAAGCCGCATTTCGGGGCAAAATGGTTTTTCAATGAATTTGTGCTGGATTTACCTAAAGACGCGGCGGACGTGATTGTGAAATTGATTGAAAAGGGTTTTGCCGCGGGTTTTCCCCTTAGCCGGTATTACCCCGATATGAAAAACAGTATGTTAGTATGCGTTACGGAAAAACGGACAAAGCAGCAAATCGGAATGTTCGCAGAGGCATTAGAAAGCGTATTATGAAGCTGATTTTCGAAAAAAGTATGCCGGGAAGAAGAGGCGTTCGGACAACGCAAAGTGACGTTCCGGAAACGATAAATATTAAGAAGGAATTTCTTCGCGCTCAGCCGGCGGAGATTTCGCAACTGAGCGAGCTGGACGTGGTAAGGCATTTTACGGAATTATCCCGCCGGAATTTCGGCGTCGATACCAATTTTTACCCGCTGGGCTCCTGCACGATGAAATACAACCCAAAGGTTACGGAACGTATCGCATCATACCCGGGTTTTGCACACCTGCACCCGCTGCTTCCCCAGTTACGCGGAGGCGGAATGCTTACGCAGGGGGCATTGGCCGTGCTTTACGAAATGGATTTACTCTTGCGAGAGATAACGGGTATGGCGGGTTTTACGATGCAGCCATTGGCGGGGGCACACGGGGAATTGACCGGCATAATGATAATGGCGGCCTACCACCGCGACAAAAAAAATAAAAAGACAACGGTTTTAATACCCGATAGCGCCCACGGAACAAACCCGGCAAGCGCGGCCATCGCGGGATATAAAGTTGTGCCGATAGCCAGCACCGATAAAGGCGTAATGAATATCGACGCCCTCAAAAAAGCCCTCAATGACGAGGTCGCGGGCCTGATGCTGACCTGCCCGAATACCTTAGGACTTTTTGACCCCAACGTTAAGGAAATTTGCGACCTGATTCACAGCGTTGATGGCGTTACGTATTGCGACGGAGCAAACTTCAACGCTATTGTGGGTAAGGCCCGGCCTGCTGATTTCGGGTTCGATATCGTTCATATCAACCTGCATAAAACATTCGCCACCCCTCATGGCGGCGGCGGGCCCGGCGCGGGGCCTGTAGGGGTAAGGGGAAAACTTGTCGATTACCTGCCTGTTTCGCTTGTGGTAAAACGCGACGACGGCACATACGCACTGGAATACGACAGGCCAAAATCAATCGGCTACATAGCGCCTTTTTACGGCAACTTCGCGGTAATACTCAGGGCATACGTTTATATCCTGATGTTAGGCAAGGAGGGTTTGGTGCGGGTTTCGGAAAACGCGGTGCTGAACGCGAATTACATACGAGTGAAATTACGCGATTATTTTGAGCCGGCTGTTGATACGATATGTATGCACGAATGTGTCGTAAGCCCTTCAAAAAAAATGCTCGATTCGGGCGTTCACGCGCTCGACGTCGCCAAGGCGCTGATAGACAGGGGCTTTCATCCGCCGACGGTGTACTTCCCGACGACGGTCAAGGATGCGATGATGCTCGAGCCGACAGAAACGGAAAGCAAGGAAACTTTAGACGCATTTATCGAGGCGATGAAGGATATCGCAGCCATTTCACTCAAAGAGCCGGAAAAAATCAAGGCCGCCCCCGTAACAACACCCGTTTGCAGACCCGACGAGACCGCCGCCGTCAAAAACCTCGACTTGGCGTGCTTATAAAGACGCCAGATATGAAAAATGGCTGATTTCCTGAATGGGCGATGGAGGAATCGAACCTCCGACCCGCTGATTAAGAGTCAGCTGCTCTACCGGCTGAGCTAATCGCCCGCGAAGCAATGCAAAAATTAAAAAGTAAATATCAAAAAGGCGGAAAGGAGTAATTCAATTTTGTCTTTTTCCACATTTTTACTTTTTGCTTTTTGATATTTGATTTCTCTTTTGCATTTTACATTTTACATTTTGATTGGTATGTTATGTTTGTGGTCAAGGAAGCCCTCGAGTTTTCTTGCGCGGACGGGGTGCTGGAGCTTTCGAATGGCCTTGGCCTCGACCTGCCTGACTCGCTCGCGCGTAACTTTGAAAATCCTGCCGACCTCTTCGAGCGTGTAGGTATAGCCGTCACCGATACCGTAACGCAGCTTGATGATTTCCCGTTCGCGGTAAGAAAGCGTTCGGAGGATGTGGTCGATTCGCTCCTTGAGCATCGATTGTGTCGCGGTTGAGACGGGGGAATCGACCGCGTCGTCTTCGATGAAGTCGCCGAAGTTGCTGTCCTCGCTGTCGCCGATAGGCCTGTCCAAGGAAATCGGGTGTTTAGAGATTTTCGTTACCCTGCGGGCTTCGTCGATGCTCATCTGGGCTTCTTTGGCGATTTCCTCAATGGTTGGTTCCCTGCCCAGGCGTTGCGTCAGGACCTTGCCCGCGGTGCGCAGCCGGCTCATCGTCTCAATCATATGGACCGGTATGCGAATCGTCCGGGCGTGGTCGGCGATTGCGCGGGTAATGGCCTGGCGAATCCACCAGGTCGCGTAGGTGCTGAATTTATATCCCCTGCGGTATTCGTATTTGTCAACCGCCCGCATCAGGCCGGTATTGCCTTCCTGAATGAGGTCGAGGAAGCTCAGACCGCGGTTTCGATATTTTTTAGCGATGGAAACGACAAGACGCAGGTTGGCGCTGGAAAGGCTTCGTTTGGTTTTTTCATATTGTATAAAGATTCGCTCGATAACCATCAGGCGTTTATCTAATTGCGCCGGCGTCTCGACGACGAGGTCCTGCATGCCGGCAAGCTCCTGTTTCATCGAGGTGAGGTCTTCTTCTGTGTAGTCCTGATTGGGGCCTGCGGCGATGATGTTGTGCAATTGACGCATTTTTACCAGCATACCGTGGAGCTTTTCCTTCATAGGCGCAATTCTGCTTGTTCGCAAGCTAAGCTCCTCGAGCAGCGTCGCGATTCTGCGGCGGTTACGGGTCATACGCCTCATAATAACTTCAGTATTGCTGTCGCTGCCCGCTGCTGCCTGGCCCTGAATATATTTTTTGAAAAGGTTCTGGTTAATCTGCAAAAGCGCGTTTATTGTGTAAAGGTTCTGAGGAAGGCGTTTTTTGATTACCGCCCTGACGAGGTTTTCAGCGGTGCTGATTTTCATTGTCCTGTCGAACGATAAGCCCCCGTCACGAACCTGCTGGAGGATATCGACTGAGTTTCTGGCGACGTAATCGTTTTCGAGCATCTTGCGGCGAAAGGCCATACGCGAGACCTCAATTTTGCGCGCCAGTGAGATTTCGTTTTCCCGGGACAAAAGCGGTATTTCGCCCATCTGCGTCAGGTAGGTCCTGATGGGGTCGTCGATTCTCCGGCCGGGTTCCGCCTCGATAAGCTCTTTTTCGATGATTTTGTCTTCTTCGATGTGCTCTTCTTCGACCACGGCGATGGGGCCTTCGATTTCCGCCGGCTCAAAATCCTCTTCTTCGATATCGGGAGGGGCCGCCTGTTTATCAACGTCGGCCTCGTCAATCAGCGATATACCCATTTCGTCGAGAGTTGAAAGCAGGGTGTCTAACTGCGCGGGGGAGATTATTTCCTCGGGCAGCTCCGCGTTCATTTCCTCGTATGTCAGGTAGCCCTTCTTTTTTCCTTTTTCGATGATTGCTTTTATGCAGCCATCGACGTCGAGCGGCTGCTGCTGACCGGGTTGCTGTGCCGCCTGCTGCTTGTCGGCGGCTTTTCCTGTTTCAACTGAAGGTTTTTTTCTTGCCACGATTGTTATCCTCAAAAAACGTTGTGAGCCAATATCTCTTTATCAAGTCATTCCCATATTGCGATGGTTTTGCTTCGGCGTGTTTTCGCAAATATGGCGCATATATTCTCTTTCATCCGTAGTATTGACGGCGGTGCTGGTTTTCTTTTGCTGCTCAAGCAGCGTTTTAATCGCGTCGGTCAGCCGTTTGAAAAAATTACCTTTTTTTATGCCGTCCTCTTCGAGCATAGTAACAAGGTTTGCCAGTTGCGGTTCCTCGATACAGCCGCAAATTTCACTCATCGTCGCTTCGGGCTTGTCCGCCAGAACCTTAAAAAGCGTTTCAGCTATCCGGTTAAACACAGGGATATCGAAATTCTGCGGCGAAACCTCGCTTTTTACGTTTTTGAACAGCTTTGGTTCCGCAAGCAGCACCTCGATGATTTCACGCTGGCTGTTTGCGGAAAGCCCCTCGCCGAG
>JBELAA010000050.1:0-22850 GCA_049509315.1 Sedimentisphaerales bacterium | reverse complement strand
ATTTCTGTTTGTTTGATACTGTTGTCATAGGTCATTCCTTTCAATTAGGTTAGATTTGTTTGTTACAATTCGCACAAATCATAACCGTTGAAGGGATGACCTTCATATTATCTAAATACGAGATTGCTTCGTCGTCCCGACTTGTCGGGACTCCTCGCAATGACCCGCCGTAAAACGACGGGCTAACTAATTTGGAAGAAGATTATTTTTATCTCCCCCAGGCAGGCCTGGGGGCTAACCGTATCGCGGCGAGGTAAAAATAGTTGCAAATCTACTTTTGTCGTTTTATTATATGCGGGCTATGAAACGCAGGGGTGTTATAACAATAATTTGCGTTGTGGGGATTTGTCTGGGCGGGGCTGCACCGGCCTCGGCGGATGACGGTTATCAGCTTTGGCTGAAATATAAGAAAGTCGGGGACCCGCAAAAGTTTGAGGCATACCAGAAAGCGATTTCCAATTATGACGTTTACGGCAATTCGCCGACCTGTGAGGCGATACGGGGAGAGATGAAAAGGGGATTGGACGGGCTTCTCGGGGAAAACGTGCCCAGTGCCGGGACTGCGCATACCGGAAGTGGTTTTCACCGGCCAGGCGGCGTTGTTATGGTCGGGACGGCGGAGAATTGTGAAATGGTCAAGAAATTAAACTATACCCCCTGCTGGAAAAGGCCGGTAAAGAAGGTTATATCATCAAGACGGTTTCATCGCGTCGGCTGGAATTATAAAATGAAATCTGGTAGAACCCTATGGGACGAGCTTTGCTATAAATACTATTCGGGCACCGATTACGTCGATGAAATGATTAAAACGTGGGAATCGCTTGAGAAAGAGATTGACCCGGAAATTTACGTTAGCGTAATGACGAAATTAGAAAAGCAGAAAGTTGACGCCGGAATATGGCGGGACACGTGTCTTGAGTATTTCGGTAAGTTCAGTAAAAAACCCGTAACCAAACCAAATTAAAAAATATTGAAGGAGCGGTTTATGGCATCAGAAGTAAAGAAACTGTCGTTTTGGGAAAAGACCGGCTACAGCTTGGGCGATGGCGCGGCAAATTTTGTCTTTATGACGATGATTCTGTTCCAGACGAATTTTTATACGGATGTGTTTGGAATCACGGCAGGCGCCGCGGCGACCATCCTTCTTGTGGCCCGGCTGTGGGACGCATTTGCTGACCCGATTGTGGGAGTGCTGGCCGACCGAACAAATACGCGATGGGGCAAGTTTCGGCCGTGGGTTCTATTCACGGCGGTGCCCTGGTGCGTTGTTATGATTCTCGCTTACACCACCCCAAAGGGCTGGAGCATGGGGGCGATGATAGCATACGCCGCCATCACCAATATCATGCTTATGTCTATCTATTCAATGAACAATATGCCTTATTCTGCCCTTGGCGGCGTAATGATTGGCGATGTTGCAGAGCGAGCCAAGCTCAATTCATTTCGATTCATTTCGGTGAACGCGGCGCAGTTCCTCGTCGGCGGGCTTACCCTGCCGTTAGTCGCCAAATTTGCCGTCGGCCATGATGTACAATACGGCTGGCGGATGGTTATGACCATCTGGGCTGTTTTCTGTTTAATATCTTTCATAATTACGTTCTTAACCACTAAAGAGCGCATTCAGCCGCCGCCGCAGCAAAAATCAGATTTCAAACAGGATTTCGCGGGACTGATTAAAAACAGTCCGTGGATTATTATGTTTGCCATGACGCTGATTCATTTCTGCATCCTGTCATTCCGCGGAGGCGCGCTTTACAACTATTATCATCACTATACCGACAAAGCGGCGATGTATGACTGGGTGCAAATGCTGGGCCTGACCGGGCCTGTGCTGGAACCTGGCGCTCCTAAGCCCGCCGGCATACTCGAATGGCTTGGATATATTGTGCATGCAGACAGGGCCAATTTGGCAAGTTCCAATGTCGCCGATGTTTTCCAAAGCATCATCAATATGATTGGCACAGGCGTTACCATTATCGTTTTGCTTATGTCACCTATACTTGCCGTTAAATTCGGCAAAAAGACCGTTGCGGTCTGCGGTTTCGGGTTGGCTGCATTATGCGCCTTTGCGTTTTATCTGCTCAGCCCGACCAACATCAGCGGCATGGTCTTGCTGACGATTCTGGGCGCGATTTGCTATGCCCCGACCATTCCGCTTATCTGGGCCATCTACGCGGACGTTGCGGATTATTCCGAGTGGAAGACCGGACGCCGGTTCACCGGCATTGTTTTCGCTACCATCTGTTTTGCGTTAAAAACCGGATTGGCGCTTGGCTCGTCCTCGTTCCTGTGGATAATGGCCGGATTTTTCAACTACAATACCAAGCTGCCTGACATGCCCGAGGCGATTCACGGTTTCCGTGTATGCAGCGGAATTATTGTTGGTCTGCTTTTTGCCGTTTGCTGCGTTCTGCTTATGATATACAAGCTTAACAAACGCCTAACTATTCAGATGGCAGACGAATTGGCCGAACGGCGCAAACAGTTCAAATATGCATAGTCAGACAACTGATGAAGGAGTAAGCAAGTGAAAATAGTTCGACAAGGAACACCACAGGTGGTTGGTGCGGTATGCGCGGTAATATTTTTAGTTATTACGCCCGGCTGTCAGACAAACCAGAGGTCCAAAACAACAGTCAGCAATGAGCCGACACTGAAAGACGCGTATAAGAATTACTTTTTAGTGGGGGCGGCGTTAAATGACGACGTTGTCAACGGCAAGGACCCCAACGCGGCGGCGATAGTCGAGAAGCAATTCAGCGCCATTACGGCCGAGAACGTTATGAAGTGGCAGATCATTCACCCGTTGCCAAACAAGTATAATTTTGAACAAGCGGACAGGTTTGTGGAATTCGGCGTAAAGAACAAAAAATTCATCGTCGGACACACGCTGGTCTGGCACGCAATGACGCCGATGTGGGTATTCAGAGACGCAAACGACAAACCAACGACGCGCGAAGAGTTACTGGCACGAATGAAAGAGCACATTGCGACGGTTGTCGGGCGATATAAGGGAAAGGTCAACGGCTGGGACGTGGTCAACGAGGCCATTACCGACAGCGGCAACCTTGTGAATTCGCCGTGGTTAAGAATAATCGGGGACGATTTCATCGAAAAGGCGTTCGAATACGCACACGAGGCCGACCCGAATGCAGAACTGTACTACAATGATTTTTCGCTTGATAATCCCGCAAAACGCGAGGGCTGCATTCGACTTGTTAAGAACCTTAAATCCAGGGGTGTGCGGATTGACGCGGTTGGATTGCAGGGGGAGGCGTGGCGGCTTGAATCATCCAATCCGTCGCGAAAGAACCTGCAGGCGTTTATTGACGCGATGTCGGAACTGGGCGTAAAGGTTATGATTACGGAGATGTGCATTGACGTTCTTCCGTCAGCATCGTTTTACAGGGGTGCCGACATCAACTACAGGGTGGATGGACGTAAAGATATAAATCCTTACGTTGACGGGCTGCCGGACGCGGTGCAGCAGCGGCTGGCGAGGCGATATGCAGAATTATTTACGATTTTTTTACAAAACGCGGACAAAATCAAGAGGGTAACAATGTGGGGCGTCTATGACAAAACAAGCTGGCTGAATAACTGGCCCGTGCGCGGCCGCACGGGCTACCCGCTTTTATTTGACAGAAACTATCAGCCAAAACCGGCGTTTTTTGCGGTGGTTAAAGCGGCGGAAAAACAACTCACCGCAGAGACCGCTGAGAACGCAGAGAAAAAAATAAAATAAAAAGGTAAAAGGAGCAGGTAATGAAAACGATGAGGTTATTCAGTTTAGTGAGTTTGACGGTTTTATTGGCGGGGACGATGATTTGCAGGGCGGATTCGACAAGCTCACCGCAGGCAGAAGAAAACGTGCCGGCGCTGAAGGACGCATTTAAGGACATATTCCTTATAGGGGCGGCGCTTCACGAGAACATTTTTACCGGCAAAGACCCCAACGCGGCGGAAATTGTAATCAAGAACTTTAACTCAATCACGCCTGAAGATGTTATGAAATGGGATGCCATTCACCCGGCCCCCAATAAATACAATTTCGACCCGGCGGATAAATACGTGGAATTCGGCGAAAAGAACAATATGTTCATCATCGGGCACACGTTAGTATGGCACGACCAGACGCCGCGGTGGGTATTCAAGGGCGAGGACGGCAACCAGATAAGCCGGGATGCGCTATTAGCAAGAATGAAAGACCATATCCAGACGGTCGTCGGGCGATATAAGGGGAAAATCAAGGGATGGGATGTCGTCAACGAGGTGCTGGACCCCAATAACGGCGAGCTGCGCAAATCGAAGTGGCTGGAAATCATAGGCGAGGACTATATCGCAAAGGCATTCGAATACGCACACGAGGCGGACCCCGCAGCGGAATTATATTACAACGATTACTCCATTGAGAACCAGGCCAAAAGGGAAGGGGTTTTAAAGTTAGTCAAAAAGCTTAAAGAACAAAACGTGCCGATAACTGCTGTTGGCATTCAGGGGCAGGGTTGGCGAGTTGACAGGCATTATCCGCTCGCATCGGACGTCGAGGCGCTTATCAACGGGGTAGCTGCGCTGGGAGTAAAGACGATGATTACGGAAATGACAATCGACGTTTTGCCCAACGCGACGAGTTTCGAGGGGGCCGACATACGCATCAATGTCAAGCTTGAGAAAAAGCTTAATCCTTACGCTGATGGTATTTCCGAGTCGGCGCAGAGAGGGTTAGCGACCAGATACGCGGAGCTTTTCTCTCTTTTTGTAAAGCACAGGAAGGACATTCGGCGAGTTACGCTGTGGGGCGTTTACGACGGGCATAACTGGTTAGACAACTGGCCGGTAAAGGGCCGCACCAGCTACCCCCTGCTTTTTGACAGGCAGTACCAGCCCAAGCCGGCGTATTTCGCGGTGTTGAAAACAGCCACTGATCCAAATAATTTAACTACTGAAGGGAAATAAAATACTATGAAATCGAATGAATGTTTCAAGACATCGTGTTCAATTGTTTTACTGAGCATCTTGTTAGTAGGTGTGGGCTGCACCGTCGCGAGCGAGCAACCGGGTTCGGCAAGCTCACCGCAGGCGGCGTTGAAGGAGGTGTTCAAGAAAGATTTTCTTGTAGGGATGGCGGTAAACAACAATGTGGTTTGCGGCAACGACGTGAATGCAGCGGCAATTGTAGAAAAACACTGCAATACCATAACGTCTGAAAACGTTATGAAATGGGGACCGATTCATCCTGAGCCCAACAGGTATTATTTCGAGGCGGCGGACAAGTACGTGGAATTCGGGCAGAAGAACAAGATGTTTATCGTAGGTCATACGCTGGTTTGGTATCACCAGACGCCCCCCTGGGTTTTTGTAGATGACGCGAATCAGCCGCTGACGCGTGAGGCACTATTGGCCCGTATGAAAGAACATATTTTCACGGTGATGGGCCGATATAAGGGCAAAGTCAAGGGCTATGACGTTGTCAATGAGGCGCTCGAGAAAGACGGGACGCTGCGCAGATCAAAATGGCAGAGCATTATCGGCGACGATTATATCGCCAAGGCATTCGAATACGCCCACGAGGCGGACCCGGGCGCAGAATTATATTACAATGATTTTGATATTGATAAGGCGGATAAGCTGGAAGGATGCGTTCGGCTTGTAAAAGAGCTTAAAGCGAAGGGATTGCGCATCGACGGGGTCGGTTTGCAGGAGCACGCCGATATGAATTACCCGTCGCGGAATGAGCTCGAGAAATTTTTCGCAGCGATGAAGCCATTGGGCATTAAGGTTATGATTACCGAACTCGATGTAAGCGTTTTGCCATGGATGGACTGGTTTGCCAGGAGAAGGATCGATTTTAATGACGTCAATGAGAGGAAAAAGTTTAATCCGTATCCAAACGGATTGCCCGATGAAATGCAGAGGAAGCTGGCTGACAGATATGCGGAGATTTTCAGCGAATACGTCAAGCACGCCGACCAGATTGAGCGAGTAACTTTCTGGGGCGTATATGACAAGACAAGCTGGCTGAATATGGGGCGGTCGAACTACCCGCTTTTGTTTGACAGGAATTACCAGCCGAAACCGGCGTTTTGGGCGGTGATTAAAACTGCAAAAGAAAAATAAAAAAGCAAAAATAAAAAAGTAAAAAGGAAAACCAGTATGAGGCGATTGATGATGGTTGTGACGGGGCTTGTGTTTGCTGTCGGATGTTCACAGCAGCAGGCGAAAACGTTTAATAATCCGGTGATATCGGGATTTTATCCAGACCCGAGTATTTGCAGGGTCGGCGACGATTATTATACGGTTCACAGCACATTCGAGTATTTCCCCGGCGTGCCTGTTATGCACAGCAAGGACCTTGTGCACTGGGAGCAAATCGGCTATTGCCTGACAAGCGAAAGCCAGCTTCCTTTAAGAAAGGTCAAAGCGTCAGCCGGGATATATGCGCCGACAATTCGTGAGCACAATGGGACATTTTATATGATAACGACCAATGTGAACGGCAAAGGCAATTTCTACGTTACCGCCAAAAACCCCGCGGGGCCGTGGTCTGAGCTGGTATGGCTGGACAACAGCGGAATGGACCCGTCGCTGTTTTTCGACGACGATGGCAAGGTCTATTACATCAGGCACGAGGGGGGAGCAAACGGCTACATCGGCCAGAGAATACTGAATCCTGAGACAGGTAAGCTCGAAGGCCCTATGAAAAATATATGGAACGGCACAGGCGGTATCTGGGCGGAAGGGCCGCATATGTATAAAATCAACGGCAAGTATTACCTGATGGTTTCCGAAGGCGGGACGAGCTATGACCACAGTGTAACAATCGCGAGAAGCGATTCGCCGTGGGGACCGTTCGAGTCCAATCCGAAAAACCCGATACTGACGCACAGGAAAAATCCCAAGCTGCCGATTCAGGTCGTGGGACACGCGGATTTAGTTGATACGCCTGACGGGTGGTGGTTAGTTTGTTTGGGCGTGCGGCCTCAGCCGCCGGGAAGCAGATTTCATCATATAGGACGTGAGACATTCCTTGCGCCGGTGGTCTTCGACAGTAACGGCTGGCCCGTGGTCAATGGTAATGGCACGATTCAGTTAGTAATGACCGCTCCGAAACTGCCGCAGCATATATGGCCTCAACTGCCGGCCAGGGACAATTTCGACAGCAAGACACTCGCGATGCAGTGGAACTACCTGCGAAATCCCGATATGACTAATTATTCATTAACCGAGCGGCCCGGTTTTTTGCGGCTCAACGGCTCGGATGTGAATTTGAGCAACGTAGATACACCTGCTTTTGTCGGAAGAAGGCAGACCGATATCAACTGCGCAGCATCGACGCTGCTCGATTTCAACCCTAAAAACGAAAATGAGGAGGCAGGTCTTGTCGTCAGAAGTAATGACAAGCATCATTATGAAATCGCAGTTACGCTCAAGGATGGCCGTCGGCAGGTCCTGTTCAGGAAAGTCCTCAAGGGCAAGACAATTGAACCGGTAAAATACGCGGATATCGGCGAAGGGCCGGTTGAGCTGATGGTCAAGGCAACGCCGTTGAATTACGAATTTTCCTGCAAATCCTCGAAAGGCAATACAAGTATAATATTAGGAACCGCCTTGACGAAGGACTTGTCCGTTGAGGCGATTGGTTTTGAGGACGGGATGTGCTTTACAGGAGATTACTTCGGTATGTATGCTACCGGCAACGGGAAAAAATGCACCACGCCGGCGGATTTTGACTGGTTCGAGTACAACACTGACTTACACTGACAATAACACTGACTCACACGGACTTTAGGAGCGCTTGTTATATGAGAAAAGCGAATGTAATTTTGTTAACGACCGCATTTTTGGCGGTAAGCAGTGCAGGGTATTGCGGAAATGTCACTGCGCCTTACGAGGTGGGCATCTGGCCAGGATTTTGCTCAGCGGCAGTAACTTACACATTCGACGACGGATGCGCCAAACAATATACCGTGATGATACCTATGTTCGACGAATTCGGATTTAATATGACTATGTATCCGGTCATCAACTGGGGACCGAACTGGCCCGCCCTGCAGGAAGCAGCTAAAAAGGGACACGAAATAGGCAGCCATACCGTAACGCATACCAATGACCTGAATAAACAGCCCGCTGAGCAGCAGGAGCCGGAGTTAGTCAAATCTCAGGAAACAATTAACTCGAATATAACGGGCCAGAAGTGCATTACAATTGCATATCCCTTTTGCCAGCCATTAGATAAGGCGCTGACAGAAAAATATTATATCGCCGCACGGCACTGCCAGGGAGCTGTTGAAGCAAACACCCCTAAGAATATGTATGAGATAAGCTCGATAATCTGCGGCAAACAGGGGGCTGTAAAAACGCCGGCAGATTTCAACTCAAGATTCGCAAAAGCTGCTTCCACGAAGGGCTGGTGCGTATTTCTCATACACGGTATCGACGACGACGGGGGCTTTTCATCGCTTTCTTCAGAAACCCTCAGGGCAGGCCTTGAGTATCTTAAAGCCCATAAAGACAAATTCTGGGTCGCCACTTTTGCAAACACAGCGAAGTATATAAGGGAACGCAATGACGTATCAGTTGCCGAGTCGCCCAGTTCGGACAACAGCATCACCTTGAAGGTTACAGATACTCTCGATAACGCAATTTATAATTATCCGCTGACCCTGCGAAGGCCCCTGCCTGAGGGCTGGACAGGCGCGAAGATTTCACAAGGCAGCAGCTCGGCGGACGCCACGGTTGCGGAAGTCGATTCAAAAAAATACATAATGTTTGACGTTGTGCCTGACGGCGGAGATGTAGTCCTTACAAAATTATCGGCTCAAAAGTAAATTTGATAAAGACCGGAGGTGTTGAATTATGAAGCTGAATAGGAAGATATTCAGATTGAACGTGTACTGCTTTGTCCTGTTCATTTCTCAAATAGTTTTGGGGGCGGTCAAACTGCCGCTTTTAGTAAGCGACGGGATGGTTCTGCAAAGGGACGCCAATGTGAAGGTCTGGGGCTGGGCGGATGCGAATGAAAAGGTTGCGGTAAGTTTTAACGGACATACAATCGATACGTCAGCCGGCGCGGACGGTAAATGGGCGGTAACGCTTTCGGATTTGAAGGCGGGCGGCCCCTACGTTATGGATATTAACGCAAGCAATCATATAGTCCTGAAAGATGTTATGGTGGGCGAGGTATGGGTATGCTCGGGGCAGTCGAATATGGAGCTGCCGATGAACAGGGTCAAATACAAATACCCGGACGTAATCGCCAAAGCTGAGAATACTAATATCAGGTCGTTTAATGTGCCTCGAAAATATGATTTTTACAAGCCGCAGGATGATTTGAAGTCGGGAAAATGGGTATCTGCAAATCCCAAAAGCGTTCTTGATTTTACCGCCGTGGGCTACTTTTTCGCCAGGGAGCTGAATGAAAAATATAACGTTCCGATAGGGTTGATAAACTCGAGTTTGGGCGGGTCCCCTGCCGAGGCGTGGATGAGCGAGGACGCGTTAAAGGCGTTTCCCGCGTATCTGCAAACGGCGGAAAAATTCAAGGACAGCAACTATATTGACCAAATCACGAAAAAAGATAATGCCGTAAGCAGCGAGTGGAACGGCCAGGTCAATCAGCTCGATAAAGGCCAGGAAAAAGGTCAAAAGCCATGGTTCGACGTGAATTACGACGCCTCGGACTGGGCGACAATGAACGTGCCTGGTTACTGGGCGGACGGCAATCTGGGCAGCGTAAACGGCGTCGTGTGGTTCAGGAAGGAAATTGATGTTCCTGAGGCAATGGCGGGTAAATCGGCGAAGTTATGGTTAGGCAGGATTGTTGACGGTGATTTTACTTATGTTAATGGAAAGCAAGTCGGCTCTGTCTCTTACCAGTATCCGCCGAGAATTTATGATGTTCCCGCCAACCTGCTAAAAGCGGGCAAGAATATCATTGTTGTAAGGATTATCAGCAACTCAGGTAAGGGCGGTTTTGTTGCGGATAAGCCATATCAGCTCACGGTGGGAGAGCAGACAATCGACCTTCAGGGAAAGTGGCAATACAAATTAGGCGTCGCGACTCCGCCGATGCCGCCGGGCAAGACATTTGTCGAGTGGCAGCCGACTGGTTTATATAACGGGATGTTAGCGCCGCTGTTTAATTACAGGATTAAAGGCGTAATCTGGTATCAGGGTGAATCCAACGCGGGAAAGGGTCGTGAATACCGCAAATTATTCCCCGCACTGATAGCCAACTGGAGGGAAAAATGGGGTCAGGGGGACTTCCCATTCCTTTACGTGCAATTACCCAATTTTATGGAGACCAAAAGCCATCCTTCCGAAAGCGGATGGGCCGAGACGAGGGAGGCACAGCTAAAGACGCTTTCGGTTCCCAATACCGGAATGGCAGTAGCTATTGACCTTGGCGAGTGGAACGATATTCATCCGCTTAATAAGCAGGACGTTGGCAAACGGCTGGCACTGGCGGCGCAAAAAGTCGCATACGGCGATTCAAACGTGGTGTATTCAGGCCCGATTTACCAGTCGATGAAAATCGAGGGTAATAAAATCATTCTCACATTTACAAATACAGGCAGCGGCTTAACAGCAAAAGGAGGCGGAGAATTAAAGTATTTCGCAATTGCCGGGGCAGACAAAAAATTCGTTTGGGCACAGGCGAAAATCGACGGAAATAACGTTGTTGTCTGGAGCGATAAGGTGGAAAAGCCGGTCGCCGTGCGATACGCCTGGGCGGATAACCCCGAAGGGGCAAATTTATACAACAAGGAGGGTCTGCCGGCTTCGCCGTTTGAAACCGAAGAATAGTGTTTTTTTCGTGATACACGGATTTACACTGACGTTTATCCGCCTGCGGCGGATAAACACTTACCTGCTCTGACCTTTTAGCTTTTGCCTTGCCTGCCCTCGTAGGTCGTCATCGGGGGTGCTACTGTGCACTTATGCTCTTTTTTTGCCTTTTTATTGTTTCCGCTGTTTTTATCAGGACATTTTCTGTTTCCCCGCAGGTCATAAATCGGAAAAACAGGCGTTTTTTTGTTGACTTTTGAAAAATTTGTGCTATATTAAAGAAAACATTCTTAAAATAAGGAGTTACGGAAAAAGATGTTTGCTTAAAGATTGTTTCATAGGCAACTTTGGCGATAAAAGGGGCGTGCGATGAAAAACAAACTTCACTATCACCTAAACTAGACAACAGAATTATACGGAGATAAAAAATGAAACGATTAGATTGTTTGTTTTCGATTGTTGTGATTATGCTGCTGGTACCTGTCCTGATAGCATCTTCATCCTGGGCAACGGATATCACTATCAGGGCACGCGGAACATCAGGCACGGAGAAAATCTCTTTGAGCGTAAGTGGGTCCGGTCTTAAGGTCTGGACAGTAACCACAAGTTTTGCAGATTACAATGCCCCCACTACTTACTTTGGCGACTGCAAGGTTAGGTACACTGGCACCGATACCAGCAATACCGACGGCAAAGATGTCCAGATTGACTATATTATTGTGGATGGCAATATTCGTCAGGCAGAAGACCAGGCGGATAATACAGGCGTCTGGCAGAATAACCAATGCGGAGGCTCACATAGCGAATGGCTGAATTGCAGTGGCTATATTGATTTCGGCAACGTCGGGGTAGTTTTAACATTATCTGTTTCTACAACATCGCTTACCGTGTCGGCAGAAGCCAGCAGCACCGGAACATTTTTTCAAGCAATCAAACATGGCTTACACCAAGTCCGACATCGGGCTCAAATAATGCTACGATAACCTGCACTGCTCTGCAAAATGATACCGGCGCATCAAGAACAGCAGTTGTAACCGTTTCAGGAACAGGTGTTGCTCAGAAGACCGTAACCGTCACACAAGGCCCGATATTAGGTGTTTCCCCAACATCACTTTCTCTTGGGGCAGCAGAGAACAGTTCCGGCACATTCGACATATCTTCGAGCAGGAACTGGTCGGTTTCAAGCGATCAAAATTGGCTTACGGTAGATCCGAATTCAGGTTCAAACAATGCGACCGTAACTGTTATTGCTCAGCAAAATAATACAGGCGCAGCAAGAATAGCAACGGTAACCGTTTCTACATCAGGAGTTACCCCCCTAACTGTCACAGTCGGACAAAGCGGTTCCGTGAATTCTTCCTACGAAATTGGCAAATGGTCGGGATTCCGGACCGCGGCTGTAACTTACACTTTTGATGATGGCTCTATGCCCGGCCTATATAACACTGCAATCCCGATGTTCAATGAGCCGAATTTCAACTATAAACTTACGGCGTATCCGGTTATAAACTGGTGTGGAAGCTACTGGAGTAATCTTATAGCTGCTGCCGCTGTGGGTCATGAAGTTGGGGACCATTCAGTTACGCATGATGGTTCCTGGTGCTCATGGACGGCCAGTCAACAAGGAGCTGAATATGCCAGCTCACAGAGCACAATTAACGCAAATATACCCGGCAATCAATGTATAACGGTTGCGTATCCGTATTGCTGCACTGCTGACTATAGCACGCCCGCGACATATTTTATAGCCGCTCGAATTTGCGGCGGCACTGTAAATCCAGGCACTCCTTCAAATTTCTACGCTATAGATTCGATAATTCTCGGCAACCAGGGAATAAATACAACGGCGGGTATTACCCAAAAAGATGACCAGGCGGCAAGTGGTGGCGGATGGGTTGTTTATCTCATACACGCCCTCGACAGCGACAGCGGCTATTCGCCGCTTTCTTCCACAATTTTGAGAGAAAGCTTGAATTATCTTGCCGCACACAGAAGCACGTTCTGGGTTTCCACTTTCAGCAACGTTGTCCGTTATATTAAAGAACGTGACTCTGCATTGGTTTTTGAAACCTCCAACACAGGTGATATTATCTCTGTATTGGTAACAGACACGCTCGACAACACGATTTACAATTATCCTATAACTATCCGCAGGCCATTGCCAACGGGCTGGACTTCCGCCGTAGTAAAACAAAATGGGAGCGAAGTCAATTCATCGATTGTAACCATCGGCCCCACCCAATATGTTATGTTCGACGTGGTGCCTGACGGAGGCGATGTAATGCTGACAAGAGCTTACGGTGATTTTGACACGAGCGGGGCAGTCAATTTAACCGATCTTGATTCATTTTTTGACGTCTGGCTGAATATGGATTGCGGTGCAACTACAGGCATAGACCTGGACGGGGATTGCACAGTCGACTTTTATGAATTCGCGGTTTTTGCTAATAACTGGCTGACAGTACAGTAAGCCGGTTGTAACGAAAATAATACTGCTGAATATTTATAAGGGCTGCAGGACATAATTCTGCGGCCCTTTTTATTGAATCCGAACGCAGCAATGGTCAAGGCAAATCAGGATTCACAAGCAGGTATGCGGTATAATAAAGGCTGATTAACACAAAATTTACTATATTTAACTCTTGACAGCAGCCCAAAATCCGGTATCATTTCCGATTCTATTTTTTACGCGAAACTAACTATTTTGAAGGAGCTAAAACAGTGACGAAAACAACGGCGGCTAAAAAGAGCATCGATATCGTGGCAGCAGGGCATACCTGTCTTGACCTGATACCGGCTTTCACGATACAGGGCAAAGTCGATAAGATGACCGACGTCCTTGTGCCGGGAAAAATGATAGATATGGGCGACTGCGTCGTCGTAGGCGGCGGGCCTGTAACAAATTCGGGCGTATCCATCAGGCGCCTGGGCGTCAAAACCGAGCTTATCGGCAAGGTCGGCGACGACGATTTCGGCAATCAGATTGTCCAGTGGTATGAAGAAAAAGAGGGGCATTTCAAGGGCATTCACCAGGTTAAAGGCGAATCGACATCATATACAATCGCGATTTGCATACCCGGCATCGACCGGTTTTACCTGCATCATTGCGGGGCAAACAACACGTTCGGATACGACGATATGGATTTTGATATCGTCGGTAAGTCCAAACTGATGTTGTTCGGCTATCCGCCGTGGATGAGTAAGATTTACAATAACACAGGCGCCGAACTGACAAAAATCCTCAAAAAGGCAAAAGAGCTGAATACAACCACAGTATTGGATCTGTCGCTTCCGGATATCAACAGCCCTGCCGGCCAGGTTGACTGGAAGGCGATTCTTAAGAACTGGATTCCACTGTGCGACATTATGGTTCCAAGCGCAGAAGAGATTCTCTTCTTTCTTCACAAAGATAATTTCATCGCAAAGAGAAGCAAATTAGGTCACAAGGAAACCGTTCTCGACCATATGTCCGTCAAAGAAATATCAGACCTCGGCAAAGAAATGATTAGTATGGGAACGCCTATTGCCATGGTCAAATGCGGCTCCAGAGGGCTATACATCAGGACAGGCGACAAAGACCAGCTCAAAAGATTAGGCGCAGCAGGCATCAAGGACCTCGACAACTGGGCTAATCGTGAGCTTTGGTTCCCGGTTTATCAGGAGGAAAAATTCGTCGGCGCTCTCGGCTCAGGTGATTCGGCTATCGCTGGATTCCTTTCAGCATTCGTCCGCGGGCTGTCAATCGAAGATTGCTTACGCTACGCAAACGCGGCAGGCAGTATGAACGTAACAGTGCCTGACGGATTGTCGTGGAACAAGGGGTTCGAGGACCTGACAAAACGCATTAAAGCGGGCTGGAAGACAAAAGATATGACAATTAACGAGGCCGGCTGGAAAAAAGAACGCGAGTTCTGGGCCGGCCCGGATAACAAAGGTAAATGGGAATCGTAAAAAGATAGCCACGAAAAAGCACAAAAGGCACAAAAAATTCTTTCTATGTGACCTCTGTGTCCTCTGTGGCTTAAAAACAAATTAACTCTGTGGCTAAAAATTTTTAACAGGAGAAAAAAATGGCGAAAAAGAGTGATGCGAAAAGAGACGCATTTATCAGCAAGAAATTGGCAAAGATGACGTTAGAGGAAAAGGTGGGCCAGCTTTTAACGTTCACCCGTCGAGGGGCACAGATAACCCCCGGCGGTATCGAGCAAATCACCCGGCTGCATTGCGGAGGGCTTTGCCTTGAACCATACGCCGTCGAGACGTGCAAGAACCTCTACTGGGGCAATTCCCAGATAGACCAGAATTTCAAGCCGCCGAAAGATTACTTCACGATTGCCAAGACGTATTTTGCCGGCAAAAGTTTCGGCATAAGCATCACGCCGGGCGATTACACCAAGGACCTTAACAAACTGCAAAAAATCGCATTGGCAAGACCTTCCGGCATTCCGCTTCATATGACAATCGATTTCGAAGGCGACTTCAAGAACGATTATATGTCAGGCGGTATCAGGCAGTTCCCGCCCCCAATGGGCATGGCGGCCATCGGCGACCCAAAACTCACCTACAAAATCAATAACACCATCGCAAAGCAGCTCAGCAATATCGGCGTAACGCAGATGTATTCGCCGGTGTGCGACGTGAATATCAATCCCAAGAACCCGGAAATCGGCGTCAGGTCATTCGGCGACGACCCGCAAGTTTGCGCCGAACACGCTGTCGCATTTGTCAAGGGCTTACAGGATGGCGGCATCGCCGCGACTGCAAAGCACTTCCCGGGCAGAGGCGATTCAGGAACCGACGCACACGACGTCCTGGACGTTATCAGGGCCGACAAGAAGAGAATGCAGGAAGTAGAGCTTGTTCCCTTCAAGGCGGCAATAGCAGCCGGCGTTTCAGCCATTATGACAGGTCATTCAGTTTACCCGGCATACGACGATAAATACCCGACGACTATATCGGTTAAGCTGCTGACCGGGTTATTGCGAGAAGAGCTTGGTTTCGACGGCGTGATTGTTTCGGACGCAATTGGTATGGCTGCGATTCTCAAACAGTGGCCGCTTCCTCAGGCCTGCGCAATGGCGATTAAGGCCGGCTGCGATACCATCCTGCTCAAGGCAGACGATGAGTCGAGGTCGCAATGCTTCTTCGGAATCAAGCAGGCCGTAGAAAACGGCGAACTTTCCGAAGAACGGCTCAATGAGGCGGTAACGCATCTTCTGAGAATGAAATATGACCAGGGATTGTTCCAAACAGCGGGCAAGATGAACCCGGAAAAAGCCCAGAAATACGCAATGAGCAAGCCGGTGGTTGATTTCTGCTGGGACGTTTCAAAGAAGGCCTTAATGGTAATGCGAGACGACAAGAAAATGCTGCCGCTGAGCACTAAGGAAAAAACACTGGTTATCGAGCAGCGTATCCCATACGAATTCTGCGGCAAAGACCCCTATATGCATCAACATATGTTCTGCGAGGACGTTGTGGCACATAATCAGAACCTGATTCTGGTCGATACCGATTTCGCGGCAAATGAGGACGAGCTTAAAGAGTGCCTCGAACTGGCAAAGCAGGTTGATTTGGTAGTTATGACCAATTATTACGCCCGAATTGTAAAGACCGGCAACAACCGGCTGCTTGTCAAGAAACTCAAGGAAATGGGCAAGAAAGTCGTTGTCGTAACCAACTTCCCGTATGTCGAAGGCACGACAGTTGAGGCCGACGCCGTAATCTGCAACTTCAGCGGCACACCGGATTCAATCAAGGCGGCGGTAGAGCTTATGTATGGCAAAATCAAGCAGAATCCCAAGACGAGATTACCCATAAAACTCGAAGGCCAGAAGGAATCAGCCGTAAAGGCCGCTCCTAAAAAGGCCCCTGTCGGCTTATCATATTGTTAAAGAAGCATTAACCACGGATTACCCAGATTAACACGGATTAAACAAGTGCCCCCGCTGGTAAAAACAGCGGGGGCGCTTTTTAATACTCATCCGCGAAATGATTAGCGTAAAGTGAAGTTATTTCAATTTACTTTCAACGTAATTGACGATTGAATCGACGGTAAAGAGGTCGCCTAATTTGTTGATATCGGGGTTTTTCTGGAATTCCGATAAATCGGTATGCGGCATTTTGGCCCTCAATTCCGCTAACCCTTTTTCGGTCAGTTTGCCGTTACTTACAAATTCACGGTTATTCATTAAGGTCTCGACGGGGAAAAGCTCCTCGCGCGGGATTTTGATGCCGAATTGTTTTTCGAGGCGAAAGACAATATCAAGAAAATCAATGCTTTCAGCGCCGAGGTCGCCCATCAATGACGCCCCGCCGACGACCTCCTCATCATCGACGCCCAGGGCATCAACTAAAACTTCCCGCACCTGCTCTAAAACCTCATCTCTGGCAATCGCCATGTCGTTTTCACTCCATACACTGACTGACACGGACTTTAGGAGACACGGACCAGCACAGACCGAAGCGTTCCGGTCGGCGTAAGTCAGTGTTCCAGTCAGCGTGAGTCAGTGTTACATAGATTACCTTATTTATCCATCTTCCGCAATACCGGCACGCCGGAGAAAATAAAAAGGGCCGCGGGAAATCGTCCCGCAGCCCTTTGTCTGCATAATCGGCTGTCGGCTTGCCGCTACGGGCAGGTCGTAAGCCATTGTAATGCGAATATCTTTACGTCATACCAGTCAATCTTGCCGTCGCAGTTGAGGTCCGAGTTGTCGTAGCCGCCCGGCGGGACTATCGCCAGCCATTTATCCGCGAAGTCCGTGAAATCCAGGAAGTTTACTATACTGTCGCAGTTGTAATTGGCACAGGTTGAGCACACGTTGGGGTCGGTGAACAGCATAAATGACATATCCTCGCTGGTTTGTGTCTGGTCGAACAGTTCGGTCCAGGACCAATGGCCGGTTATCTCGTTAAAGTCGCCGCTAACGGCATCATCATTAAACTTATGTTTATGGTTCGTCCAGCCCCAGTCATAGTCCTGAACGCCACCGAATACGGCGACGACGCTGAACCAGAAGACCTGATTGTAATCGGGTTGTCTGAACCAGTTTTCCTGAGGCAGACGCACTGAATACCTGAATACCGGCTCGCTCGGCGCTGATGTCGGATTCTTGTCGTAACCTACCAATACCTCATCGTAGCTGTATGCCCTGTATTCCCAGATTTTGCGGCCGGGATGGCTGAACGAATTCGGGTCACAGGGGTCAACCGCAACATCAGTCCACATATTCAGCAGGAAGTAATCGGGCTTTATCGGCAGCGCCTGCTGCTGATAACTGCACGCCGGATAATTGTAACCAAGATAAGAACCCCACCACACGACAGCCGTTATGGGCGTTCTCCGCAAACATCTCCAGTCATCGGCAACCAGATTGTTAATAAGAGGTTCGCCTGCTGATTCCCCTGCTTCAGATATTTGGTCTTCATAATACGGCCAGTCACGGATGCCCGTGAACGGCTGTTCCCACTTTATATAATTGGGGTCGGTGTCGAACTCAAACGACATGTCGAAGCTCTCTTGAAATACTGGGTCTTTGATCGGGATTATCGTATACGGATTAAGCGTCTGACCGGACATAGGTTCAATGGGCAGATTAAATGTTACCGAGTCATCCATCCAGTGCCACGCCCTGCTCTTCCAGCCCCACGGGTAATAAGGAGGTTGGGTCTGCTGCTGGTCATAAACAGCCGTTATGCTCAGCCAGTAAATGTTATCCTTGGTGAGGTTATTGAAATCGTTCTGCCGGAAAATTTCATTCGGTTCGAGCGTGAGTGAATACTTGAAGCAGGTATCATTGGGGTAATAGCCGAAATACTGGTCCTGGGCAACCTGTGTCATTGTTACCCGCGCAGCAGGCACCTGGAAGCTATGCAGCAGAATAAACGGATAGCTGTAAGGCAGATTTGGTTCGGGCGGCGGAGAAAATGCAGGAACATTGCTCCAGAACGCAATTCTCCACGCTATCGGCAGATTATCCGGCGGCAAACCCGGCTGCTCCCAGCCATGATAAGAGCCCCACCAGTGGATACTCGTTATCGGCATTGTGCCTAAGCACCTGAAATCATCGGCCACTATTTTCCACGGCCCCAACATATTAGCGTCCTTGTTGAACGATTTTTCGTCCCAGCCACAATAGGTAATAGTTGATGAGGCAGGATTTATCTCTATCGGCGGCTGCGACCATTTCAGGTGGTCTAACACTTCACATGGTTCTTCGCCTGTGCAAATGATAAACGACAGGTCTATCGAATTCGGACAGCTCGGATGCCCCGGCGGATAATGCATATCCATCCATTGAAGAGTTACATCATCCAATCGGACGGCGTCGTCGTTCCAGTGATTCTTCGCCGTCTTCCAGCCGAACATAGCCCCGGGCGGCGACTGAGCCATATCCAGATCTGCGTAGGCGCCTAACCAGTAAATAATCGGATGGCACGGGTCTCCCTGCTGGATGAACCCGCCGTATGGGATGTTGATATCATATTTCCATATCTGTGTGTCGCCCGGCCACACCGTAGTCATCATCGTGTATGGGTCCCACCAATGCTCATACAACTCATCCTTATAAAGCGTTTCATTAATATCCGCCTTGTAGATAGTCCTCTCCCACAGCAGCACGTTTGGCTCACTGAAGGGGTTGATTCCGGCCGGCTTGTCGCTGTATATGCTCAAATGGATGTCGTTAATCACGCCTTTAAGGCCATACCAGTCATGGAACCAGGAGCCCCACAGAGTAACTTTGTTAATTGGGCCGGTTTGAGTGCAAAGGAAGTCATCGGCAAGAATCCGGTTTCTTCCATCAGTTCGGTCGTAGCGGATATCTATACCGTTTTCGCTGGTGTCCGGCTCCTGTTTCCATTTTGGCCCGGGCAAATCGAGCTTTAGCGATGGGTCGCCGTAAAGATTGAAACCAATCATATTCATCCAGGATGCGCCGTCTGCCCAGCCGGTCCCGAAATTGGCCCGGCAATACACAAGCGCTGTTCCGATATCCTCGCCGGAACTTGCCATCCGGTCAAAACAGTAGTATCCGTATGAGGCGTTATCGCCCGTGTTGGCCGCGATGCCCGTGTCCCACGACCCGAGTGAATACCAGGTAACCCTCGTGCCGGAGATTGTCCCGATGGCGCCTTTCTTAAGAAGGCTATAGCCCAGATTATTCGACACTTCGGGCCAGCCGTTTTCGCAGGAAACCTGAACGACAAAAGAAGGGGAATTATTATCCAATTGCGCACAGTCGGCGCTCTGTACAAAGTTTGTAAACGATGTTTCAAGGTGCGGCGAACAGTTGCCGGTTATAAATTGAAATATGCTGTCGCTGTTCCATGTAAATCGTGCTGCGCTGGTTGCGTCTCCGTGCCCCCACCAGGTAACAAAACCATATTTATTTTTCCACTCATTGATGAAATTCGCGTTGTTAAGTGGTGCATTACAGGCCGTAAGCGGGTATGCCGTGCCGTCGGCGTAAACCCCGCTTTTCTCATAAAGCGTATATGGGCTTACCATATCCAGCGTTGCCAGCGATTTCAGGTCTTCACCCCAGTCGTCTCCGAAGGTTTCAATAGTGTAATCACCCGGGTCTGATGCATCGCCGTCGCCGTTATTATCCTGCAGGCCGAAGTTTGATATGGCCGCCGGCACTAAAACTTTGCTTCGCCAGGCATTGCTGCCGGCGGGTGCAGTGTCGTAATCAATGCACTTCTGCAAAATCTTGTCGAGGTCCGCGCAGTTGGCGTCATATACCGGGATTCTACCCACTTTTAATTCGC
Source organism: Sedimentisphaerales bacterium (assembly GCA_049509315.1). Classification (GTDB taxonomy): domain Bacteria; phylum Planctomycetota; class Phycisphaerae; order Sedimentisphaerales; family Anaerobacaceae; genus Fen-1362. The sequence goes on along the minus strand of JBELAA010000050.1, from coordinate 2,288 downwards.
AGTTTTTATCCGCCCCGCCCGGGCCGTAGTCGTATTTGAAATCGCCGTAAATACCGTTTGCGTCGCGGTCCCAGTTGCCGCTCAATTCTGCAAAAAACATATCACTGGGGCACTGCCGGTCACTTGTCGAACTTCTTCTCGGCCAGCACATCTTCATTGGCACGGAAAAATTTACGTCGAACGGCCCCGTGGAATTCGGACAGCCTATAAGTAGAACATACTGGATTCCGTCGCCGAGGTAATAGTTTGCTAACCATGTGCGGATATTATTAGCGCGCGCGTCGTTAGATGCGCCTGTGATGTAATTTATGTCAGTCTGAATCGGCCCTTCCGCCACTGTCTTTACTGTGAAACCCGCGGCCGTCTTTGCGGCAATAAAAGTCGCTAATTTTGTGCTGTTTTTAACAATTTTGCTGGTGGTAATAATCACATAGTCAGCCGGCACAGTGCCTGGCGCATTAGGCGCCGGGCCACCACTTTGAGCTGCCGGTGCGCCGGGGACCGTTTGCTCACCATAAAACGTTTCTATATCCTGAGTATTAGCGATTTTGGATTTCAGCGCCGGTATGAATTTTTCTGTTTTCGGGAACCTCGGCAAAACAGCCGAATCCAGCCCTACCGCCTGACCGGCAGGCAGCTTCTCTGTGGTAAGTGTAATTTCCGGATTACCGACTACTCGCACCTTTTTCGCAACCGGGTTATATACGGCCAGCCAGACCCGCACTTCCACGAGCTTCCACTGACGAAACATTCCAACAGATTCAATCTGCACCGTCTCAGCGGGGAAATATGCGTTTTTGCCGTAGATTGCGGTGTCGCGTCCTTTGACGATGCGGGACGGGTCTTTGCCGCCCCAGCTTATTACTGGCTTTCCTTCATTAGAGGTTGCGGCAGGCGGCGCCGGGGCTATTTCATATTCGCCCGGCAATTCCTCCCATTTGCCGAATGCCAGTTTGGCCTTGACCTTTTTCAGGTCTGTGTCAGGCGGCACCAAAAGGGTCAATGTTTTATAGGGCAGTAAGGGATCGCCAGGGCTGCCTCCCTGCGGGAACTGGTCTATATTTATTACCGCCTGATTGCCCGCAACCTGCTGAATTTTGGCCGGCCCCATCCCTGAAATTGGCGATGAAATGCTAAACGCATTGTTCGAAGCCGCCTGGCTGCTTGCCGACACCAAAAGCACAACCAATAGTAACAGTGCCATTGACGCGGCAAATAGTTTGAATTTCCATCCCGTAATTCTCATAGTTCACACCTCCTAAATTTAAGCACTTTTAACAATATACCTTATAAATCCGTCTTCAAAAAAAGGCGGATACGCGCGTAGAAATACCCTCAAATACGTAAAACGGCTATTTGTGCGAAGACCTGCAGTCCTTCCGGTGTGGCAGCTTTTATAGAATTGCACATATATAATCTTCACCCTATCCGCCTATAGCGGATTACAGTGCGGACTGATGCACTTCCTTCAATAGTTTGTGTCTCCTGCCGCTTTTATAACTCTAAACATAATTCCTATTAAAGTCAAGGGTTTTCCGGCAAATTTTTTTGATAAATATGAATAATTATTAAAACATTGGTCTGCCGCAAACCACCCTTTTAACCAACGAGAAAGGTGCTTTATGCTCAGGCGGTATTGTTGCGGTATTATTGAATTGACAGCCAGAAGCTGTTTATTTGTTTTGCCAGCTCGACAAGGGCGTCAAAGGTCGTCGGCTTGACTAAATATGTGCAGCGTTTGGGGTCGAGGCCTTCGAGAACATCCTGGTCGCCGCTGGAGGAGGTCAGCACAACAAGGGGTATTCGGCTCAAATCCGGGTCGGCTTTGATTTCCTGTATGACCTCCCTGCCTGATTTTTTGGGCATATTGAGGTCGAGGATTATAAGCTCAGGGGCAAGGGCGTGGGAGAATCGAGCCCGGCGGAAAAGGAAATCGAGGGCTTCGACGCCGTTACTTACGACGTTAAGGCGATGCTTGAGGCCCGCCTGCCGGAAGGCCTCTTTGATAAGGAGTATGTCGCTGATACTATCTTCAGCCCACAGTATTCTTATTGCTGCCTTACTCATATAAGCTTTCCTGGTTCCTACTGAACAGGTGAACAGTTGAGAAGGTGACCGCAGTGGAACAATCTTCTTATCTACTGTTCTACTGGTCAATTGGTCCACTGCTCAATTTTTCGGGCTGTTCGCCCGAAAAATCGGGGTGACTGGACTCGAACCAGCGACCCCTTGGTCCCAAACCAAGTGCTCTAGCCAAGCTGAGCTACACCCCGCGATTAACGTGGGCT
>JBELAA010000005.1:0-22961 GCA_049509315.1 Sedimentisphaerales bacterium | reverse complement strand
CCCTGCCCGCCGGACACGTTATCAAAACACTGATTGATGAGCACGAAACGTTCCTTTGCTTTCTCGACGACCTCGATTTTGTCAATCAGTCGATACAAAGAATGGATGACTATCTGCCCCCGCGAGAGGAATACAGGCGATTGAATCATATCGCCGAGCAGCTCGTCGGCGCTGATTTGCATCACAAACGCGAAGAAGATATCTTGTTCCCCGAGCTGGAAAAACGCGGCTTATACGCCCCCCTCGCTGCGATTCGACGCGAGCACGAGGAAATCAGGCGTTACAAAAATAAGCTGCTGTATCTGGCCGGAAACGTCGCTGATATGGATTTTTCCGATTTTACCGTTCAGCTCGATGAGGTCGTATCTGTTTTGGTCCCGATGTTCCGCGAGCATATTTTGAAGGTTAATAACATTTTGTTCCCGATGGCGCTGAATGTTATTGACGATGACGACGTGTGGCTGCGTCTGAAAAACGACTGCGACAAGGTCGGCTATTGCTGCTTCGCAATGAGCAGTTAATAGTTTTTACGTTGTCACTTTTTATGAAGGCGGCCATAAAAAACGAGGGTCGTTCCTCCTTCGGAACGACCCAACATTTTATATAATCCACAAAATCGGCCTCTTGACTTGCCGATTTTGGCTAAATTTCAAATTGGGCGGAAGACGACTCCTCCTCCTTATCAATGAGCGTTTGAGCGTCCCACCCAATTAGTAATCAAAAATAAGCCAAATTACCAATTAAAGGTAAAAACTGAAAAGGTGCAAATACTATGCCATTCTCAACGCTGATAACGACCATAAAATATATGCGAACCTAACGACTTGCTTTAATTATAGTTACGTCTGTCCGCAGACAAACCGGTAAAGATGTTGCTGAAACTGACGGTATCGTCCTGTAGCTTTTTATAAACATAATCTTTTGGTCAAATTGTGCCATTTCCCATTAAGACCTATAATTTGTTAATTTAGGGCGGATTTGATGCTTATGTTTACAAAATGCAACATATATATTCCAAAAGTCAACATCCTCCCGCTGTTTAGCGCGATGCCGAAGACCTTTGCCAAAAGGCGGCGGCAAGGGCCGCGGTGAAGATGCAGACAAAAATGAAAAACGCTGTAGGAATCGCGGCTTTGGGGCCGATGTGGTCGAGAGCGAGCTTGGTGCCTAATGCGGCGTTTTGCATACCGACCTGAATCGCCAGTGTGCGCTTCTGCGGGATTCCCATTTTGAAAAACGCGCCCACGCCGTAGCCCCCTATCATTCCGCCGATATTGAGAATTACAACTGCGGCCAGAATTGGGCCTGTTGCCTGCAGGATGAATTCGCGATTGAGGGCGACGACCAGGGCGCATATAAAGACGATAAAGGTCGTGGAAAGAGCGGGAAAGACAGGAAGGATTTTCTCGAATTGCTTTTTGAAAAAGTGTCTCGCGGCAAAACCGAGCACCAAGGGGATAATCACCGTCAGCATCAAATCTAAAAGCATATCCCAGAATTGAATCGACAGGCGCGATTTGGCCAGCAGCCATGTTAATCCAGGCGTCAAAACCGGACAGGATAACGTAGTAACAGTCGTTAATGAAACAGCGTATGCGGTATCGGCTTTGGCGATATAGGCCATAACGTTACCTGCCATCGCATCGGGTGCAGCGCCGGCGAGAATCAGCCCCGCCGAAACCTCGGCGGGCAGATTGAACAACCGGGCAAGAATAAATGCTCCAAAGGGCATTATTATAAATTGAGCCAATGCCCCGATAAGAATTATGACGGGGTTTTTAATAATGTGCCTGAAATCGTCAGCGCACAGGACTGCGCCTATGCCGAACATCGTCAGGGCGAAAAACCAGTTCTTGAAATAACCCAGATACGAGAATGGCTTAGGGAAGAAATAAGCGACTACCGCCAAACCAACCACCCATACGGCGAAATACCTTGTATAAAACGAGAGTATTTTATTGAGCATACCCTTCAGTATAAATGACCGGGCACGTCAACGAAAACAAAAAAGCCCCACAGGGAGCGGGGCTTGTGTAATTAATACGTCATGTGTGTGCCCAGAAGGAGGCGCAAATGGTGAATGGGGGAATTATTCAAACGCGCGAGGTAAAAGGATTACAAAAAAATATTGAAAAATTTTAAATTTTCCTATTGACAAGTTCGACACTTGTCGAATATACTCTATGTAAGTAGAATATTTGAGGGTAAATTTATGGCGGTAGAAAAAGAGAGTATGAAGGAAAAAGAAATAAAATGTACAGGCGGGCTGACGGAAGCGGAATGGGCCATAATGAAGGTGGTTTGGGCAAACCAGCCGTGCGCAGCAGGGACCGTGCAGGAATCGTTAGTCAAGGAAAAGGGCTGGGCATACAGCACGGTCAAGACCACGATGGACCGCATGGTCGATAAGGGGTTGCTCAAAATCAACAAGGTGCGTAACCTTCAACTTTTTACCTCGCAGATAAACAGGACCGAAGCGGCGAAAGGCGAATTCCGCAGGATGCTCAGCCGGGCATTCGACGGGGCACTTGCGCCGATGGTCCAGTACCTTGTCGAAAACGAGGGTATCTCGGAAAAGCAGGTCAAAGAGCTTAGAGATATCGTCGGCAAAGCAAAAAGGAACAAGTAGGCCCTTACCGGCTGCTTGACCCGGAAAGGACAGTTTTATGGACACCATAGTCGGCGTTCTCAACAAAGCGGGAGCAATCCTCAGCCAGCACGGTCTGACGATGCTTCTGCAATTCGGATTGCTGACATCGCTGCTTTTCCTTGCGGATATGGCGATTCGCTGGCGAGTCAAGGCGTCGCTGCGATATTGTCTGTGGTGTTTGCTTCTTGTCAAACTTGTTCTGCCGGCGACGTTTGCGTCGCCGACCGGTATTGGTCATCTGCTTGGCGTGAATTTTTCGGTCAAATTGCCGCAAATCGAACAGCCGGTAACACAAATACACACGGCTTTAGCGCTGGCCCAGACGGACCGCGATTTTGCACGGCCCGCCAGTGGATTACACACGTCACAGGTTGTTGCCGATAGTTATGTTTTTAAGACCCAGAATTCACCTGTGTTCGCGGCAGGACAATATCGGCACATCCCACTGAATTGGCATGGATGTGTATTTGTTGCCTGGTTTTTGGGTGTGCTTGTGTTTTCCGCGGTATTCATCCGGCGGCTCGCATCCGTCAGAGCGATGGTTACCCAAAGCAAATCAGCGCCTGCTCGATTGGTTGATATACTTCGCATCTGCCGTGGAAAAGTCGGCGTAAGGGGCAACGTCGAGTTGCGCCTGTCGAACCGTATGGTCAGCCCCGCAGTGTGTGGTTTGCTTCGGCCGGTAATTGTGATACCAACCGACCTTCTTGAAAAGACAAACCGCTCGAAGCTCGCAGTGATATTTATTCACGAGCTTTCACATGTCAAACGCGCCGACATGTGGGTCAATCTCTTTCAGACAATCCTCCAAATATTCTACTTTTACAATCCGTTTTTGTGGTTGGCTAACGCCTGCGTTCGCCGGGTTCGCGAGCAGGCTGTCGATGAAATGGTCCTGACTCGCCTGAATGGCGCAGTCGCAAGCTACAGCAGCACGCTCATAGATGTTGCCGAGATGGCTTTCCTGCGACCACATTTCAGTTTGGCGACGGCAGGCATAATTGAGTCAAAAAACAAATTAGAAGAAAGGATTAAAATTATGTTAAACAAACCGATACCCAAAGACACCAAGATTGGTTTTGCCGGATTTTTACTTTTAATCGTCACTGCGGCGGTGTCATTGCCGATGGCAAAGGGAACAGATAAGAAAACGGAACCGGAATTTGTAATCAAGGGAAGCGTTACGAATGCGGCGACAGGAAAGCCGATAGCCGGAGCCAAGGTCGGAGATGCGGAGCGATATGCGGGCGGAAAATACGGGACAGTAACGGATTCAAATGGAAATTACAGTTATAAAACATGGTATGAAGAACACGACGTAAAATGCGAAGTGTCCGGCTATAAAACAGAAACCAAAGTTCTCCTGACTAAAATATTAGGTTCGGAGCCGGAAAAAGTTTTGGATTTTGCTCTCCGTAGCGAGAAGAGTGGCGGGGACGCGTTAAAGGCGGCGCTGTCAAACAGCTGTAAGAGCAATTTTGAGAGAACGGAGGATATGTCGGCGCCGTTCGCAGAGGGCTCGCTGCTGGTTGCTGAAATTGCCGACGGCACCATAACCGTAACTGGCGGTTCGGGAACCGAGTGCAAAGTTACGGCTAAAATAAAAACCGGTGCATCCACCGCCGGTGAAGCGGAAGAACTTGCAAAGCAGGTCAAGGTGTATCTTAAACAGGAAACCGGTAAATTGACGGTTGTAACAGAAGAACCAAATGACAACAAAAACAGGTGCATCTCGATTGATTTGGCCGTCACTGTTCCCCGTAAGGCGTCTCTGCAGTGCCGGCTTGCAGACGGGCAACTAACGTGCAGTAATTTAGAGGGTAATCTCACGGCAGAACTGGCGGACGGCAACGCTGATATAACAAAACTTGCCGGGGACCTATCGATTAAAATTGCCGACGGTAAAATCAGGTGCGCTGATTCCAAAGGTTCTCTTGACCTGCAGGTTAGCAACGGCAAGATTCAGATCGAAAATATGGAATTTACCGCTAAATGTAATATTACACTTAGCGACGGTGAAATGATTTTGGAGAATATCCGCGGCAAAGCCCATTATGAGATGGAAATTTCGGACGGGAAAGCAAAGGTTGCCTACGCCGGAGATGCCGACGGCGTGGGACATGTAGAAATTGCAGTTGCCGATGGTTCGATTGAGTTTATCGGCCCGGCAAATATGAATGCTAAAATCGAGGCGGAAGTCAGGGACGGTGACATAAAAACCGGCCTTGCCTTGCCTGTTAAGCGCGAACTTGGCGGCGCCTCCGTTGATGGAACGCTTGGGACAGGGGAGGGACATATTGAATTAGAAGTTAGCAATGGAACAATAGAGCTCCGTTAATGAAAATGCCGGGTCTTTTCCGCCCGGCTTTTTCGCTGATATATAATCTGCGCGAAAACAGTGGCACTAAACAAAAAGCCCCGCATCCGCGGGGCTTTTTGTTTGGATTATATTGATAAATCAATCCTGCGGAATCGTCAGGACGACGAAAATGCTTCTGTTTTCATACCTGATGAGCATCATAACCCTGCCTGTTTTGACCGATTTTTGAATTTCATCATTGAACTGCCTGGTATTTGCCACCGGCTTTCGATTCACCTCCTGAATGAGGCAGCCCGGCTCAATACCGGCCGCTGCGGCGGGCGAGTCCTCCTCGACGTTGGTAACTAAAACGCCTTTGAGGTCCTCGTAGCCGTATTGTTTGGCCGCGTCTTCGGTGAGATTCTGCACCGTTATCCCAAGCTTTTCGACAACAGCGTTGCCTCTGCCGGCTTCAAGCTGCTCTTTGGACGGGCGCTTTTCGAGCTTGACGGTAATCGTTTTACGCGAGCCGTCCCGAATAACGACCAGCTCGACTGATTTACCCGGCTCTTTAAGTGCGATTTTCCTTTGCAGCTCCCCTGCTTTATCCACCATCTTGCCGTCCATCTCAACTATGATGTCACCTGCTTGAACGCCTGCTTTGGCCGCAGGTGAACCGACCATAACCTCGGGAACAAGTACCCCTTTGGCTTCGTTAATATCTAATTGTTTTGCCTTATCGGGTGTAAGGTCTGCTATCGCGACGCCCAGCCAGCCGCGGGTTACGGCGCCTTTCGCGACGATTTGTTTATAGACGGGTTTAGCGATATTTATGGGAATCGCCAGGCCGACACCGACGTTCGACATGCCGGGGCTGCTGCTGATGAGGGCAGTATTGATGCCCACTACTTTGCCGTCGAGATTAACTAATGGGCCGCCCGAATTACCCATATTTATCGCAGCATCGGTCTGTATGAAATCCTCGAATGCGGCAATGCCGAATCCGCTTCTGCCTTTAGCGCTGATTATTCCCGCGGTAACCGTATGGCTAAGCCCGAAGGGGTTGCCGATGGCCAGGACCCATTCGCCGACCTCTATTTTGTCGGAATCAGCCATTTCCAGACAGGAGAGATTGTTCGCGTCGATTTTGATAACAGCCACGTCGGATTCGGGGTCGGTTCCGATGATTTTCGCGACGAAATCCCTGCCGTCGGTCAGCGTTACCTTAACCTCATCGACATCGCCTACGAGGTGATTATTGGTAAGGATATACCCATCCGGCGAGACGATAAAGCCCGAACCCTGCCCAATCTGAAGGGATTCATGCGACGGGGAACGTCTTTGCTGCTGTTGCTGGGGGGATTGCCTCTGGAAGAAGCGCTGGAAGAAATCCTGGCTGAAAGGGTCGAGTGGCTGGTTGCCGAACGGCGACTGAGGGTATGAAATCGTTACTTTTTTCTCCGCCTTGATGGCGACTACGGCTGGTGAGGCCTTTTCGGCAATCTGGGAAAATGCCCTGCCCAACTGGCGAAGAGTATCAATGCTTTTCTCGTCCTCGCCAAATGCCGAAACAGGCAAAATCAGCGAAAAAACTACAAACGAAACGAGAGTTAAATCAAGACGTGATAAGTGGTTATGACTATGTAACTTTACAACGGCATTCATTTTCTCGACCTCCAAAATAAAACGAAACCTTAAATTTTCACAACGATACACAGTATTCCGTTGACAAATTATACGGCTTTAATACGATTCTACAAAGGCCGGGTTCAATATGAATGGTATATTATTTTTTGGAGGCGACGCAAATGAAGAAAATCCTGTTTTTAAGCACTATGGTATTTTTTGGTTTTGCCGGCTACGCTTTTTCGGAGGAACCAGCGACGGTAGTTTCAGCGGAACTTCGGCAGGTTTCGCTTTTTAAAAACGGACTCGGATTTTTCATCTCGGAAGTAACCATCCCCGACAAAGTCAAGTCATTCAGTATCGTCCCCGAGGCGGCGGTATCGCACGGGACATTCTGGGTTTCATACCCGCCTAAAGTTACGGTCGAAAGCGTCATTGCCAGGCAGGTCGAAGGCAAAGAGCAGGTCGAGGCAACGACAATCGCTGATTTGCTCAAAGCCAACCTCGGCAAAAAAGTTAAAATATACTTCGCGGATAAAAATGACTCGGCTATTGACGCAAAACTGCTTAATGTGACTGAAGAGCAAAGAAAGACGCCCCCAAACCCCTATGAGCCGGGCAGAATCATTGTCGAAGAAAATCCCTATTACTACGGGATTAGAAATATGGTGTTTTTGGACACCGACCAGGGTCAGATTGCCGTCAGCGCCGATAGGATTGTCAGGGTTGACTTCACGGAAGGAACGCCGGCAACAAAATACGGAAAAAATAAAACAGGCCGGGTCCAGCTCGATATCTCGCTGAAAAAAGCGGCAGGCGGTCAAAAGCTTTTAATAAGTTATCTGGCAAAGGGCGTTAACTGGGCGCCAAGTTATATGCTCGATATAACTGAGCCGAACAAGGCAAAACTATCTGCTAAAGCGGAAATAATGGATGAGGTCTGCGATTTGAACGACGTCGATGTCCGGCTTGTAACGGGTTTCCCGAATTTGCAGTTTGCCGATATCGCCGGCCCCATTACAATGAAGGAAAATCTCGCCCAGTTCCTGCAATCACTGATAAGAGGCCAAAGCGAGCGCGGACAGGCATTGGGGGTGATGTCTAATGTAATGGTGCAACAACAAGCAATGGCTTACGACCGATCAGGGATGGCAGGCGAGCCGGTAATGCCGGCGTATGGCGCAGCGGAGCTTGGCAAGACCGCCGAGGACCTGTTCCTGTACCCGGTCGAGAAGGTGCGACTGAAAAAGGGAGAAGTCGGATATTTCCCGTTATTCACCGAATCGGCGCCGTATCAGCATATCTACCGCTGGGAGATACCGGATTATGTAAATCCCGAAGGCGGTTTCTATGACGACCAGTCGAGGCAGCGGCGTGAGCCGGAGCAGGAGGTATGGCATTGTATCCGGCTGGATAACGTGATGAAATTGCCCTGGACAACAGCCCCCGCGGAAATCATCAAAGATGGCGTCATACTTGGGCAGGACATGCTCAATTACACGCCGGTAAAAGAAAAGGCGACGGTGAAAATCACCCGGGCGATGAACGTCAAGGCCGAGCAGATTGAGCTTGAAAAAGACAGAAAACGCGACGCCGGGCACTGGTATAACTACAACTGGGATTTAGTTACAGTAGAGGGAAAACTCTCGGTAACCAACTATCAGGAAAAGCCGATTGCCCTGGAGATTACAAAAATGCTGTCGGGCGAGGTAAGAGCGTTGGTGCCCGACGCAAAGCTCGAAAAACTCGCCAAATCGCTGCGGGCGGTTAACCCAAACATTAAACTGACCTGGTCCGCTGAACTTGGGCCGGGCGAAAAAAAGGACTTTACGTATAATTATGAAGTGTATGTAAAGCGTTAGAACCTTTTTTGTCATTCCCGCGCAAGCGGGAATCCATAAAATTAAAAACTGAATAACAGAAGAAAAATTTTTGGAGGGCCGAGTATGGAAATAGTATCTTACCTCAAAAAGGCGAAAGTAAAATGCGAGGTCAGGGAGCACAAACCCACTTTCAGCGCCCAGCAAATGGCCGCAACCGAGCACGAGCCGGGGAAATTTGTCGCCAAGCCCGTGATTGTCAGAGCGGACAATAAATATGTAATGTGCGTTCTGCCTGCCTGTCGCAAAATCGATTTGCAGACGCTCAAAAAACAGCTCGGGGCCAAATCAATCGAGCTGGCCGAAGAAGAGGAAGTCGGCAATTTGTTCACCGATTGCGAGCTGGGAGCTGAACCCCCCTTTGGCAACCTGTATGATTTGCCCACGATTATGGACAAATCCCTCGAAGGCGATGACCACATCGTCTTCCAGGCCGGCTCCCACGACAAGGCAGTCAAAATCACAATGGCCGACTACCGAAAGCTGGTTAATCCCCAAATCCTCGATTTCAGCTACCCGATGGCCTCGTAAAACACACGGAGTCGCGCAGAAAAAAAGACCCCCGACGAATCGGGGGTCTTTGGTGTAATCATTGTTTTCGCTGATTGCTATTTCAGTTCCGCGTCAATCCACCCCGTCAATTCCTGCACGTCCTTTAGCGTGATATCGCCCATGTGTGCGATGCGGAAGGTCTGGTCTTTTATTTTGCCGTAGCCGTTGCCGAAAGCGGTCTGATGCTTTTCCTGCACCGCCTTTATCACGTCGCCGACAACGATACCTTTTGTGTTCTTGACGGTTGTCAGCGTGTTTGACGCGTATTTCTCCTCGCAGAACAGCCCGAAACGCTGCTTTGCCCAGCCGCGAACGTAATCAGCCATTTGCTTGTGTCTCTTCCAGACGTTTTCCATACCTTCCTTCACCAATTTGGTGCATTGATAGTGAAGCCCGAAGATATGCGGAATGCTCGGCGTCGTCGGCGTCTGGTTTTTCTCGTTGGATTTGACGAAGGTCGTGAAGTCGAAGTAGTAACCCTTCTGCGGGACCTTTTTGCATTTTTCAATAGCGCGATTGCTTACCGCGGCAACCGTAAAGCCCGGCGGAAGCGCAAACGCCTTCTGCACCGAGGCGAAAACAACGTCCCAGCCGAGCTGGTCGAAATGCATCGGCAAACCTATCAGGCCGCTGACCGCGTCAACAAATACCAGCACGTCGGGGTATTTCTTTTTCATCATCTCGCTGACTTCATAAAGCGGGTTGGTCAATCCGGTGCTCGTCTCGTTATAAACCAGCGTGATTGCGGCGTATTTGCCTGACGCTAATTTGGCGTCAATCATTTCGGGAGTCGTCGCTTGGCCCCATTCTACCTTCAGCTCATCGACGTTTCTTCCGCAGCTTTTGGCCACGTCCGCCCATTTATCGCTGAATGCGCCGCAGCAGGTCGCCAATACCGTCTCGTTGAAATCAACGCAGTTACGGATTGCTCCTTCCCACATTCCTGACGCTGATGATGTTACCAGGAAAACATGCTGGTTGGTAAAGAGAATCTGCTTGAGCATTCCCATCACCTCAGTTTGCAGTTGTGCATACTCTTTCCCCCGATGTCCCAGTGTGGGGCGAGCAAGCTGCTGCAGGACATCATCTTTCACCAGTACCGGGCCGGGGATGAACAGCCGGGGTGGTTTGCGCCAGTCAACCATAAAATACTCCTTACAAAAACAAAAAAGTTACAGTTTCCACGTTACTACTCACCGAAGACTGGTAAGCCCCCAGGTTCATCCTGGGGGTTAACCCCCAACATAAAGTTGTGGGCTTTCTCCGCGGTGAATTACAATTTTTGTATCGTCAGCCCCGTAAAAACTTTCGGGTAAAAAAACGTTGATTTCTGCGGCATCCTTTCGCCCTGCTCAGCAACTTGCTGAACCTGCTGAATTTTGGGCGGGTTGAGGAAAAACGCCGCCTGCTTTGAGCCGGAATCGACTTTGGCTATTATATCATCAACGGCGTTGGCATTGTCCTTTACGTAGTCAATCTGGCCGCCCTTTGCCAACAACTCATCGTTGATGCCCAATAACTTTTCGATAATCAATTTATGGAGAATAGCTACGTCTAAAGACCGCCAGGGTTTGCTCATATTGCCCGCCACCGAATCCATAGCGGTTTTATCCGTCAGCACCGCCGCGTAGAAGGCCCCTGCCCCCGTGTAGATACCGAAGGCGTTGTTGTCCTTGTTTTGCTCGGCCTGCATCTGCTCGAATATTTTCTTTTTCGCGGCTTCTTTGGTTTTGGCTGAATCAAAGGAGTATTCAGTAACCTTGAAATTTGCGGCCAGACCCGTTATCAGGTCTTTGGGATTGAAATTTTGCAAGCCCCCTACCACCCGATGCGTAGCCAGAACGACAAGACCCGGTTGCCTGGTATTGCAGAATGCCAGAACCAGGTATTTGGCCGCGGGGTTTTCCTTTGCGTAAAGCAGACCGGTCGTGTAGCGATGATGACCGTCGGCTATTACGCAGGTTTTACCTTCCATCATTTTGGTTATTGCTTTAATGTCCTCGGCGTCGGTCAGCGAATAGATTCGATGTCGCACTTTGTCGTCATCGACAAAATCAATCAATGGCTTCTGCCTCTCTACCTTCTGAATCGCCCTGTCGGCTACGTTCTGCGGGTCCTCGTAAAGCATAAAGACAAGGCCGAACCTGGCCTTCGTCGCCCTCACTAAGCTCAGCCGGTCAGCCAGCGGCCCGGTCAGTATTTGCTCGTGCGGCTTGACCGCCCTGCCGAATTCCTCGAGCTTGCCTAAGGCGACAAAGCTAATCCGGTGAAAATTCTGCCTGCCGATTTTGAAATCCTGAACGTAACCGTAAATCGTATCCGTGTCGTCCTGCATCAGTGCGCCTGACGCCTGCCACCTTTCGAATGTCTCTGCGGCCCGCGTGTACTGGTTGTTGTTCTCATTATCCGCCGGCGTTGTTATGCCTTTGGTAATGCGGATTATGTTGTATTGGCTCTTTTCGTATAAACGCTGCTGCTGCGCGGAATTGACAACGTCATACGGCGGCGCAATACATCTCCCCGCGTCGCCCACGACGGCCTCATTGAACCTCAACGCCCTGAATGGTTTGATTTCCATAATCTTATTCGCTTGTGATTGAGTTCACATTCACAAAGTCAGCTAAACTGCAATATATGAAATTACCTATGCCGATGTCAAGTCAATTTCGTAAAATTGATGAGATGGTAAGAAGATTAATCCGCCGCGGAGCACGCGAAGCTTTTAGCGGAGTCTCGCCTTAGCGAGGCCGAAACCACAGAGATTATTTTTTATTTATATTTTTCTCTGCGTGGTCGCCGCGACCATCCGCGGTCTCTGCGGTAAGTAAGTGCGGTTTAGACAATATCTACAAGCAGATACCGCTGGGTGAAACCCGGCTCTCCCTCGAAAACCAGGCGGTTGCACTTATGGCAGTTCTGGGCGAGGGGGCTGCGCCCCAATTCCTCGGCCAGACGACCGACCCTGCCGTTAATTTCGTTTAATACTTCGCTCGATTCCCGATGGCCGTTTAACTGTTGCCCGCAACGAGTGCATCGCCCTGTCAATACTCTCCACACGAATCGCATGACTGTTCCTCCTTATCATTCTTCAAAAACCTCAACTCCGGCTGCAGTGAAGAATGAAAAAACTTCATGCTTATAATTCCAGGAATTGAATTGTAAGGGCTAAAAGCGAATTGTCAAGCTAAAAAACCGCAGATTATAGGACATTTGTTAAAAATTTTTCGCCTGTTGCCCGGTTTTATCAGATTTATCGGTATTCTGCGATTCTGAGGGGTTGATTCCGACCTGCCCGTCCCGCGCGGACTTATCTAAATCTGAGGTTTGGCGAAAATGGAATTTTGCCATAAATTTGTGCAATGCGGCCCTTTGCTTTTCGTTCAGAAACCTGTTAAAGAACACAAAATGTATTCCCAGAAGCTCCATTCCTATAAGCGCAAGCCACGACCCCGGCGTCAGGGGCGTAAGCAACGCAAAAACCCCTATAATAATCAGAATTACCCCAAGCACTTTTTTAATGATTGTTTTCATTGATACCATTTTATACGATAGACCCGATGAATTATCACCTTGTAATTCTAAAAAAACCTTACATTGACGCGATATTAGCCGGCCGAAAGACCGTCGAAAGCCGATTTTATAAAACCAACCAGAAATGGCTATCGCAAATCGCCCCCGGCGACAAACTCTTCCTCAAGGCAAGCTCAGGCCCCGTTATGGCAACGGCGACCGTCGCTGATGTAAAGATTTATGACAATCTCAATCCCGCCAAAATCGAACAAATCAAGGAAAAGCACAATAAGCAAATCCTCGGCGACGAGAAATACTGGCAGGAAAAATCAACCGCCCGTTTCGGGCTTTTATGCCGCCTAAAGGACGTCCGCCCAATTACCCCCCGCTTCATACGCAAATTCGACTGGCGCGCCTGGATAGTCCTGTCAAAAACCGAACATTTCGGCCTTATCGACGGCACATAGCCGCCGCATAGCAAAGGCGACTGCGAATATCAATAAAAAAATATACTTACCACGCGATAATTTTCTTGACTTCAATTTGACAAACTCTGTAAGCTCTACCGGAGTTAATGAAGAGCAAAAATGAATATATATTTATAATTTATGATGAACATATTTTACGAATTTTTTGGAGGGGTCGATTATGAGAAAAGCGTGAAGTTGAAATTGCCAATTGTTTGTATTGTCGCTGGTCTTCTTGGCAGCAATATCAGTTCACAAGAACGTTAAACTAAACAATTTATTTTTATGACTGTTTGCAGGAGGTAAATAATGAATAAAAAAAGAATTGAAAAAAACGCGCCCCGTTTTGTAATCCTGGCATTGGCAATCCTGGCTTTGACGCTCGGTCTGTCCAGTCCGGCTTCGGCGATTATAACTGACCTTAACGGGGATGGCTGCGTAAATTTTTACGATTTTAGTTTATGGGCATTAGATTGGTTAAAGGGAGTAACGGAACCTAACAAACTACCCGTGTATGTGGTCAAGCAAAGTGGTGTCCCGCAGTATAATGCCAGCCGCTTAGTGGAAAATCTGGGGATTCCAACAGACCATTACGGCCTCGAGTGCGGCGTGGTTGCGTTTCTGAATCCTAACACGTTCCAGGCCGTGCCTGTGGTCTCAGTTGACCCGAACCTCCTTGACCCGAACCTCCTTTATAATGAGGAAGGTGTGCCACCCGAGGATATCCAGGGTATCGACGTTAATTCTTTGCAGCACATGAAAATCTTCCCGGACTTCAATGCTTTAGCGGATATAAATAACGCGCTGATATACGCAAACCTTGTGCCCCAATCAATCAAAAATGCAACGCCGAGTATCGTTCATTCCGTGTTCAGCGCCGCCGATGTCTGCGGCACCACGATGGTCAATGACGTAAATCTTGACACCGAAGTTGTTTACAGCTTCAGCTTGAACGGCAAGCCGTTGCGAGGTCCCGGAGAACATATTAGCGTGTCTTTCGACCCCTGTGGCAATGTAACTCAGTTGCTGTATTCGCAGCGTCAACTGGAGGCGGGTAAATATGTGTCACTCATCTCCCAGGCCCAGGCCGAAGCACGGTTCGCCAGTATGTTTCCAGGATTGACAGTTGAGCCCAATAATACTGAACTGGTGTACTACTCGCCGCCTGCCGGGCAATGTGGCCAGTGTGGCGTCTCCGCAATCGTTCCACACTATGACTGCGGCGGAACCGCGATGATAGACGGCAACCAGGTTACACTATCGCGGGTCTACATTTCCGCAACCGACGACCCCGAGTTCGTTCACGACGTCAACCTCATTGTTACAGTTACCGACAGCAACACCATACACGCCTCGGCCACTGTAACCGGCGGCCATCCGCCCTACACCTACACCTGGGACTCATCAACAACCAACCTCGGTGATTACGGCGATTGCAACATCCAGTATCAGATTCCACCTGGCAGAAATGATATAAATTCTGAGACGCTTAGGGTAGCCGTCCGTAATAAAAACAGTATCGTTGTGTATGCAGCACGGACGGTGAGCGTATATGTGCCGAAATCCTTGGGGGCCATAGGTCCGCTGGATAATTTTGTTCGGGACTTCGGAACGGAAAGAGGCGTCTCGAATCTGTGTGCCGCTAACCAGCGGGACTTTGAACAGCGTATGCGGTGGGATGGTGTCCTTCAGCGATTCTCCTGGTCGGGCTTGTGGGCGTGGGAATGGGATTTCAAAGACCCAGCATGCTGGAATCCAGGTTATGACACTATATATGTTGACAATGTGGATATGACCTTCTATCTCGGTCATGGTTGGCCTGGAGGTTTTACATTTGAGTCAAACCGTGGTGACAAGTGGCTGACTTGTGCCGATGCCGCTCGTTGGGGCAATGCCGGCGGCTGGGGAAACAAAGACCTTGAATGGCTTGCGCTGCTTTCGTGCCAGGTCCTGTACAGATATCCTTGGGAACCATATCCAGTACGTTGGGCGCCGGCGTTTAACGGCCTCCATCAGATGCTCGGCTTCCACACCTACGCCTACGACGCCCCGGGATTCGGATGGACATTCGCTGACGGTATGCTGGGGTGGGGGTGGTGGCAATGGCCATTGCCGGTCCGGGCGGCCTGGTTCCGGGCCAACCAATTGACACAACCCAAGGGAACGGTCGCTGCAGCAATGGGACCCTACTACGCTTTCCATTATGGACCTTGGATATTCTTGATAAGCAACTACAATGATTTCTTCTGGGGTAAAGGACCGGTAGGTCCTGACATCAGGCCACCCTTTATTAGTGGTTTCTGGTATGTCCAGAATAGAAAGAATTGAGTATTCAAACTCTGTGATTTCCAATGAGCCGCGAGTCCCGATTATGTCGGGACTTGCGGCTTTTTTGTATTTCAATCGCTCTGCACCAAAAATCTCATCTCGCCAAGCTCGTCCTTTCAAAAAACGAACATTTTGGCCTGATTGACCCTAACATCCTTTAATATAAAGCTTTAGGAAGGTAGCTTTACCTGCCGATATTATAATAGTGAAAATTTGCCTTGCAAAATGAAACCTTGCCTTTCAAAATACAAGGATGATTGAGCGTTATATCCCGCCGGATTTCGCATATCGCTAAAAATTTTAGCTGTAAAGGCACAATTTTTTCCCTTTTTCCTTCGTGTCTTAGTGCCTTAGTGGCAAAAATTCCTAATCGCAATAAAATCACCTCTGCATACGTCTGCATTTACGAACCTGATTATTACTCAGATTTGTAAAGGAGCTTAAAAATGGCTAAGAAACTGCTTATCGGCGTAACGGCATTAATCCTGATTCTCGCGGCAATACCGGTTCTATCGGGATTCGCCGCGGAAAAGGCAAAAGAGAAAATGGAAGCCGCAAAACCAGAGCAGCCAAAGACCTGTGAGATGCAAAAGAACAGGGAGGGCTTGCTCGACCAGTTGATTAAGGCCTATAAGGCCGACGACAAAAAGGCAATGGGCGAAATCATCGCAAAATTGGAGAAACGCAGGGAGCAAATGCGTAAGTTTGCTCAGTTCGAGAGATGGCACCAAATGGCGCATCGCAGAATGATGCAGCGCGGCTGGGGCCAGCAACAGGGCTGGCAACGAGGCGGCGGATGCTGCCCCGGTATGCAAATGAACCAAAACTGGGGACCGCCTGCAGGTGGCTTTAGACCTATGCCTCAATGGAGACACCCCGGCGGATTCGGCCCTGCGCCACAGTGGAACCGTGGCCCGCAACAACCCAATGAGCAGGCAACCCCTCCTCCAGCTAATCCGGGCGCAATGTGGAATGATGACGACCAGACGCCGGATTCGGACAATATTTCGGCTTTGGACGATGATGATATGTTCACAGGGCCGGATGACGAAATCGCAATGAACAATGACTCGTCAGCCGATTCGGAATGGTAACTTAGAAAACACGATTCCTCCTGCTAATCACTATATAGCGTTATGGCTGTCCTGACAAAAACCGCCGAAGTCGAACAAGTCGGGACAGCCATTTTTTTGTATTTTTAATCCACCGGTGGTGAGCTTGCCTGCCCTCGAATGTCTTTGTCGGGAGTCGAATCCGCACAGGTCTCGTCTAAAAAGGTCATCAACGCTCACAACGGTACAATAACCGTCGATTCTCAGCCCGGCAAAGGAACAACGTTTACGATTCATTTACCATTAAAGTAATTTGCCGCGAAAAGGCGCAAGAAAGCACAAAAGGTTTAATCACGGACTTGTCACGGCATAGCCAAAGGCGAAGCCGGGTTTACAATCACCCTGCCGAAAAAATAATAGCACGTTAAAATTAAGCAGCTTTCAGGGAAGCTAAATCGCCTTGCTGTGCACTTGACGCAACAGGTCAACAAAAAGTCCCGATTTATCGGGATTCCTTTTTCCCCGGTATGGTGTCCCCAGATTAGCATTCTAAATCAAGCCAATCCACAGCGCAGTCATGGTTCAAATCGACTGCCAATACAAATCAAATTCCCTCCAGCCAGCTTTCGGCAAACATCGCAAAATCCGCAAAGTCAACTGTGCCGGAACCGTTGATGTCCGCTCCGCCGCAGTAGTTATTGGACGAGGTACAGTTGGCTAACAGCCATTGCTGGACAAAGTAATTCAGGTCTTCCACATTCACCCCCTTTGGACAGGCAAAGTCCCCCTCTATCGATTGCCAGTTCAGCCGTGGATAATCCACGCCATCCACACACATCCGCCAAAAATCACTCGTTCCATTGGCCGTCTCATTGGTAAAATCCCACCCCGCCACAGTAAATGTTGAAAGCGTTTTCATTTCCGCCGTGGTCTTGCCTGTCCCGCCAGCGCTGGTCGTCTGTCCGGAGGTCTGTGTATCCCAGAAACTGCTGCTGATACTGCCGTACCAGTTCGTTCCCACCAGACCGCCAACACCAGAAGTGCCGCTGACCGCACCCGTCGAATAACAATTGCTGATACTGCTATCGCCGTTCCCTCCCACCAGACCGCCTACATCTTTAAAACTGGAAGAACCGCTGACCGCACCCGTCGAATAACAATTGCTGATACTGCTGCCGCCGTTGTTGGATCCCACCAGCCCGCCGACGATGTTATAACCGCTGACCGCGCCTGTCGAATAGCAATTATTGATACTGCCGTGGTTATTGTATCCCACCAGCCCGCCAAGAAGTGAAGTGCCGCTGACCGCACCTGTCGAGGAGCAATTGCTGATACTGCCGTAGGCGTTCCATCCCACCAGACCGCCAACATATTGACACCCGGAAGAACCGCTGACTGTAAAATTCTCAAGGCCGAGGTTTTTAACCGAGCCGCCGGGGTTAATGTAGCCAAATAAACCGAGGAAGGAATTACTTCCGCCATTTATGGTAAAATGAGTGATTTTATGGCCGTTGCCATCAAACATCCCCGTAAAGGCCGTCCCATTAAAAGCACTGTCTGAAGTGGTATCCGCGGCAATGATTGCCGTTGTAAAGACCTGCCCTTCCATATCAATATCCGCCGTCAGGATGAAACACTGATTGTAGTCGTTAGTATCGGCTGCAAGCAAGAGCAGGTCGGCAGCGATGGCGATTTGGTACGGGTTATCGGCAGTGCCTGTCCCGCCGGAATATTTGGCCTGGATGAATACGAATACCGCGTGCAGTGTATGGTTACCATTCATAAGAACTGAATATGGATTAGCCGAACCTACATTACTTCCGTCCAGCTCCCAGTGGTCGAACGAGTAATTGACATTCGGAATCGCGCTAACGCCAACAGAAGAACCAGCTAAATAAGTGTGAGTTCCGGGAACCGGATTGGTTGTCCCACCAGAAGTAGTTGTGATTGTTAGGTTATATGTGTTCTGGACGAATACGGCGTGCAGCGTATGGTTACCATCCATAAGAACTGAATATGGATTAGCCGAACCTACATTACTTCCGTCCAGCTCCCAATGGTCAAACGAGTAATTGACATTCGGAATCGCGCTAATATCAACAGAAGATCCTAGTGAATAGACATAAGTCCCAGGTACCGGCTGCGTTGTTCCGCCAGAAGTAGCTGTGATTGTTAAATTGGTTTCCCTGAAGAAAGGATATGTCTGGCCTTCAACGATATTCCAAATAGTAAGAAAGTCCCACCCCGCCGAGGTAAATGTCAAAAGCGTTTTCATTTGAGCCGTGGTCCTGCCTGTCCCGCCGGCGCTGGTCGTCTGTCCGGAGGTCTGTGTATCCCAGAAACTGCTGACAACACTGCCGTAGTTGTATCCCACCAGACCGCCAACATCCTCACTCTCATCATCACCGCTGACAGTACCCGTCGAATAGCAATTGCTGATACTGCTGCTGTTGATTCCCACCAGACCGCCTATGCAGCCGCTTGGATGCCACTGGCCATATTCATCGAAAAACCCAAAACCGCCGACCCCACCCGTCGAATAGCAATTGCTGATACTACCGATAATGCCGTCGTTATCTCCAACCAGACCGCCAACATACGCATAACCGCTGACCGAACCTGTAGAATAACATTGGCTGATACTGCCGAGGTTCTCTCCCACCAACCCGCCGACATAATAAGTGCCGCTGACAGCACCCGTCGAATAACAATTACTGATAATAATGCCCGTGTTGACTCCCACCAGCCCGCCGACACCGCGTCCCTGCAGCCCGTCGGGATCATAAGTGCTGCTGACGGCGCCCGTCGAATAGCAATTGCTGATATTGCCGCCGTCGTCGTTGTATCCCACTAGACCGCCTACATAATAGTAATCACCACTGACGACGCCCGTCGAATAGCAATTGCTGATACTGCCGCGGTTGAATCCCGCCAGACTGCCTACATAGTCACAACCGCTGACCGAACAGTTCTCAAGGCCGAGATTTTTAACCGAGCCGCCGGAGAAAATCCGGCCAAATAAACCGAGGTAGTCATTGCTTCCACCGTTTATAGTAAAATTCGTGATTTTGTGGCCGTTGCCGTCAAACGTCCCCGTAAAGTCGCTTGTGGCAATGATTGCCGTCGTAAAGACCTGCCCTTGCATATCAATATCCGCCGTCAGGATAAAGTGTTTGTCGTAATTTGCGGTATTGGCGGCCATCGCCAGCAAATCTGCTTTTGTGGCAATCGGAATGCGTTGTGTGTAGTTGAAAGTCATCGAGGTCCCGCTGACGCTGAAGTCGTAGAAGTTGACGCCGGACGACGTGCCGTCCCACCAGTGGGCGTTGGGGCTGGAGCTGTCGTCGAGCCGGTTGCTGTACGCGGATGCGGAATTGCCCGCGTAGTAGAGGTCCTTGGCGTCATAGAGGTCTTGGTAGTACTCGAAATGCCACAGATTGTCCGCCTGCACCAGGGTGACCTCGTAGTTGGCGTGGGTCGTGTTGGGAGCCAGGCTTTGGTTGTCCTTATCGCCGAGTTCATCGATGTGCCAGACCGCAACGCCGGCCGCCGGGATGCTCGCGTCATGCCCGGTCTGCTGGCGATTCTCCACAAGGAAATACTCGGTGGACACGCCCGGTTTCCTGTAGCGGTAGTAATTGTTGTAGCCGGCCGTCGGGGCCGCGGTCACTGTGGCCGTCAGATTGGACGTGCTGTCGAGGTCGGTGACGTTCGCCCAACCGGCCGCCCGTTTGAGGTAGGCGCAGATTTGAACAGGGTTGCTGCCGTTCGTGCCACCATCGCTACCATAGCCCATCAGACAGAAGAAGCCCGCGCCACCCCATGAATCTTGGTCGTAATCATAAATATCCGGGAAGCCGCACAGCATGTGGCCGTTCTCGTGGCAGAAGGTGCCGATTTCCAGCGCGCTGCCAATGTTGGAGATTTGGTAGCGATACACTTTCTTGCCGCCGGCGGACAATTCAAGAGGGCTTGCCAGCATCCATGCGTGTGGCCACAGGCCTTTATTCCACACGCCGCCGTCGCCGCCGGCGTAGAACACGTTGAAGGCAACCACGTTGTTGCTCCCGTCCACCGTCAACGCGTTGAAGGTCGGCAAGATTACTGTGTTGTAATCGGGCAACGCCTGCATAACGGTGATGGCGTCCGTGATCAGCAGGCGCGCCTGCTCGCCACAATCCTTGCTCGTGTCGTTATAGTAGGTCTTGAGTTGCGGGGCGCGGATGTAAATCGTCACTACGTTGGTGTAGGTGAGCAGGTTATTCGAGTTGTCGAGGTAGTACTTCTTGACCGAACCGTTGTTACCATAGCCGGTATAATTATCGCCGTTACAGAAGTTGACGATCTCGGCCTGCGGAACCGTTGCCGGGTCGTCGCTGAAATCGATGAGCAGACACAGCCCCACCTTCGTGCCGGTGGTGGTAGAACCGGGCGGCGAGGGTTGTAGCTGTAGCCCGCTGCTGCCACCCTGCCCTTCCGCCGCCAACTCCGCCTGTCGCCGTTCGCTTTTCATCGCTTTCCAGCGTGTCGAAACCTGCATAGCTTGATCCCAACGCTGAAACCTCTCAAATGCTTGTTTCTTCACGGCCTCCGGTTTAATACGCACATGCTTGGCCAAGCCAAGTGCAGCAGGGCCACGTTTGCCCACTTCCACACCAACCGAAATGAGATTGTTCCCGTCGGCGGACAGGTGCGCATAGTGGTAGGCCTTCGTCTGCGGATCAAACACGACCGTGTACCCGTCGAGCGTCTCAAACACGGCGTAGAACTCATCGCCTTCGCCCCAGAGTTCAATCTCCGTTCCGTCGGGTTGGGTGAACGGAATCTTCTTCGCAAACGGAGCCGCAAAAACCGATGCAGTGACAAGAACGACTACCGCAATAATAGCAATAACATAGCCGTGTAGAAATGTGCTTTTCATCTTCCATCCTTTCAAAATATTGTTAATTGGGATTTCCCATATTAATCCGCCAGAGTTTACCCGCCGTAGGCGGGGCGGATTAAACGCCTGGTTACACAGCCAATCCTTTCAATTTCACAATTATATCAAAATCTTTCTCGAATTGCCTTTTTTGGGCAACTTTTTAGGTCAAAGGTGCATAACTCCTGCTCTTGTCAGTATTATCCTCACGATTGTCGTCGAAAGCAAGAAGAATCACAGCGGGCAAAAACAGCGAAGCCCTGCGCAGTCCCGCCTTGTGGGGTGTAAACCAGTGCGGTCGCCGCGACCGTCCGTGTCTAAAAAAATAGCGTCAATCTGTGTCTTATTCATTACAAACCATACCATTGTTGGACGACGGCTAAGAATTCTTCAGCCGTTTTTGCCGTTATAGGTTTGAAATGGATGCAGGCCGACTCAAACCTTTACTGCGGCGGAAATGACCTCACAGGCGACGGCTTTGTCAATTGGAACGATTTGGCTGCTTTCGTAGAAAACTGGCTGAGCGGAGAAGAATATTAAAAAGCAAAAATAAAAGTGTAAAATTGCGGAAAAAGAGCAGTTTGATTTAGTCCGCCTCCTTAATTTTGCATTTTACATTTTGATTTTTACATTTGCCCTGTCGGCCTTTGGCCGACTATCTCACGCTCTTGCCGTCGGCCACTAAGCAAACCCTGATTGTCCTGCTTGAGCCATACCAGGTATGGTCGGGAATGACCGACCACTGCTTTTGCCATTTTTCGGTGGTTTGAATCTGGCCGTCGTTGCCGCCTAAGCCGTTGCAGATTACAAAATGACAGTTAATGTCGTCGGAGCTGGTTAATCCCGAAAGTGAGGCAAGCTGGTCGAGGTTGCCGGCCTTGGTGCCGCTGTAATAAACCTCGACAGATTCCCACCGACCGGGCGCCTGGGCAACGCGGGAAGCAGTCGCCTGCTCGACGGCGTTAAGCCGGTAATAAGTCGAAAGGCAAAACGCCCCCGCTGAAGGCGGATGATTACCGAGTGCCATCAGGACAATCGCCCCGACGGTCATCGATATCAGGAGAACCACTAAAACCCTCGTTACTCTGGGCTGATTAGCCATAGCCGACCTTCCGTCACCAAACCACTGAAAAAACCTGCCCGCGATTCCCGACCCGGCTACGGCTCGGCGCGCTTGTTCTTGCATTGTGCCTATTCCTGCCTTCGCCGAGACGAGCAAAAAGGGACGCTGGGCCACAATAAGATTCATCGGCTACACTCCCCCAAAGCTATAAAATTTTATGTGTGAAATTGCGCAGATTTATTAAATTATTGTAAATAACAAGCGCTCCTCAAACTTATATCCGCCAAACAGCTTAAAAATTATCTTGACCTTCTCAGGCAAGGTTGCTAAACAGTCAAACCAGCGCTCAGGAAACGACCTGAAAACCACGGATAGTCCAATAACAAGGAGAGCCGAAAATGGCGTCAAAATGGCGTGTTTTAACACCGGCTGAAATCAAGCAGCTCACCGCCCAGGGCTGCACCTGCGGCGACTGGTCAAAAGTCCAGGTTGCAGACGGCTTTAACGCTGAACGGGTCAAAACCACCCATTTTTCAGGCGACGTCCGGCTGGGCGTATTCCAGAAAGAAGTCAGATTCGACAGCGGTTTGACCCGCCCCACTGGTCTTTCAAA
>JBELAA010000049.1:0-11885 GCA_049509315.1 Sedimentisphaerales bacterium | reverse complement strand
TGATCTGGTCTGAAAGGGCATTGAACACCGACGCCACCTGCTTGCGGGAAAGCTGTGTGGCCTCGGCTATTTTGGACAGAATCTCACTCTTCGTTGCGGGTTTGTCGCTCTTTGCCATTTTGCTGCTCCTTAATCTGGGACTTCGCACATAATATTTTATATTACTGCTCAGCTACATCGCTGAGTCTCATTTGTTATAGGATCGCAGCTTTATCTAAAAAGTCAAGGATATTCGGGCGCAAAACCATTTAAAATTAGCGTTTCCTTTCGTAGCGACCGTCTTTAAGCGATGGCGGGGCGAAGCATCGTCGCACCGAGGCCGAGTAGTAAAAGCGTGGCCGGTTCGGGATTATCCTGCCGACCCAGCCGCTCGTTCTAATCACGGTCCGGACGAAATGCACTTGGAAGCTGCCGCCAAACTATCAGATAATTTGCTGACAACTGACCTCAAACTGACCTTTTCGGCTGTTTTTGAGTAAAATCAAAAGGTATAAAAATGTTGACGGCGTGGGCAAATACTTGTTATTATTGGGTTTATAAATTTACTTGCGGGCGTAATTCAGTGGTAGAATGTCGGCTTCCCAAGCCGAATGCCGTGGGTTCGAATCCCATCGCCCGCTTTCAAGGTTAAAATGGGGGGCAGGCATTTCTCTCACCGCCGAGACCGCGATTAGCGGGTAGCGCATAGCGTTTAGTTTTTTACTATCCGCTATCCGCTCTACGCTGCACGCTATTGTTTCTTTCTCTGCGACCTCCGCCCCGCCAAAACGGGACTCCGCTAAAAGCTTCGCGTGCTCAGCGGTGAAATGTTGTTTCCGGCGGTTCGAATTTGTAGCCGACGCCGCGGATTGTGTGAATGAAAACGGGGCTGGCGGGCTTCGGCTCGATTTTGTCCCTCAATGTGGTTACAAACCGGTCAATGCTTCGCTCGGTAACTATACAATCGTATCCCCATACGGCGTTTAGAATCTCATCGCGTGTCAGCGCTCTGCCCTGCCTTTTTGCGAAGAACTCAAGCAAATTAAATTCTGTGGGCGACAGCTCGACTTCCTTTCCCTTTCGCGTCAGCTTTCTTGCGGGTATATCGAGCAGGCAATCGCCGAACTCGTAAATATCCTCCTGCTGCATTTTGGCCCGCCGCAAAAACGCCGCAGCACGGGCTAACAATTCTTTTATGCTGAACGGCTTTGTAACGTAATCGTCTGCGCCTAAATTGAGGCCCAGCACGATATCAGATTCCTCACCTTTAGCGGTGAGCATAATAATCGGCATATCGAGCTTCGCCTCGCGGAGCAGCCGGCAGATTTCGTAGCCGTTGACTTTGGGAAGCATAATGTCGAGAAGTATCAAGTCCGGTTTTGCGCTGAGCGCAGCGTTTAGTCCCTTTTCTCCGTCCGAGGCGGTTACAACCTTATAGCCCTTGAACTCGAAATTGTCCTTGAGGCCCCGGAGCATCGTCGGGTCGTCTTCAACAATCAGGATTGTTTCCATTTTTTACACCGGCTCAAATTTGAAACCAATGTCGCCTATAATATGAATATAAACCGGTTCGTTCAAGTCCGGTTCAATTTTACTGCGAATGCCTTTGATAAGGTCGTCGATATTTTTTTCGCTGATGAAATATGTAAAGCCGAAGGCTCCTCTGAGTATTTCCTCACGAGTCAGCACCGCACCCTGTTTTCTAACAAGCAGCAGAAGAACTTTAAATTCACTCGGGCTTAGCGGCACTTCGTTTCCATAAGCGGTAAGCCGTTTTTTCCCGACATCAAGAATGAAGTCGCCGAACCAGTACAGCGACTGTCCGGACCGCTCAGTCCTGCGCAATAACGCCTCAACGCGGGCGAGAAGCTGCCTTATGCTGAAGGGTTTGGTGACATAATCATCTGCACCGAGATTCAGGCCCATAATGATATCGGAATCCTGGTCTTTCGCGGAAAGCATTATAATCGGGGTATCGACCTTTTTATCACGTATCCGGCTGCAAACCTCGAAACCATTGGCTTTGGGCAGCATAATGTCGAGTATTATCATATCCGGTCTGTCGGCCAAAGCCACGCTAAGGGCCTGCTCGCCGTCCCGGACGGTTTTTACGTTATATCCCTTCATAGTAAAATTATCCTCAAGGGCGCGGCTCATTGCGGGGCTGTCTTCGGCTATAAGAACAGTTCTCATATCTCACTCCTTAATCGGCCTGCTTTGGCCGCAGCGGGATTCTTACTGTGAATGTGCTGCCTTTGCCGGGTTTGCTTTCGACGGTGATTTTGCCTTTATGGGCATCGACGATAAATTTAACGATACTAAGACCCAAGCCGCAACCTTCCGTTTTTCTGGCCAGCGTATTATCGACCTGGTAGAAACTGTCAAAAATCCTGCGAATTTGCCTGCGGGCAAGCCCTATGCCGTTATCCGAAACCGCAAAACATACGTAGCCCTTCTCTGCGAAAACCTTAATCGCGATTTGTTTCTGCTCCCCTGTGTATTTGCAGGCGTTATCGAGAAGGTTTACAAGAACCGTAACCATCGCATCGTGGTCGGCCTGTATCTCGGGGAGGTTATCGGAGATATCAATTTTAAGCTGACAGTTATTCGCGGCGTATTTGGTTTTAACCGCCTCAATGGCGTCCTGAGCTATCGCTGCGGCCTGGCAATCGACAACCGTGAACGCCTTTTTATTGCGCTCCATACGCGAGAAGGTCAGGAAGTTATCAATCATTCTGCTTAGCCGCTGGTTTTCTTTCGACGTCAGGCGCAGGTATTCTTCGGTCTGGGTTTCGTCTTTGACGTTGCCTTCGAGCAGGGTATCTACGAGAACCCGCATCGAGGCAAGCGGCGTTTTAAGCTCGTGGGAAACCGTCGCGATAAAATCGTTTTTCATTTTATTAAGCCGGATTTGCCTGCCTACCGCCTGCGTGGCGAAGCCGCCCGCGACAACGATGAGCATTATCACAAGGGCGCCTGTCCAGAGGTAAATGGCGATTTGCCTTTTGGCGGCCTTTTCAAAAACCTCGCCTCCTTTGAAATACATCTCAACTTTCCAGCCGGGAAATTGCTTAGCCAAAGCAGCCGTCGTAAAGGGCTTATCCTGCGACTGACCATTGCCTGCGACCAATCGGCCTGTATCGTCAATGATACGATAATTTGATTCTGAGCCGGCAAATACATCACTGTAGCCGGTAAAAATCGATTTTATTCCATCGTAGTCAAACAAGCCAAACAGCGTGGCATTGCTGGACTTATGCAGGAGACCGTAAATCGGCTTTCCTTCAACATTGATTCGCTGGAAGGTATCGAGCTGCCCGTTAAGCAACTGATGATTTTCAGCAACCGATATTGAAAGCTCCTCTGCGGCCGTAAGTTTTGCGAGATTGTCTTTTGTTAAAGGTGTTTTGAATTCGAATGTGGGCGTTTCATCGAGGATTTGTAATACCTTTTTAGCAACGAAAAGGTTTTGTGCCGACGGCAAATCGGCGGAATTGTAAAGGTCTGAAATAAGGGCGTTCAGCGTTCTTTGCTTAAGCTCAAGCTGATTTTGTTTCAACAGCGACAAAAGCAATAAGCGAGCGTTCTGGATATCAACAAGCAACGCGGTATCCGCCTTTTGCTCCGGACTATAAAACGCCGCCTTTTGGCAAGTATCAATCGCCTCATCGAGCCGGCCAAGTTTGGCAAGACACCGGCTTTTACCCATAATCGCCGAGATTGCCACACGAGCATCGCTATCCATTAAAAATCTCTCGTAAATTCCTGATGCTTCGGCGTATTGCTTTTGAGCAAACTCAAGCTTTCGGGCCTCAGCCAACAAGCTGTTTTGAATCGTTTCACTGCCGGCAATACTGCCCCCTACGGGGTAAATCATATTGCCGGCGGAATCCTGAACAACTACGCCCTGAAAATTGTTTTCAAGAACGACCTGCCTGAAAATCGAATAGGGATTCGCGGCAGATTCTGTTTTGTCGAGGGTTTTAAGTTTGGCAGCGAGTATGACCTCGGTTTTATCGGCGGCATTGACAAGTTTGTCCTGATAGAGTGAGGCGAGTTTTTCCCTTGTTGCCATCCGTTCGTTGGCGACAACCCTGCTCATAAACCACAGCAATGCTACAGTGGGCAGCACCACCGCCGCTGCCAGCAGAAGCACTACCCACTGTAACTGATTACGCCCGGCGATAAGGCCGTCATTAAATTTCAATGCTTAATTCCTTTACTGTCCCGCCGCTAAAGCCGCAACTTCGTTGGCGGAAAGCGCGTAATTGTATATGCGAACGTCGTCAATAAGCCCGTCAAAAAACCTGCCCTTCCGCTCGGCGTTCTCGCCTATAAGAACGTCAAAATCGTTTTTGCCGATTCCACCCGACCAGGGTTTACAGCTATCGATTTTGCCGTCAACGTAAAGGCACAGTTCCTGGCCGTTATAAACCGTTGTTACATAATGCCAATCGTTGGCGTTTACTGTCGTAGAGCCGTCGATAACTATACGATTCCTGATGTTGTCGTGGACCGACGTGTGAAACCTGGGCTGGCGTTCCAGCATCGACAGACGCCAGGAACTGTCACCCTTTGTAATAATTGCCGTCCAGTCATTGGGCAACGAGCGGAAGTTGACCCAGCAGCCGACGGTGATTTGACCGCCGATGTCGAAAGCCGACTTGTCGTTAATTTTGACAAAGCCGCTTTTGCCGTCGAGGTCGATTGCCCCGCCGATTTTACCTGGTGCCCATTTTGCCCCGCCGACAAGCGTCCCGTTATGATTTCCGCCTGAGCTGTCTTTGGCGACGGTCCCTTCGGTTTCGTCGAATTTCCACCAGCCGACAAGCCCTGCTAATTCGGCGTTGCCAAATTTCTGCGGATTTTGCCAGGAATCATCCTGTTTGCCAAACCAGGCGATTTTGTGGTCACGTTTGCCGCCGCCGTCGCTGTCGTTGACCTGAACATCAAAACCGATAGTCGCCCCCGTTGCGGGCTTTTTGCCCAATGTCGCCCAGGGGAATTTGATTTCGGTGCGATACCCTTTGTCGGTTGTAACCATAGCGAATTCGACGTTTTCCAGCCGGCCGTGCTCATTATGAACTCCCATTGTCGGTTTGGTCCTGTCCCAGACAAAATAATACTGAGCATCGTCATTGTCGTATTGGTTCGACTTGCTGTTGTCGGCGTCGATATAAACCTCGACGCTGTCGTTCTGGTACCAATTGTCCGGCGTTGAGCCGTGCGTGAGAATATCGTCCGCAACGTCAACAAGTATGTAAAGGTTGTTCTCATCCCACATCGCCCTGAAATTAGCTGAGAGGTCGTTCGGCGACGACGGCGGCGCATACATCAAGTTGGCAAGTTTGTATCGAGGCGCTGCCGACCAGGCCGTATCCTCGTTGCCGTCGATAACAGGCGATGTTGCAGCCGGAATAATCGTCGCCGGCGTCGCGTGCCTCAATTCTTTTGCTTTGGTCTCGGCTTCGGCCTTTTGCATTGTTTTTGCGATTTGAGTTACGGGACCGACAACCTGACTGAGCGGCGGCAATCCCGTCAGTTTCGAGCTTATTGTCAGGTTATTAAGCTGCTCATCACTGCGTGACTCGTAAGTCGTCTTGTCGGCGGCAGTTGCAAGCTGTTCGAGATTACCAGATATTGTTTCACGCTGCTCGGGCGAAACTTTTGCCATCACAAACGGGGCCGCCAGACGAATGCCGCCGCCTGCGTTGACTAAAATCAGCTTGCTTGCAGAGGCGGGCACCTTTTTAACCGCCTGTGCCAGAGGCCCCTCAGTGCAGACGTTCTTTTTACTTTTAATTGCCGATACGGCAGCGTCGATGATTTTACGATTCATCGAGCAAATCGTAACCTTGCCTACCTGGTTCATATAACAATACTGTTTCTGATTGTTAGTAATGCCGATTTGAAATTTACCCGTATTTACATCGGTTGGCTGGCTGGTAATCATCGTATCGATTGTTGCCAATAGCGTCGTGAGAATCTGGCGCGTCTGTTCGGGATTACGGCTTGTGATTTCCATGCCGAACCTTTCAGGCAGGGAATATATACTTGTGTTGTTACTTTCCGCCGGCATTGCGAAAACAGTAACCTGCTCGATATTTGCGAAAATTTCCCTGCCTATATCGAGGCCGGTTATATTCTTAATCTTAGCACGGACTGTGCTCGCCTGGATGCTGTCCGGCTCATTCAATGCAAAGCTCGCTACTACAATTGCCTCGGCAGGCACCGCTTCCAGCGCCGATTTACTTATGTTCGGCGTTCTGAACAAATCGTAGGCCAGGCAGTTATGCCCGTCTTTGAAAACGATTTCGGTAACATCCGCGGAACTATCCTTCTCGACTGCCCAGGTGTAAGTCATATAATCGATATTGCTGAAATCGGCGAGGGCATTGGCCATAATAATCTCTTTCGGCATCTTGCCGGGGGGGAACTGCTGGCACAGCTTCGCATACGCATCATCAACGTTGACCCAGGCGGTACAAGCGTTGTTTTGCCTTTGCTGTTTACTGATTTTGCTGAAAGCCGGATTGCTCGATGCCAGCGTCGGTTCTTTAATTAATCCTTTGTATTGCTTAACACACCAGATAAGTTGTTCTTTCGGCATCCCAACCAGAATAACCCTGTCATCGTATGCCACCCACGTTGTATTTTGAATATTGACTGTTTGCATCCCCTCAATCGGCTCATCGGGACCTCCTGCCATATTTAACGCCGCCATAATTATACCCCGCAACGCGTCGCTTTTACCGGGATATAAAACGGCTATCATCGGGGGATGATTCTGGGCAATACCAGTAACACCAATCGCGGAACCGCGAATCTTTTTGAATTCCGCGAGCATACTCGGATTCAATAGCGCCCCGACAAAATCGCCGGCGTTTTTCTGGCCGGTTTGTTTGCCGCCCACCGCCGCTAACGGATTTTCATAAGGCGTGCCCTTGAGCATATCAAGCATCGTCTCAACCTGCTTACCCGGGCTGCCAAGCTCAACATAAACGAGGGTATCAGCCGGCATCAAAGACGCCGGGTCAAAATTCATCAAGTCCTCGATGGAAGGCCTTGCCTTTTCGACAATATCATTCTGGTCGGCGTATTCGACAACCAGCTTTTCCAGAGCCGCTCGGGCCGCCTGCTCATTGCCGGTTTTCAGATAGCACATCCCCTGGCGATAAAGGGCTTGTGCCGTGTGATTTCGCGGCGCTGATTTGTTGTCGATTACCTGCTGGTAGCTCTTGATGGCAGAATCGATATTGCCCTCAACCTCTTCTGCATACAATCCCTGCTGAAGCAGCTCGCCCGTCGACGCGGCCAATGCGACGCTACAAAATATCGCAATCGCGGCTGCTATCAGCACTAAAAACGTCCCATTTCTTAACACGGTCATAATTGCTCCTTTCAAAAATAGGTTAACAAAAAATCGGCTTTCTTAACAGGAGTAATCTAAACAAACCGTGTTACCGATTTGTTACAGCGATGTGCTTTTTTGAAGATTTTTTTGGTTCTCATCCAAAAAAGTTGGTGAATAACAAAGGTTATTTTGATTTAAGTCTTTTGGATTTAACGCTTTAAGGCAACAGCATGCATAGGTATAATGTCATTGCTGTCGGGGAGGATAGGGCAACGCTGGGAAGCAACCCGAGCGCCTCGATAGCGGCATACAGCATGGGGCGGTATCCTTTGTGGTGCCGCCCACTTATAGCACATATATGCTGTTGCCCACAATGCGATAAATCCGTCTTTTTCACAGGTTTAACCCATAAACCAATCTTAAACCAACCAACTTTTTTGGAGTTGAACCATTTTTTTATAAAATACCCTTATTCACAGCTTAGCAGGTTATTTGAAACAACCCGAATGGTGCCATATTTCGGCAAATGATACAATATTTCGGCAAATAAAAAAAGCTGCCCGGCTGTTAACCGGGCAGTTTGCATTCTAACATTGTGACGTTATAGCTGTCAAAACAAATTAAATGTTGCCATAACCTATGCAGCCGTTGCAATGCAGCCATTCACTATTGCTTCCGCCGCATTTGCTGTTCTGATAAACGCCTGTATTGTAGCTTTGGCTTTCTGACTGCTTGGTTGAACCATTCAACACAACATAATCTATCTGAACATCTCTGCCGCTGGCATCATTGGTATAGCACACATTGACGCTACCACTGGCGCTGGTGCTAGTATTCCAATTTGCCATGCCTGTGCCTAATGTCCAGGTTGTAATTACGTTGCCATTTACAGACACCTGGATTTGTTCCTGACCTGTTACACCTTTTGCCCTGACAACGATTGACTTGGAGCCGCCGCCGCTTGTGGTTGTTGAGCCGCCGCTTGTGGTGGTCGTTGAGCCGCCGCCGCAGTTAATGGAAGCCGAACCCGAACCCCACCAAACGGTAGCCCAGTTAGCGCCGCTGGCTGATACAGTCATGGTGCCGTTGCCGCCGCCATAATTCTCTCCCCCTACTAACTGGTAGCCGCCTCCCAGGTTTGTGCCTTTTCCTAAACCACTCCAGCCGCCAGAGTGCTCGCCCATATTTTGGCCGCTTCCGCCACTCCCGCTACAATTGTACTGTGAAAAAGGCCCACTGCCGGTAATGTTCGGTCCGTTGCAGGAATTTACATACAGGGTGAAACCTCCCTTACTGGTATTATATGAGCCGGCATTAGAACCGCCGCTTCTCCCGATGTAATATTCTACGAGCGGGCCTGACCCCCACCCATAGATGCCAATACCCCATTGACACATGTTGCAGCTGCCTGACCAGGATATAGTTCTATTTGAGCCGCTACTCCAGCCGTGACCCCCAACCCAAGCCGCATTGCTGGCATTAATTGTCACCGTGCCACTGCAGCTGATATCGGTTCTGCCGGCCTGGGCGATACTGCCGCACATAGCGACAATTGCTAATACTGCTAATACGTTTCTCATAACTTTCTCCTTTCAAAATGAAACCTGCTTTGATGTAGTTTTATTCAGTTTTTATAATTACGGTTTTTATTAGACCCTGGGACTTTCTGGTTTACGGTAACGTCATTTCTGTTTCAGCAGACGGCGTTATATAAAATTGATACTCTTCGCTGCATAAAGCATATTTAATAATTCTTACAAATCCAAAAGGCATTTCTGCTGAATACATATCTGTTCCTATAATTGCGTAGATTTGAGCATCAGACGCGGGTTTAATTCCTGTAAAAAATGCAGGAATTTGCACCAGCGTATTTAAGGTTTTTTCCCTGTCACAGGACACTTAAGAAGTTGTGTATCATCGCACTGGTTGAAAAACAGCGAGATATAGAAAACGAATTTAAGCGGATTCGGAGGTTCTCATCCGATGAAAAACCGGCGGGCATTTACACTTATCGAGCTTCTGGCGGTAATCAGGGTGTTAATGGCAATTCTGCTGCCTGTCCTCGGCAGGGCAAAAGAGTCAGCCCGCGCAACTGCTCAAACGCAAAGACCGCCGAGGGCGATTTAAGCGCCCTCGGCGGTCCTGCTGGTAAAAGCTTAATTAATATGAACGGCGTGTAACAAGATTAACGTCAGCCGTTTCGTTGAAATCATTGGCGTCGCCGATACCGTAGTTGATGCTGAAATTCACGTCCGGGTAATCCGGCAATGTCTCGAGGTTGTTGGCGCCCTTTACCGACATCGTAAAGGTGCATTTGTCGAGGTCAAACGTAGCCGCTACCAGGCCCACGTTGACGTCAGAAGCGATTTTTTTACACGTGTACTTATGCCCGGTCTTGGCCGCCACAAAATTGCCGTCATGAACCGCGAAGGTCTGGTCGCCCCAGATGAAGTTGACGTCCCTGACCGCCAGATTCGGCTTGTTCATATCGGTGTTGTTAATGTCCTCGATGGCAATCTCGCCCGTTACAGACAGCGAATCAGATAACGGCTTTGTGCTGTGCTTGGCCTTGGCTTTTGTAACGAGAAGCGTATCCTGATACATTCTCATCAGGCGGGTCGGAATCAGCTTTTTGCCGTTGACGATTGCCTCGTTGGCTTCGCCTAAGAAGATATTGTCGCCTATAATAAGCTCCAACTGCACCGGGCAGGCCAGGCCGGTGAGATTGATATTAGTCGCCTTTATCGCAAAAGTGTTCGGGTCTTTAGTGAAATCCATTTTCAGTGAAGTAATAGCTCCGTTGGGGTCTGTTTTTGTAATTTTGTGTGAGTAACTATATTTCCCGTGCTTGAGGACGACATCGTTGTGGTCGTTAAAGTCGATGGTCTCATTGTAAATAACATTGCCGTCTTCCGAGATAATATTGACGTCTATATGGTTTATATCCTCACGGCTCGTCGGGAAAACCGCTGTTCCGGACGCTGTAAAACTATCTTTTATGTGATTTACATCGGTAGCATCCTGGCCGAGGTTGGCATCGCTGGCCTGGGTTTTGCCGGCCGTAACCGTGCACTTCTTGATTGTCAGGGGAAAAATATTTCCCGTATTGAAGCTCCAGACGGTGCCCGTAACCGTGCCGCCGGTGTTATGTTCATCTATACGCCAATAATACGTCGTGTTGTTTTCGAGTGTTCCGGGGCTATAAGTTGTTCCCGCCTGATTCTGGACAAACGCAGGGGAGCTATCGGTGCCGAAATACACGTCGTGTGAAGTGGTGCCCGAACTGGCTGTCCAACTAAGGGTCGGGGTCAAACCGACACCGGTCACCGCGTCGGCGGGACTGGGGCTCAGTGCAATGGGGTTCTCAAACCTCGCGTTGTCGAAGTAGAAGGAGCCATATCCTGAAGAACTACAATTAGTTGCGAAAATGAAATTTACATACCCACTTGAAGAGGTAAGACCAGCAGTAACCATGGTAGCTTTCACTGCATTATAGTCCCATGAGACCGTTGTGGTATAGTTACTGACGGTGCCTGAGCTGGGAGCACCCCATTGACCCGGGGCAGTGGGGTTCTGGGTATCTGATTCGTTGGCTGCGCCCATAGCATATGACGCCCAGTCAACGCCCGTACCATTTACGGCAAGTTCGTAAATCTGGGCCCACGTGCTATTGGCCCATTCGCTGCCTTCAAAATGCATGTCAATCGAAAACCTGCTGTGACTAAGGAACTCCGAAACGAAATTTGGATTCGTTGACTGGTAGGAACGGATAGTCAGGTTCTGGTTCCAACCTGCCTGCGTGACTTTCAAGCTCGTAGCATTCAACGAACTCCAACTAGTGGAGTAATCGTACTTTGAAGGCAACGTACTGAGTGCAACATCTGATCCCCCATTCCAGTCAGTCCAGCCATCGGATACTCCTTCCCAGTCGCCTATAACAACGTCGGCAAAGCCGTTGGAAGCTGTTGCCATAATCAGCAAAAGCAGGCAAATTAGACCTCTGCGCATAATTTTATCCTTTCCATAACTTGTCTTTTTGTTTCTTTGCGGATTCATTGTTACTGTCTCCAAAATATTTTTTAGTTTTTAACTATTTTTCAAGTGAGCGTCTGACGTTTCGACGCCCGGTTAATACCAAAATGTAATCCGATTACGACTTCCTCCCCACGGTTGCCGTAATCAATCAATGCTGGCATTTCTTCTGGAGGATGCTTTTGTAATATCGGTAATTTGGGGAATATAGATTAAGGGTAAAGCATTAATTTGTCGAATTTTGGGCGATTTGACCCGAAACATAAAATCTCATAAAACAGGGGTGTTTAATGTGAAGCAAAAACTGGGTATTTATAGGACTATTTGGATTATTAGATACAGATTACTGGGCGATACAGGGTTCGAACCTGTGACCTCACGGGTGTGATCCGTGCGCTCTAACCAGCTGAGCTAATCGCCCGTTTTCTTATTTATTATTTTCTATTTTCTATTTTTTATTTAAGAAGCAACAATCTGTTGCAATTTACCGACCTTTTCTTAAATAGAAAATAGCAAATTG
>JBELAA010000048.1:0-11962 GCA_049509315.1 Sedimentisphaerales bacterium | reverse complement strand
AAGGTCATATTCGAAACAATAGTCAAAAAAATCCCGCCCCCAAAGGCCAACCCCGAAGCCCCCCTGCAAATGTTAGTTACCACGCTGGAGTATTCAGATTACGTCGGCAGAATCGCCATAGGCAGGGTATTTTCGGGCCATATAAACGAGGCACAAAACGTTACCGTCATTACCAAAGACGGCGTCCACCTCCTGCAGAAGGTTATGCAAATTCATCAGTTCAACGGGCTTAGCAGAAAACGGGTCGACGAAGTTGACGCAGGCGATATATGCGCGATATCGGGCCTTGACCCCATCGAAATAGGCGACACAATCGCCTGCGCCGATAATCCTTCGGCGCTGGCCACAATCCCGGTCGATGAGCCGACAATGACGATGACCTTCAGGGTCAACGACGGCCCGTTCGCGGGCAGGGACGGCAAATACGTTACAAGCAGGCAAATCGGCGAACGTCTTGAAAAGGAATTGCAGAGTAACGTAGCGCTACGCGTCGCGCCAGGCCAAACCGCCGAGGAATTCAGCGTCTCGGGACGGGGGCTTATGCACCTGGGAATCCTGCTGGAAAATATGCGGCGCGAGGGTTATGAAATCTGCGTCGGCAAACCCAGCGTAATCGTCAAGACCATCGACGGCGTCCCGCACGAGCCAATCGAATTACTCGCTATCGACTGCCCCCTCGAATCCCAAAGCGCGGTGATGAGCTTATTGGGCGACCGCAGAAGCGAAATGATTAAAATGGACGCCAAGACCGGGGCGTCGGGCTTCATTCATATGGAATTTCACATACCATCGCGCGGGCTTTTCGGCCTCAACGCCCGGATGATGAACGCGACCCAGGGTAAGGCCGTAATGCACCACTCTTTCGAAAGTTATGAGCCGATGCGCGGCTCGATTCCGAGACGAAAAGCAGGCGTTATGATTGCCACCAACACCGGCTCGGTTACCGCATACGCATTAGACGCACTTTATGACCGCGGCTACTTTTTCGTCGAGCCGGGCGAGCAGGTTTACGATGGCCAAATCGTCGGCGAACACTGTAAGGAAGACGACATCGCCGTAAACGCTGTCAAACTCAAACAACTGACCAATATGCGGGCCGCCAGCAAAGACGACGCCGCAAGAATAAAACCCGCCAGAAAAATGGCCCTGGAAGTGGCGATGGAATATATTCAGGAAGACGAGTATGTCGAGATTTGCCCCAATTCCATCCGGCTCCGCAAGCGATATTTGAAGGAATCAGACCGCCGGCGTGAAAACCGCAAAACCGAACGTTAACATCCTTCCCTTCCGTCTTCTGTCCTACATCTTCGACAAAAAACGTGTGGTTGGGTCATAAAATATCTCTCTTCCTTATTGTCTTGGCCTTTGCTTCTACTTTGGCCTCAAAAGTGTTTTAATACTGCGTACTCCAGTGCCTTTCAGCCACTATTTGCTTTAGTTTATTGTTTTCTTCCTCTAATTGCTTGAGCTTCTTGACCTGGCTTACTATCATATTCGCAGTACATGGCTTTATGGTTGTATATCATAGCTTTTCTTACCCTGTACTTGCAGTTAGGAACGTCACCAAGTATGTAAAGTATTATATTAGGTTGTAATTCAGGCGAAATCCTGTTAAATAATAATTGTTTTTTATAGGATATTCATGCTGGTTAAAAATACAATACATTCAAATAAGATGTTGATTCTCATGCTCCTGATGGTGGTCGCATCTTTTTCATATCTAATAATAATAGCTATTCATGACCCTCGTATCCCCTTTTTAAAAACAGATGCCAATGCCGATTGGATAGTATATCCCTTTCCCGCGAAGCTTACGTCAAGAGATAAAGGTTTGCTTAATCTTACAACAAGGTTTACCAAAAGTTTCGTGCTGAAAGCAAAACCATCCAGCGTGGACCTGTATATAAAAGGATTTAAAGAATATAGCCTGTGGATTAATGATAGGCAGCTTTCGGATGACTCTCTGGACAGGATAAACTGGAAGAGGGTACATATATGGAAGGTATCACAATTCCTCAAAGAAGGAACAAACATAATAAACGTTGAAGTTGTTAATAAATCTGGCCCGCCCGCTCTGTGGCTTTATAGTCAGGGTTTGCAAAACGACATTAAAACCGATACTTCATGGACGGCCTGTATTTCGGGTCGCACTGCTGTCAGTGCTAGTTTGGCCAAAGGTGGTTTTCTGCACCCTATTAGTTTACAATTTATAAGTCCGCTCGATGCAATTCGCAAAAAACTTCCGATGTTGATTTTGTTTTTTATAATTTCCTCCACGGTTTTCTGGTTGATTGATTATATACAGAAAAACCCCGGGCCAGGTGCCCGCCGATTTCTGCGTTTTTTAACATTTACCCCAAAGCGTGTTTTGATAATTTGCATCATGCTTTGGATAATAGGATTCATAAACAATGCGCCCAAAATGCCAATCGCTGATCACGGTTATGATGTTAAAGGCCATCTGGATTACGTCAAATACATTATCGCTCATAAGTCCATACCACTGGCAAACCAGGGATGGGAATCTTATCAGCCGCCCTTGTTTTATCTGGTTTCTGCTGTAATTGTGTCATTGAATCGTCTGTTCCTTTCTTCAAGCCAGGCCTTGGAGTCGTTAAAAGTTGTCCCATTTCTTTGCGGTATCGGTCAAATTATTCTCATATATTTCGCATCTCGCAGGGTTTTCCCTGGCAGTCATACAAAGCAATCGTTGTCTGTAATAGCTATGACCATGATTCCAATGAATATTTATATCTCGAGCTATTTTTCCAATGAATCTCTTAGCGCCTTGCTGATGAGTCTGGCCATATTAACGACAATTATAATACTTTACAGCGATCGCGGTTCTTTAATGCTTTATTGCTCTCTTGGCCTGGTTATAGGGCTGGCTCTTCTGGCAAAATTCACAGTATTAACAATATTGCCGATAATATTTCTTGTGCTTTTATATAAATTACTCTCTGAAGACAAACATCCAATAACAAAAATTGGCTTAAACCTGGGCATTATGTTTCTGTTGATAGCAGTTATATCAGGATGGTTTTATGTTCGTAACTGGCTGCATTTTAGCAAAGCTCTCGTTGGAAACTGGGACTGCTTGCCGAACTCCCGCTTCTCCTGCTGGTGGCAGGACCCGGGATTTCATACATATAACTATTTTTGTCAATTCGGCAAAGTATTTACCGCACCTTTTTTTGCAGGCACTTATTCCTTGATTGATTCTATCTATTCTACATTCTGGGGCGACGCTTTTATTGGCTCCAGAACCGAGCATATTTATAGTCCGCCCTGGAATTATGAATATATGTCTGCTGTCTATATTCTCGCAATACCCGCTACCCTGTTAATTATAGTCGGCGCTATTGGCGCTATTGGTAATATCATAAAATATAAAGATCACAAAATCTGGCTGTTACTCCTGGGCTCTTTTTTTGCTGCAGTTTACAGCATAATATATATGAATCTATTGCTTCCTTTTTATGGCCAGGCAAA
Source organism: Sedimentisphaerales bacterium (assembly GCA_049509315.1). Classification (GTDB taxonomy): domain Bacteria; phylum Planctomycetota; class Phycisphaerae; order Sedimentisphaerales; family Anaerobacaceae; genus Fen-1362. The sequence goes on along the minus strand of JBELAA010000048.1, from coordinate 8,470 downwards.
GGCTTTTTATGGTCTTGGTGCCATATTGCCGATAGGATTAATCTTCGTATTCGGATTCGATTGGCTTGACCGCTGGGTAAGTTCTAAAAAATTATTTCTTTTGCGAATCGTTCTTTATGGCTGGCTGGGAACTTTGATTTCGGCGATATCGTTATCTCTGTTCGTAAGACCGGATCAGGTAATATATTCTGGTTTGAATGCTATCGCAAAACAGGGCAAAATCGACCAGGTTATTGACCGTTATACTCAATTTCTTAACAGTAATCCCGATAACTGTAAGGCTCACTATGGCTTGGCATCGGCTTATACTAAGAATCGCAAATATGACAAGGCAATCCAACACTATTACAAGGTTATTCAGCTTCAACCTGATGAAATCAGACCCTGCAACGACCTTGCGATTGCCCTGATTTTAAGCGGAAAACCTGATGTTGCCGTGGAGCAATTACGCCGGATTATCCAGATGCGACCAGATGCGGATGACTCTATAAATAATCTGGCCTGGATACTCGCGACAAACCCGGACCCTAATATCCGTAATCCTTCTGAAGCGGTTCGACTTGCACAAGGGGCCTGTAATACCAGCCCCAGGGACCCAAGAGTATTTGACACGCTCGCCGCAGCCCTTGCGTCAGCCGGCAGGTTCGATGATGCCGTCGAGACCGCCAGAACAGCCGGCGATCTCGCTGATAACGCTAATAATCACCTGCTTAAAAACACTATCCAAAAACATCTCGGTTTTTATAAGCAGGGCAAACCCTACATCGACGTCGACCAGAAATCCGCCGCCAAACGCTAAGAAGCCATCGTGTATCACTGTGTCAAATATTCTCGGTGTCCTCTGCGTAGCATTGCGGAGTCTCGTGAACCTTAGCGAGCGAGGTGACTAAAAAATCCGTGTAATCAGTGTAATCCGTGGTTACAATTCCCCGCATTATGCCAAAGAAAAGACATCTGCCCAATGGCCTGGAAATAATCTACGAAGATGAGGATATCTTAGTGGTAGATAAGCCGGCGGGGTTGTTGACCATTGCGACGGACAACAATAAAACCCGCACGGCTTACTATATCCTCACCGATTACGTCCGCAGGGGCCAGGCAAAGTCGCGAAACCGGATTTTTATCGTTCATCGGCTGGACCAGTTCACCTCCGGCGTTCTGGTATTCGCGAAAAACGAGGAGGCCAAATTCCGCCTGCAATCGCAGTGGAAAGACACGGAAAAGAAATATATCGCCGTGGTCTATGGCCGACTGAATAAAAAAGAGGATGTGATTGCCTCATACCTGGCCGAAAGCAAGGCATACGTCGTCTATTCCACAACCGATACCACAAGGGGCAAACTGGCACAAACCGCTTATAAGGTGCTTAAAGAAAGCAGCCGGTTCAGCTTGCTGGAAATCAATCTTTTGACCGGCAGGAAGAACCAAATCCGCGTGCACCTGGCCGATAAGGGGCACCCCGTCGTGGGCGACCGCAAATACGGAAAACCAAAAGACGTATTCAGGCGATTATCGCTTCATTCAAAATCGATTTCCTTCAAACATCCCGCCACCGGCAGACAGATGACCTTTGAAACCAAAGTGCCGAATTATTTTAACGAGCTGGTTGATAAAGGATAAATAATTGCCGATTGCATATTTAATCACGCCCCCCGCCGTTTTGCTTCGCCCCCTTCGGGGGCTCCGCATAACGCGACGCGGGGGACTTCGCTTCGCTACGCTACGGGTATGATTTTGAGGAGTTCGGCGTTTGTGGGGTATTTTCGCAGGGCGGCGCTGAGAGTATTGATGGCGTCGGCGGGTTTTTGATTACTCAATCCCCTGCGCAGGTTGGCCAGTTTTTTGCTTATTTCTTTGCCCCAGAGCTGCTCGTCCATTCGTGTGCCGGAGGCGGGAATATCGATAGCGGGAAAAATACGCTGTTCGGCAAGCGAGCGTGAGAGGATGATTTCGCTGTTGCCTGTGCCTTTGAATTCTTCGAAGATGAGCTGGTCCATTCGTGAGCCGGTATCGATAAGTGCGGTAGCGATGATTGTAACCGAGCCGCCGTTTTCGATTTTTCGGGCCATACCGAGAAACCGGCGAGGAATTTCGAGCACGCCCGCCTCAAGGCCGCCGGACATCATTCGGCCCGTGCCTGTGCCTTTGCGGTTAAACGCACGCCCCATCCGGGTTATGGAATCGACAAGGACGACAATGTCCCGACCGCATTCAAGCTGTATTTTAATAAACGCCAGAAGGATTTCGGCCAGCTCGATATGTTCGTTGATTGTGTGGTCGATTGAGGACGCGACAACCGTCGCGCCAACAACATCGCGTTTTATCTGGGTAACTTCTTCGGGTCGCTCGTCGATGAGGAGAATGATAATCTGTGCCTTGGGGTCGTCGGCGAGGATGGCTTTGGCGAGCTGGGTAAGGAGGATTGTTTTGCCGGCCTTTGGGGGCGAGACGATGAGGCCGCGGGTGCCTTTGCCGAGGGGAGCGATAAGGTCAACGATGCGCATCGAAAGCTCGCCGGATTTTTCAAGGTCGAACCGCTGATTGGGCGACACCGCGGTAAGCTGCTGATAAGGGGTGCGATTTTTGAATTCCTCGACCGTAAGGCCGCAGACGGATTCAATATTTTCAAGCAGGACAAGCCCCCTGTCGCTGCGCGTTGAACCGGAGACCGCCGCACCTTCAACAAGACCGCATTTATTCACCAGTGCATAGGGTATAACCACTTCACGGCCGGCCGGCCTGAACGAGCGGGCCGGGTCTCGCAAAACGAAACCGCCTTTGGACGTCTTTTTAACAACGCCGGTAATCAAATCTGGCATGAGCTCTCCAGTTTATCCGCGGGAAAGAATTACACGATTCGAACGTAAAACCTCAAGGACAATGAAGCCCCAGCAGATATGATTTTAACTCTGTAAATGCGCCAGTCAAGAAGTAATTTTTTGTAAATCCGCGAAGTTTGTCTCGCTAAAGCGAGACTACGCCAAAGGCTTCGTGTCCTTCGTGGTGAAATTTATTAATGCCTTTGCGGTTAAAAAACGCGGTTTTTGGAAATTTTGAATAAATTTTTATTATTTTTGTTGCGGACGGGGGAATACAGCGTATAATAGTTACTATGTAGAGCATATCTTTCCGCCTTTCAAGGGTATCCTCCGTCGACAAATGTGAGAGGCACATTACAATTTATGGCCGATTTAAGTAAGGGCCAGGGAGTATTATTGTGAGTTCAGGAACAGTGAAATGGTTCAATGGCGAAAAAGGTTACGGGTTTATCACCGCCGACGACGGCGGGGCCGACCTGTTTGTTCACCACTCGGAAATCAAAACAGCCGGGTATGCCGGCCTCGACGAGGGACAGAAGGTCGATTACGAGGTAGGCCAGGGCAAAAAAGGACCCTGTGCGACAAACGTAGTTCCGAAACAAATCTAACTTAACGCCAGAGAAAGGCCTCGCCTCACGGGGCCTTTCATATTTGTCTTGTGAATTACCTGTAGGAGTAACAATGAGTAAAACGCAAAAAACTTCGGCTGAAAACAGAAAATGCTCGTTTCCCAACTGCACGCGAATCCTGAGTATCTATAACCATGAGCCGTACTGCCATGTTCATCGCGAGATAATGGCTCACCAGGACAAACCCAAATTTCCAGCTTATCACCACGTCAATTCGTAGCCCGTGGTTGCTTTTGTGTCTTTTGCCTGCTCCTGTAAGTTGTTGACAGGGGGTAGTAAAAATATTCAAAATTTTTTTCAGATTTTTTGAACCCGCCCCGTCCCCCCTCGTATTGCTTATAGAAAATAAAACTCTTCTCCTTCTGAAAAGATAAAATATGAGGAAGGGTGGCGTCGAGGGAATCGACGTCGCCCTTCCTCATTTTGCGTAGCTTTATCCCGCTCCGCGGGATAAAGCGAAGTCCCGCCTTTCGGGGCGGGATAAGGGAAAGGCCGAAACCTTCCCCCGCAGTTTAGCCCTTAAAACGGGGCTTTTTATCCTCCGAAGCTCTTCTTTCTATCTTCTGTAACTATCCGCTACCCGCTATACGCTATCCGCTATCTTATATTGCCCTCTAACTGTTCAAGGATGGCCTTTGCCTGGCATACCCTGTTGCCTGTCGGCCCCTGCCAGTTGAGCTGGGCGTTTTGGGCGATTTGTTCCTCGATTTTCTTACTGCCGACCAGGACCGTCGCGTGGTTTTTATCGCCTAATAATCGACCGATTTCCGAACTTGACATTCGCGTGTGCTTCCGGGCCAAAAACATACAAAAATGCCTGGCCAGGGCGACTGTCTTGTCCTTTTTCGACGAGTGAATCGCCGAGACCGTAATACCGAAGTATTCCGCAACAGCCGACTCGATATTCGACAAATTCATCGTCGGCTCGCCGCGTTCGATAAGCTCCGCCATTGCCGCCCTGGCCGTCGCCAGGTCGATTTTCGCGTTTTGAAGCGACGCGTAGGCCGTAACCTTCAGCAATCCCCCCTGCAGCTCGCGGATACTCCTTTTGAGGTTGTCCGCTATGTAGCTGATGACCTCCTCCGGCACACTCTTTTTCAGTATCCCCGCGTAGCGCCTGCAAATCTCGCATCGCGTCTTGAAATCCGGCGTGTCAATCCTGACCACCATTCCAGACACAAACCGGTTGACCAATTTCTCAGAAAGCTGGGTAATTTCCCGCGGGTGCGCATCAGATGCCAGCACCACCTGCCTGCCAGCCAAATCCAAAGTGTTGAACGTATATAAAAACTCTTCTTGAGTTGATGGCTTGCTGGCCAGGAAGTGAATATCGTCAATTGCCAACAAATCCGTTTGTCGCATACGATGCCGAAATGCATCCAGCTTTCGGGTCTTCAAGGCCAGCACAAATTGATTAGCAAAATCCTCCGCCGAAATATACTGCCAAGTGGCAGTCGGCCGGGAAGAGCGCAGCTCATTGCAAATCCCTTGCAACAGATGTGTCTTGCCGAGGCCATACCCTCCGTGGATAAATAACGGGTTGAAAGGACTCTGCTTATCTGTAACAATCGACCTCGCGGCGTTATAGGCCAGCTCATTAGACCGGCCAACGACGAAGGCATCAAACGTAAGCTTAAGATTTCGCCCCTGAGCCGGCCTGGTTTGGGTGGTTTGGCCAGCGGATACCCCAGCCGCAAGAGTTAAAGCGGAGGCGGACTGAGATGATTGGGCGGTTTTGGGTGTTAAAGCAGATGAACCGGGTGCAGGAATGATGTTTTCATTAAAAGTGAAGGATTTTTGGCCGCCAATAAGCTTCGAATCGACGGCGAATACCGGCCGGCAATCGCGCCCGAGGACCGCTTTGGCCGCGTCGGCCACCTGGACCTGAAAATGGCTTTCAAGCCAGGTCGATATGAACTGATTGGCAACGCCCACCTTCAATTGGTCATCCGTAAGAGTCAATCTTGTCGAATTCTTAAACCATATTCGAAACTTCTGCTGACCGATTCTCTCCGCTATCGCGTCGTTGATGGCGCAAATGACGGAGTCCGCCGTGCGGCAGTCATCCCTGACAAGACCCTGCATTTTTTGTCTCCCCAGCCAGGCAGCCAATCTAAAAGTATATAATGCCAAGCGCTTCCATACGCAGGAAGCCGCAGCTCGTATCTCGTATTTCGTCGTTCGTATTTCGCAGTTGTGAATCAATGAACACCAAACCCTGAATAACGAACACCAAATGCAATTATGGAAAACAAAACGCCGGCTTCAACAGGGTTTTTGACAATTTTTTTTCAACTTGTCCGATGTCTCGGCGGGCACTTGTCTTACGGCTGAAAATTTTTTTGGCCGCACACTTTATGCACAGTGTAAATGCTGCTTGTGGAAAACCGGTGGAAAGCGTCTTCCGACTACTCACCACGAAGGGACACGAAGCCTTTGGCGGAGTTCCGGCACGCCGGGAGAGCCGCCATTGACTGCGGGCATCGGCTGGATTCAACAGGGTCATTTCGTCAAAGGCAAATGGGTCGTTGATATGTGGCTAAACGGCGACCAGGACCATCAGGGAAGACACCTGCGCCTCCCCGCTGAAAAATACGATATCCAGCGAATCAAATTGTACCGGTACCGGTAATCGAAATTCGGCGGGAGGCGGAGAAGAAAAAATCGAACCGACCTGTGGTGAGCGGAGTCGAATCCACTATCTTTCTATTTTCAGATTTGGCAATGCCTTCTGGAGTTCAGAAATTTGCTTATCTGATATATTGGTGCTATACCTTATATTAAGCTTCTTAAGTTTAGCAAGACCATACAAAGGACTTAAATCGTTAAATGGATTTTCACCAAGCCCCAAATATTCTATATTGCCTAAGTATTTTATGACACTTATATCACCTATTTGGTTTCCCCAAAGATATAATTCTCTTAAATTTTTCAATCCTTTTAGGGATCTAATATCAGAAATACGGTTTCCCCAAAGTGATAGCGCAGTCAAATTTGTCAAATTTTTAAGAGGACGAATGTCAACGATTTGATTTTGACCTAGCTGCAATTCTGTAAGATTTGTTAAATATTTAAATTCATTTATATCTCTGATTCCGCGATTACTCAAATCAAGTTCTTTTGTGCCAAATATTTCATCGGGTAATAGTTCATTAATTTCTTTGTTAAGGCCATCAGCAATAGCTTGTCGTATTATATCAATATCAGACATTCTTCGCTCGACTTTTTGCGTAATTTCAGCAATTTCGGATGAGAATTTGATTTGCATAAGTCGGCCAATATCCTCATCTGCTAGAAGTCGCAGCAGATTTCTAAACCGCCTATCTTGAATCAATCCATAATAATGCCCTGGAACATTTGGCGGTTTTTCAAGCTTGGCAAGTCTCATCATCTTTTCTGAAACTTCTCCAAGCGACCCCTCCTTATTACTTTCCTCTATAGCTTGTTCAAGTTGCTGGAAATAATCCTCTGGAAGTAGGATGTTCAGCGGAAAATCTGGATTCTTCTTTTTGTTTTCGCAGGTAATTTTAGACCATTTTGCGAAGAAATCATTGCCGAGGTTACTGCCGACAAGACGAAGCATATTGTAGGTCTTGGGGTTCTCGACTATTTTTCTAATGAAGAAGACCTGAAGACCTTGTTTGAATGACAAAGCGGGCTTCTTCCTACCTGCCTTTTTCAACATTTCCGCACCCGCGCCTACCATAACAGCATTGTTGATGAGCCGTTTGACTTCGCGTGGATTTCGGTCTGCGAATTTATTGATTAGTTCTTTGAATAGTGTTTTCTCGCCCTTGGTAAGATATCCTTTTTCAACTTTGAAGTATTCGACTTCATCGAGTTGCTTATCGAGGTAATCGGTAACCTGTTTCTCGCTTGGCCCGACGGTTACTTCGGTCTGGAACATCTTTGAAAGGTACTTATCACTTTTAATGGTTTCATCTAATCCAAGCTCTTTATAATGAGATTTTACTAGAGGTTCTATCACGTTATTGTCAACGCCGACGACAAAAATAAGCTTTTTTATGTTCAGATACAGCTTGAGTGCCTCAAGGACTTGCAAGGCAATTTCCGGCATACAGCGGTCGAGATCATCTACGAAAATTACCATACGATTGTTGCCCTTCATCGTGTCCTTGACCCAATTCTCAAGCTCTTTCTCAAAAACATTCAGATATGCCTTTTCAGGGTGATTTACACGGTTGAATTCTTCTATTGTTTCTTGAATCGCAGAAGCGGCCTTCTCATCGATTGCACTTAATGCATGTAAAAAACTTCTTCCCAAGAATGAGCCAAATTGTTTTGCTGCCTTCTCGATTCGCGGTAAATCTGCGCCTTTAACGTTTATGCTTGCCAATATTACCTCGGATATCAGACCCCGCCAAACATCCTCTTTGTCGTGATATTTCCAGGGGTAGAACCAGACGGGATGAACCGTGGTTTTGTCAGGGCCGTCAGGTTGTTCGTTCCATTCTTTAATGAGGGCTTCCAGCCATTTCATAGCGCTGGTCTTGCCCACGCCCCAGTCGCCATAAATAGCGATGGTGGTCGGCGTAGCGGTTTTAGGGTGGCGAATGATGTCAAAAATAGGGCCGAGGCGGTAGCATAGGTCGAATTTATCCCGGCCAGCGGATTCGGTATCGAGAGGATGGTCGCTGATAATGGGCAGGACGGGCGGAATACCTGCCAGTTTTTCCAAGGACAACGATTCTTTAGCGTTTTTTGCCATTCTGAAGTATCCTCCAATAGGCGTGAAGGTATTTTATCAGGCGATTTGGAGGATAGTCAAGATGAATTCCTGCTTGCGCAAATATTTACGTTTCCGGAAAATTCAATCTCTTAAATTCCAGGTGGTATTTTTTAGAGGCCTCATCGTATGCTTTTGCGGCGTCTTGTTCGTTTTTGAAGCGGCCGAGCCAGTGGAGTTTGCCATCGTAGCTAATCTGCGCGACCCATTGTTTGTAGTTTTTGTCGTAAGAGACGCCGATGTATTGCGAGGAGGCGTTTTTACGTTTGCGCTTG
>JBELAA010000478.1:0-1364 GCA_049509315.1 Sedimentisphaerales bacterium | reverse complement strand
GAGTCGGTAATTTTTTGGCCGTCAATCGTTACAGCCGATTGCGAGCACATACGCTTTGCCTCGCCGCCTGTTTCGACGAGTTTGCAGGAAAGCAAAAGCTGCTTTACCAATATCGGCTGTGAAGACAAACTGAACTCCTGGATTTCGTCAGGCAGTTGTTTCTGGGCGAAAACCTTTTCAAACTGTTCGGCTGCCGAGTCGCCTGCCTCGTTGTCGTAAAATTGCGAGACAATCGTCTTTGCCAGCAGGACCTTGGCCTGTTTGGGATGGGTCTTTTGGGAATCGGTCAGTTCTTTGATTTTTTCCAGAGGCGTATCGGTCAGCAGTGTGTAGTAATTTTCCATCAGAGCGTCTGAAATGCTCATCACCTTGCCGAACATATCGCCGGGGCTGTCGGTAACGCCGATGTAATTACCCTTCGATTTGCTCATTTTCTCTTTGCCGTCCAAGCCGACGAGAATCGGGACGGTGATGACGACCTGCTGCTGCTGATTGTATGCCTTTTGTATGTCCCTGCCGACAAGATTATTTTGAAGGTCTGGTCGGTGCCGCCTAATTCGACGTCGCTTTTCACCACCACGGAATCGTAACCCTGCATAAGGGGGTATATAAATTCGTGTGTGTAAACATCAATACCCTTTTCGAGGCGCAGCTTGAAGCTGTCACGCTGAAGCATCTGGGAAACGGTCTTTTTAGCGGCAATCTGAATCCGGCGAGGTATCGAGAATTTTACCCGCCTGCTCGAAATAGGTTTTCGCGTTTTTCTCAATTTGCTCAGGCGACAACATCGGCCGGGTAGCGTTTTGCCCCGTCGGGTCGCCGATACGTGCGGTGTAATCGCCGATAATCAAGACGGCCTTATGGCCTAAATCCTGGAACTGCCTCATCTTGCGCAACACAACGGTATGGCCTAAGTGAATATCGGGGCTTGTGGGGTCAAGGCCGAGCTTTATACGAAGCTGGCGTTTGTCTTTTGCGGCATTTGTCAGCTTCTCAGCCAGCTCATTTTCGTTGAAAATCTCAACCGTTCCGCGTTTTAATAACCCAATCTGTTCGATAATCGTTTTTGCCATAGTCGTTCCCGGAAAAATTATAGCGAGGATTATAATGCCCGTCCGATAAACAGGCAAGGATTGCTTATGGTTGAGTTTTCCCCTTCCGCCACCTGATGATAGCATACGCCGGATAAATCACGATTGCAGCAATAAGCGATACCTCACAAATCAAAAATATGGTTTGATAGCGGATTATTGCGTGAAAGGGATTGCCGATTTTAGGCCAAAAGGGATTCATCTCAGGATACAGAAAAGAATCAGTAAGAACATGGAGCCAGATACCTAATAAGCCGGACATCGCCATTTTCA
>JBELAA010000477.1:0-1422 GCA_049509315.1 Sedimentisphaerales bacterium | reverse complement strand
GCGGCGGCGGCTCAACGACCACCACAAGCGGCGGCTCAACAACCACAAGCGGCGGCGGCTCCGGGACATGGGTTGTCAGGGCAAGAGGAACAGCAGGTTCGGAATCAGTAAACTGCCAAGGTTCGACCTGGACGTTAGGCACAGGCATGTCAAATCATACCATAAACACCTCTGCCACCAGCGGTACTGTTTGCTATACCAATGATGCCAGCGGCAGGGACGTACAGATTGATTACGTCGTAATCCAAGGCTCGACCAAGCAGGCAGAAAGCAATGCGGCGGCAGTTACAGCGAATGGCTGCATTGCAACGGCTGTATAGGTTTTTAAGTTATGGCAACGTTTAATTTGTTTTGACGGAAACTGCGTCAAAATGATAGAATACAAGCTGCCCGGCTAAAAGCCGGGCAGCTTTTTTGGTTTGATTTGGTGAGCAGGATAAATGCTTAAAAAATTGCGTTTTATTATAAATCATTCATTCATTAAATTTGCCGCAGTTGGATTTTTAGGGACCGTTTGCAATCTTTTTCTTTTTTTTATTTTTGTCGATATTCTGAATTTATGGGCTAACGCAACCGCCGTAACCGTTTTTTTGTTAGTAGGAACACAAAATTATATTCTTCATCATATCTGGACTTTCAGAGAAAACACTCGCGACGGAAAGCTTTCGTTTCAGGGCTGGATAAAGTTTACCCTGACCACATTATTCGGGCTTGGTGTAAATATCATTGTCCTGAATATGATATTATATTTTTATACCCCGGAGTACAAAGTATTTGCGCAATTCTGCGGAGTAGCTTTTGGAACCTTATTTAATTATTTAGGTTCAAAGCATTTGTAGAATCCGGCATAAAGCCTGAGATTGCTTCGTCGCTTCGCTCCTCGCAATGACGAATGATAATATCTCAACTTCCTTTTATTTTTCTGATGGTATCGCAGATAAAATCAATCTGTTCCAATTTCAGGCCGGAGCCGGAGGGCAGGTATAAGCCCCTTTGAGCTATTTCATCGGTAAGCGGGTACCTGCCCGAGCAGTCGCAGCCGAAATCTTTAAGTGATTTTTGCCTGTGCATTGAGATGAAAAACGGACGCGTATCGATACCCGCGTCTTTGAGCTGCTGAGCCAGCTGGTCTCGGTTCATTCCGAAATCGTCCTCTATCAGAATTGAATACATCCAGTAGGAATTGAGCGCCCATTTTTTTTCACAGGGAAGCGTAATACCTTTAACATCCTTGAGACGCTGGTTATATTGTTTTGCGTGCTCTCTTCTCAAAGCGATATATGTATCTGCCTTTTCGAGCTGGGCAAGCAGAATCGCAGCGGCAACGTTGGTCAGGCGGTAATTAAAGCCGATGTCGTTATGCTGGAAAACTCGCGGCTTATCTAATGGGAAGCACAGGTTCTTGAAATACCTGCATTTGTC
>JBELAA010000476.1:0-1088 GCA_049509315.1 Sedimentisphaerales bacterium | reverse complement strand
AGCGGACTTACCGATACTGATACGGTTGTCATTACAGTCGAGGAAATGACTGCCGATATAACACCGCCATCGATAATTTCGGTAACCGCCTCGGAAAGTTCCGTCGAAATACAATTCAGCGAACCCCTGGACGGGGCGTCGGCGGGCAGCGCCGGCAATTACGGCCTGAGTGATAGCATTAAAATAAATTACGTGTGGCTTGATACAGGACATAATAGAGTTGTATTATATACTAATATGCAGACGGACGGCAAAACCTACGCCCTGAACGTGGCCAACGTCAAGGATGCTGCCGGCAACCCGATGGCACAGACAAGCGTTACATACATATGCAATTCAGGGCTTGCGGGCTACTATTTGTTCAGCGACGCCGGCGACCAGCAGGAGGCAGCCCTTGGCGGAGGCGATGATGCCGTTCAAATCTCTACTGTCGACTGGAACGCTGCCCAGGGCACTGTCGCCCTATGGATTAACGCAACGAGCATGCTCGGCACACAGTATATTTTCGGCCACAGCGTCGGAAGCTCGTCAAACCTGATACAATTGTACACAGATAACGGGTATCTTTGCGTTGGTATGGGCGATAATCATCTGCTTAAAACCAGCATACAGCTTCTATCCCCTCAAACATGGTATCACATCGCTCTTAGCTGGGACGGCGCAAATTACACCGTATATGTGAATGGTTCATTAAGCGCAACCGGAACCTATACCGGTCTGACACTATTGAGCAGCTTGGCGGACATTGGAAACACCGGCGATACCACATCACGCACTGAAGGATTTCAAGGACTTATTGATGAGGTGCGCATATACAACCGAGCTCTGGCGGCAGCGGAAGTCTCCAATTTAGCGCTTGTGTTTCTGCCAATCGGCGACAAAACTGTGGCTGAGGGCAATGAACTAAGCTTCGCCATAAGAACAAGACCTGATATAACAGTGACATTGGCTGACAGTAATTTGCCGAGTTTGCCGTCTTTTGCGTCAAATACTTTCCGCTGGACCCCCGGCTATACAAATGCCGGAACGTATGAAGTCGAGTTCACAGCGCCACACGGCACATCTACGGACTTCGAAAAGGTGGCCAT
>JBELAA010000475.1:0-1098 GCA_049509315.1 Sedimentisphaerales bacterium | reverse complement strand
GAGCAATCCGCCGTCATATCGCAGAAATACCGGCTTGACCAGATACAAAAAGAATCCACGCACCTGCTGATACTCGCTATTTACATTATCGGGGCGGCCCTCATCGGCGGCGGCGTCATAAGTTTTGTCGCCGCTCACTGGGAAATTATTCCCGCCGGGGTCAAGGTCGCGATGATAATCGCCTGTATGCTCGCCGGCCACATCATCGGCTATTACCTGTGGAAAATTTCCGGCATAAGCCCGCGTCTCGGCCACGCATTAGTAGTCCTCGGAACAATCGTCTTCGGAGCCAACATCGGCCAACATCCAGTCCAATTTTTACAACGGCTTTTTCGCCTGGGCAATCGGCGCAATCTTAATGGCCTACGCCCTGCAAAGCATTCCGAACGCGGTCGTCGCCATAATTGTCTGGTTCATCGGTTTTTGCGGCGGGGTCGAAAGCCACGAACGGATATTTGCCGTTTATCCTTTTATCGCCGCCGCCGTTTTCCTTCTGTTTGCCTTCATTAATCGTTCGGTGCTCGTGTTCTCGCTGTCATTGCTTGCCGCTGGATTTGCCGTAGTAATCCATACTTTCACCTTAAGCGACAATTGGACTCACCTTATCTCCTCCGGCCTTGTGGCGCCGGGTATCGCCCTGCTTTTAGTAGGCATCGGATTATTATTGAGACAAACGGTCAATTCCAGCGTGTTTGGCTCTAATGCGATGATAATTGCGGCCGTATTCGCCGCTTTCGGCGCGTATGTTTCCTCATTTCACTCATACGATATGCGGTTTCCTGAATTATTAAAAGAGCGTCTTTGGCTTTCGTCGGCAATTCCCGTTTATGTGCTTTGCGTCGCTGTTTGGCTGGTTGCCTTGAAGCACGTTTTGTCCGATATGCAGGCACGCTGGTTTTCAGGGGGTATGCTCGCTTCCTGCATTCTTGTCGCGGCGCCGATTGTGATTACGCCGTTGGTGATGAGCTCGCCTGATTCCTTCTGGTGCGTGGTTTCTGCAAATACGGCCTGCGTGATTCTTGCCGTAACTTTTATCGCAAACGGGTTCCTGCTTCTGGACAGGCAAATTTTCTGGGCCGGCATTCTCTTCACGGCGCT
>JBELAA010000474.1:0-1603 GCA_049509315.1 Sedimentisphaerales bacterium | reverse complement strand
GGTATCGGGGCAGGCGTTATACCCTGGTTTGCCGTAACGTATTTCAAAAACCTGTTCGGCTACGACGATTCGTTAGACGCCTTCGGTGTTCACGGCGTAGGCGGTATGTGGGGAGCGATAGCTACCGGCATATTTGCCACAAAATCGGTAAATGCCGCAGGAGCTGACGGCCTGCTCTACGGCAACCCTATGCTGCTTTGGATTCAAATCAAGGCGGTGCTTATCACGGTTGTATATTCTTTCGTTATGGGTCTGATACTGCTCAAAGCCGTTGATATAGTTATGAAATTACGCGTTAGTGACCACGAGGAACGCGTTGGCCTGGACTTAACGCAACACCGAGAGGCCGCTTATACCCTGATTGATTAAAGAAAGGAAAAAAACCAATGAAATACATAATAGCAGTGATTCAGCCCGACCGACTCGATGAGGTTCTTAAACGTCTCACTGAAAAAGAGATTCACCTTGTAACGGTATCGAACGTCGTTGGGCGCGGCAGACAAAAAGGCGTCGCCGAGGTTTACCGGGGCCACAAGGAACAGGGCAGCTTGCTGAAAAAAATAAAACTTGAAATAGCGGTCAACGAGGCGTTTGTCGGGCCGACAATCGAGGCAATTATCGAGGGCGCAAGGACCGGTCAGTGAAAAAGACGGCGTCGCCATCGGTTAGCGGGTAAAAAGGGCAGCCCAATAAGGGACTCCTGAAAAAGGACCGTCCCTGTTAAAATAGGCCCTGTGCCACGGCTGGCAGGGCCTATTATCGAAGCTAATATCAACATATATGTAGATTTTTGTTGCAAGAAATACGTATTTGTAGATTTGTTCTCTGCTGTTTTTTAGGACTTGGTAAATGTAAGTGTTGTTTTTTTGGCACGTGGCTTGCAAATAAACCCGTGATACAGCCGTTTTACAGAAACATCCCGATGAGTCGGGATTACATTTACTTGATTACTCAGGAAACGCAGAGAAATGAAAAAAGCGTTGCTTTTAACAATTGTTGTTTTGCTGGCCGCTACACCGGCATTTTGCGAAACGCCGCAATTGGTTAGCGGCAGCTCTTTGACAAATCAAAAACCGACAATCGATACAGGCGATACAGCGTGGGTATTGATTAGCGCGGCACTGGTAATGCTTATGACACCGGGACTGGCGTTTTTCTACGGTGGACTGGTCAGGCGTAAAAATATGCTGTCGATACTTATGCAGTGCTTTATGGCGCTTTGCATTATAAGCATTCAGTGGGTGGTGTGCGGTTACAGCTTGTCGTTCGGGCCGGACATTAAGGGCATAATCGGCGGGCTGGACTGGATGTTTTTGAAAGGCGTCGGTATGACACCGAACGCCGACTACGCAGGAACGATACCCCACGAGGTTTTTATGATGTTCCAAATGATGTTCGCCGTGATTACCCCGGCGTTAATCATTGGGGCATTCGCCGAGCGGATGAAATTCTCGTCGTTTTGTGTTTTTATCCTGCTTTGGGCGACCATAGTTTATGACCCGATTACGCACTGGCTCTGGGGTGCAGGCGGTTTCCTGAAGAATATGGGCGCACTGGATTTTGCCGGCGGAGCGGTGGTTCATATAAACGCCGGTATGACGGC
>JBELAA010000473.1:0-1089 GCA_049509315.1 Sedimentisphaerales bacterium | reverse complement strand
CCCAAAAATTCCTGTGCAGAAAATCAGGGGACATAGCCGAATAGGCGCAGTAACGGCAAAATGGTCGCTCGTTGCCCGTGACTCGTCGCTCGATAAAAACGAGACACGAGGGCCGAGCCACGAAGCCCTTGGCGGAGTCTCGTTTCGGCGAGACGAGTAACGATTAAAAGGTCCGAGAAAAAGCGGTTTTGTGTGCTTAATGGGACTCGGCGGAACCATTTTTTACTTGATTTGTTCTTTGCACCCCTGGGGTGCTGGTAATGAAAGCCAAATTTGAAAAAACCGATAAAACCTAACTATGGGAAATCAGGCCTTGGAAGCCCGGGAACGCCTAATACTGATAGGACTTTCGGACGCAAGTAACGATTGCCCACCTGGCGATGAAGGGTTTTTATTCAATTCGCTTTCATACGACATCAGCGGGGGTTCAACCTGCTATTTTAAAGGCCTGTAATATCAGGCCTTTTTTTATTGGTCCTCCTTTTTAAGCCATTTCAAAAAGCTGATTTACAGCGGTTTTAAGCGTTTTTTACCGTTAAGCATGACTGTTTTTTTGTCGATTAAAAACAGGGTGTTTCCCGCCGTCCGCCTTGGCGTTTGCTACGGCGGATAAATTTTGGCGATGGCTAAACGTCAAAATAGGTAAACAGAAGCGCCCGAAACAAAATGGATTCCCGCTCCACCTACGGCGGATAAATTTCGCGGGAATGACAAATGATGAACAGCCGGAGAAGAGGTAAAAATGCTTAAGATTCGTAATTACACTGTGCTGCCCGCGCTTCCAGAGGTGTTAAAAGACCTGCAAACGATAGCGGGTAATATGTTCTGGTCGTGGAATCCTGAATTTATCGACCTGTTCGAGCGGATTGACAGTAACCTTTGGAACACTTGCGGACATAACCCCGTCAAACTGTTGGGCAGCGCCTCGCAGGAACGTCTCAACGCCCTTGCGGAAAACCAGGGATTCCTGGCGGAATTACAAAAGGCCACCGACAAGCTCAAGACGTATCTCGAAGGCCCGAACTGGTTTTCGAGCGTCAGTTCAAACGTGAAGGATTTCACTCTCGCTTATTTCAGCGCCGAGTTCGG
>JBELAA010000472.1:0-1516 GCA_049509315.1 Sedimentisphaerales bacterium | reverse complement strand
GAATCGATTTTGCGAATTGTGCCGGTGATTTTCGGGATACTTCTGGTTGTAAGTCCGCTGCTGCTTGCCAATGGCCTGGGCAAAACGACGGCGTTAATTGCCGCCGCTATTACCGCTATTTCGCCTGCCTTTGTTTTTTACAGCCGATACTACATTCCTGAAATGCTGCTCGTATTTTTCACTTTTGCCGTTGTTATATGTGGCTACCGATACGTGTGCAGCCGGAATTGGGTATGGGCTTTGTTGACCGGCGTATTTGCCGGCTTGTGCTGTGTAACCAAAGAAACCTGGGTTATTGCCTTTGGCTCGATGGTTTTTGCTTTGGTGATAATGATGCTTGCCCGAAGGCAAATCTGGAAAATACAATTCAGTCATTTGCTTTTGGCAATTTTAAGCGTGTTTGTCATCTGGGTTTTGTTTTACTCGTCATTTTTCACTAATCCCGCAGGGCTTATTGATTCGATTCGCGGTTTCAAAACATATTTCGGTTTTGCCGTTAATAATCAGACGCATTTTCACCCGTGGTATTATTACCTGAAGTTATTGATTTATAACAAGGCGTCGATGGGCCCTCCCTGGACTGAGGCGGCAGTTGTCATTTTAGCAGGCATCGGCATTGCACTTATCGTTACGCGAAAGGGAATCGGCGATTCAGACAGTCATTTATTCAGCGCTCCCGTATAAAACGCCCTGGTGTTTACTAAGTTTTTATTATGGAATGATTCTGCTGGCTGCCATCGGCGTCGTCGCGATATTAAATTTGTTAGGCAGGATACTCTCACGTTTAGTCGTATCTGCTTTTCTCGCAACAATCGCGATTGACCTTGTGGTTCAGGCGTTTACGGCAAGCTGCATTTCTTATACCGACCCCGCCAATCCTTATGTGTATGCTCATCCGACAAAAGACGTGCTCAAAATTTCAGAACGTTTTGAGAAGATTTCACAGGCACTGCCGGCGGGGAGGGAAACGCCGATTTGGGTGGTTTGTCCCGGCGGAGATTATTGGCCTCTGCCCTGGTATCTGCGCGGTTTCAAAAATGTCGGCTGGTGCAGCGACGTTAATGAGGTTCGCCTGCCCGCATCCATTGCGATTGTATCGGCCGGGCTTGAGAACACACTTATCGAAAGGTTGTATAACCTTTCGCCTGCAGGCGGAAAAAACCTTTACGTCCCCTTGTTCGAGACATATACCGAGCTTCGCCCGGGAATTGAATTGAAAGCATTGATAACTAAAGACCTGCTCGATGAATTTCAAAAATCAAATGCCGGACACTGACATTCAAAATATCGAAAACCTTCACCGGTTCAGACACGGCGCAATGGCCGCGACTTTCGAGGTTTTTATCGTTCACCGAGACGCTGTTTACGCCAGCCAGGCAGCACAGGCAGCGTTCGACGAGCTTGACCGTATCGAAACCAACCTCAGCCGGTTTATTGAAAATAGCGACGTCTCACGTATCAATTCCCTCAGTAAAAGCCAACCTTTGCAAATCGGTTTGTCAACTTTCGAATGTCT
>JBELAA010000471.1:0-1321 GCA_049509315.1 Sedimentisphaerales bacterium | reverse complement strand
TGCGGCAGGCAGGGCGACGCCGGTTCGAGCCAGTTTTTCCTGAGCTTTGACGACGATTTGATGAAGGTGTTTGCGCCGGAGTGGACGGTCAAGGCGCTGTCGTGGATTGGCTGGCAGGAAGGCGAGCCGATTTACCACAAGAGAATCAGCAAAGGTATCGCCAAGGCACAGAAAAAAGTAGAGGAGAGAAATTTCGAGACGCGAAAATCACTGCTCGAATACGACGAGGTGATGGATTACCAGCGGAAGATTTTTTATTCCCGCAGGCGAAAGATTCTCACGGGCGTCGGCTTAAAGCAAATCATCGAGGAAATGATTGAGGGCTCGATTGATAAGACCTGTAAGGCAATTTTGGATGAGAAGTATTCCGTCAAGTGCATCGCCGAATGGATTTCGGCCAATTTCAGCGTTGATATCAAGCTGGCCGACATTGCCGGCTTACAGCCCGAAGAGATTGAGCGGTCAAGGACCGCGCAAAAGAGAGCGCGGGCAATGATATTACGCTGTCGCTGGGCGAATATATGGAGGATTACGAGGACCCGGCTACCTGGGACATATCTGGTCTTTGCAAATGGGCGATGAGCACCTTCAGCGTCAGCTTGAGTCCCAACAAAGTCAAGCAGCTCAGGCCCGAGGAGCTTGAATCGCAGTTGACGGAAGCGGCGCAGGAGCAGATTGAGAAAAAGGATTGCTCGATTATCAGCGAGTTTTTGAAATCAGATTTCGCAGTCCGCCGGCTGACCGAATGGGTGCGGGCGAAATTCAATATCAAGCTCGGCACAGATGAAATAGCAGGCAAAAACGTCGAGCAGGTTCGCCAGTTGATAAGCGAAAAGACAAAAATCGTCCACCGCAGGCGTGAAATCGAATACCCCGTAGAGTTTGCGATGAATATGGTTTACGGGCCGCAGGGGACAAACGTTTACGGCTTCGAGTCGCTGGCCGAGTGGGCCAACAGGAAATACAACGCCGGTTTCACCGTCGATGAAGTCCAGCAAATGAAGCCGCAGGTTTTGAGTAATCGCCTGCTCGAATTAAGCAAGAGCTACAACGATGGCTTGCTGGTAAAGGAAATCGACGACTTAATCAGCCGGCTCGATACTCCCGCAATTGTGGACTGGGCAACCAAGCGGTTCGATACGAGGTTTACGTCCGAACAACTGACCGACGGCCAGCAGCAGCGGGAAGTGCTTTTGCAGGCGGGCAGGGAATTTTTACGCAGGGAGCTTAGCGACCTCGAAAAATACGTCCTGATTCAGGTTTACGACGCCGCCTGGAAAGACCACCTTTACAATATGGACCATCTCAAGGACAGTATCTG
>JBELAA010000470.1:0-2882 GCA_049509315.1 Sedimentisphaerales bacterium | reverse complement strand
GAAACAGTATAATTGGAGGTTCATAAACCTATGGCTAAGGCAGTATTCGAAAGGACAAAGCCGCACGTTAACGTCGGCACAATCGGGCACGTTGACCACGGCAAAACCACGCTGACAAGCGCAATGACCAAAGTAATGGAAATGAAGGGCTTGTGCAAGTTCAAAAGCTACGATGACATTGCCAAGGCCTCGGAATCGCAGGGCAGACGCGACCCCACGAAAATCCTGACTATCGCCACCGCTCACGTCGAATACATAACGGAAAACCGCCATTACGCGCACGTTGACTGCCCGGGTCACGCCGACTACGTGAAAAATATGATTACCGGCGCCGCCCAGATGGATGGCGCGATACTGGTGGTCAGCGCATACGACGGCCCGATGCCGCAGACCCGCGAGCACATACTGCTTGCTCGTCAGGTAAACGTGCCGAAGCTGGTGGTGTTTATGAACAAGTGCGACCTGGTCGAGGACAAGGAGCTGCTGGACCTGGTTGAAATGGAAATCAGGGACCTGCTGAAGAAGTATGAGTTCCCCGGCGACGAAACGCCCATCATTCGCGGCTCTGCTACGGCGGCGCTGGCGGCCAAAAAGCTCGACGACCCGGCCTGCAAGCCAATCGAGGATTTGCTCAAGGCGATGGACGAGTATATCCCGATTCCGCAGCGCCAGACAGACGGCAGAGTAAAGGTCGGTGAAGAAATGTCAATCATCGGTCTTTCGAAGGAAATACGAAACACCGTTGTTACGGGCGTGGAAATGTTCAATAAGACATTAGACGAAGGTCAGGCAGGCGACAACGTCGGCTTACTGCTGAGAGGCGTCGAAAAGAAGGACCTCGAACGCGGCCAGGTGATTGCCAAACCGGGAAGCATTACCCCGCATACGCATTTTATGTCGGAAGTTTACGTTCTGACCAAAGAGGAAGGCGGCAGGCATTCCCCGTTCTTCCCGGGATATAAGCCGCAGTTCTATTTCAGGACAACCGACGTCACGGGCACCGTCAAGCTCATTCAAAGCCGAGACGGTAAGCCCGCCGAGATGTGTATGCCCGGCGACAACATAGCGATGGAAGTGGAAATTATTTCGCCGATAGCGATGGAAGAAGGACTGCGATTTGCCATTCGTGAAGGAGGCAGGACGGTCGGCGCAGGTGTTGTAACCAAGGTTATCGGATAACTCAGTAAAACACCGGACTGGACTGGATTGAATGGCTAAAAAAAGCAAAAGGGAAAACGTTTGGCTCGAATGCGGCCAGTGCGGGCAGCGTAATTACCGCACTAATATCAGCGCGGCGGAAGGCGCCCCCAAGCTGGAGATTAAAAAGTATTGCCGTTGGGAGCGAAAACATACACTGCATAAGCTGAAGCGCAAATAAAACCAATCCGGCTTTGACAGAATTGTAGGCCAGTAGCTCAATTGGCAGAGCGTCGGTCTCCAAAACCGAAGGTTGGGGGTTCGATTCCCTTCTGGCCTGGTGTTTGGCCGGAAGCGCCGGCGGCGACGGCCGATGACGGTCAGGCAGAGATTTTTGGGTGAATTATGAATTTTAGTATTTATAAAAACGGTCAGGGTAAATACACGCGTATGGGCACTGCCGGCGGCGGCGCGCTACTGGCAGCGATTGGCTGCCTGCAGCTTTACCGAACGCTCGATGCCTCCGACGTCGGCCTGTGGGTCGAGACAATGGTGCCCGTGGTGATATTTTTAGCGGCTGATTTTATGATTGCCTCCGAAGGCGAGATGAAAAAAGTCAACTGGTCCAGCAAACAGGAGATAATAGTTTCGACGGTGGTGGTGATATCGGTTGTGGTTATTCTTGCGGTGCTGCTGGGCGCCGCGGATTTTATTTTTCAATTGTCAGTCGGCTGGCTGGTTTCGTAAGGATGTATCGGACGACTGTGTCGGTTTGCCGGCTTAAACTAACAGCAAGCAGAGACGACGGAGCGGTATTTTAATGAAATGGTACGTGCTGAGAGTCGCGTCTAATAAAGAGATGCACGTAAGAGAAGTGCTTACGCAGAAGGTCGAGGCCGCGGGCCTGACTGACGTTATCGGCAGAATTGAGGTGCCGGTAGAGAAGGTCAAGCGCGTCCGCGGAAACAAGCAGACCGTCCACAAGCGCAAGCTATACCCCGGCTACGTTTTTATGGAAATGGAAATGGCGCCCTACGCCGATGCGGGATACAGACGCGGCCAAAATGATGATAGAGGTCGAAAAGCCCGACGAGGCGCCGAGCATCAAGGTTGAGTTCAAGAAAGGCGACCAGATTAAAATCCGCGAAGGCCCGTTCGAGAGTTTCGAGGGCGTCGTCGAGGCAATAGACCAGGAACGCGGAATAGTGAAAGTGATAGTTGAGATTTTCGGGCGGAGCACGCCGCTGGATATCGAATACTGGCAGGTTGAAAAAGTATGATTTGGCCGGCAGTCGGCGGAAAGAATCGGTTTTTTAAAGGTGATTTTTTAAAGGTGAAGGATAAATGGCAAAGGCAGCAGCAAGAGGCGTTAAAGAGTTATTGATAAAGATAAAGTTACAGGCGCCAGGCGGACAGGCGACCCCTGCCCCCCCGATAGGCCCTGCGCTGGGACAGCACGGCGTAAACATCGGCCAGTTTGTCTCTCAATTCAACGAGCGAACCAAGGCCCTCAACGGGACGACTGTGCCGGTTGTGATATCGCTTTTTACGGACAAGAGTTTCACGTTCGAGGTTAAAAGCCCGCCGGCGGCGGTCCTGCTCAAACAGGCGGCAAACGTTGCAAAAGGCAGCGGCGTGCCCAACAAGGAAAAGGTCGGCAAGGTAACGGCCGAACAGGTCAGGCAGATTGCACAAACAAAAATAAAAGACCTTAACGCATACAACCTGGAGCAGGCGGAAAAAAT
>JBELAA010000047.1:0-12128 GCA_049509315.1 Sedimentisphaerales bacterium | reverse complement strand
GGGACATATCGCAATTGCGATATAATAGCGATGGTCATTGATTTGTCTGCGGACGTTGACGAGCAATGGAAGGTATGCCTGGATTATTTAGAATCGAAAAATTTATTGCCGGGCAGGAAAACGATATGCATTTGCACCAAAAGCGATATCGCGGGCGAAGACGCGATTGATAAGGTTAAACAGTTGTGCCAGGGCCGTTTTGAAATGATCGCAGTTTCAGTTGAGCGCGGCGAGGGGATGGGGGAGCTGCCCCAAATGCTGTTTAAGGTTTTGAACATTATAAGGGTTTACGCGAAGCCGCCCGGCAAAAACCCGGATATGAATGAGCCGTTTACGATTCCGGCGGGGTCAACGGTGCTCGATTTGGCAAGGGTGATTCACAGGGAACTTGCGGAAAAATTGAAGGCAGCGCGTATATGGGGGACTGGAGTTTACGAAGGGCAAAGCGTGCAGAGGCATCACGTTTTGCAGGACAAGGACATAGTGGAATTGCACTTCACATAATTTCACCGCGGAGAACGCAGAGACCGCGGAGAAAAGAAAGGATTTATGGAAAATCAATGCTGCTGCGGCGGAAGCTCCAAAGATGCCTGGAGGAATAAAAGGGATGAATGGCTTAGTTTAAAATTGTTAAATATTTTTCAACTGCTTGGATTCCAAAAAAGGATTGCTTTTCATTACGGCTGCCTTGGTGATTTATACCTGAACCAGAAAGAATATGAAAAGGCAGAGAAGATGTTCAGCAATGCACTGGAAATTAATCAAAAATCAAATAATAAGGAACAAATTGCAAGAAATTATTTTTGTCTTGGGGGAGTTTATTTGTGCCTAATGAATTTCGATAAGGCAGAAGAAGCGAATTTAAAGGCAATTGAAATTTATAAAGAATTGGAAGCAAAACATTTTTTAGATGGCGCATTTTTTAATCTTGGAGTTATTTACAAGCAAAAAGGACATTTAGGCAAAGCGGAAGAAATGTTTTTGAAATGCATCGATACCAGGAAAGATAAAGGTGAAAAAGTTGGAATATATCTGCAATTAGAACAACTTTACGAAGCTAAAAATGACAAGGAAAAAGCAAAAGAGTATTTGCAAAAAGCGGTTGATATATTAAAAAATAAAGGACCAAAAGAACTTGTGGAAAAAATTCAGAAAAAAATTGATAATCTATCGAATGAAAAATAGATTCCCACTTACACGTGAATGACAAGGGGCAATAAAATGCGAAAGACGAATTTGATAATGGTTGCGATGGTGTTGTGCGCAGGAATATTAGCGGGGGGATGCGGGGAAAAGATAACGGAGGGAAAGGCGGTTAAATTAAAGAAGGATTACCCGATTGAGGCGGTGGGGCTCAGGGATGTTCACCTGACAGGCGGATTCTGGGGCAAGCGGCTGGAGCTCAATCGCGAGGTTACAATACCGCATATTTTCACACAATGCGAGCAAAAGGGGCGGATTGATAATTTCGCGATAGCGGGCGGACTGATTAAGGGGGAGCCGAAGGGGAATTTCCCGTTCGATGATACGGACGTTTATAAGTCGATTGAGGCGGCATCGTATTCGCTGATACTTAAGCCCGACCCGAAACTTGAGAAATACTTAGATGAGATAATCGTAAAGATTGCGGCAGCACAGGAGAAGGACGGATATTTATATACAGCAAGGACGAATAAGGTAAAAAGATTGGCGAGCTGGTTTGGGGCAACGAGATGGTCGAAAGAGCAGGACAGCCATGAGCTTTATGACGCCGGGCATTTATACGAGGCGGCGGTCGCGCATTATCAGGCGACGGGCAAACGCACGCTATTGAATGTGGCGCTAAAGAACGCGGACATGCTCTGTAATACGTTCGGTCCGGCTTCGCCAAGCTCCGCCGTGACAAGCCCGGGAAAATTACAAAAGTGGCCGGGGCATCAGGTTGTCGAAATGGGGCTGGTTAAGCTTTACCGGGTGACGGGAGACGAGAAATACCTGAATCTGGCGAAGTTCTTTTTAGACGTGCGCGGGCCGGGAGGCGGGGAATACGCGCAGGCGCATAAGAAGCCGGTTGACCAGAATGAGGCGGTGGGGCACGCGGTGCGGGCGGTTTATATGTATGGGGGAATGACGGATGTTGCGGCGCTGACGGGCGACACCAGATACGCTGACGCAGTCGAGAGGTTATGGGAGAACGTTGTCGGCAAAAAAATGTATATCACGGGAGGATTGGGCGCCAGGAGCAAAGATGAGGCGTTCGGGAAAAATTATGAGCTGCCCAACGCATCGTATTGCGAGACGTGCGCGGCAATCGGCAACGCGATGTGGAATTACAGGATGTTTCGGCTGACAGGCGACGGAAAGTATTTAGACGTGTTCGAAAGGGTTATTTATAACGGCGCGATTAGCGGCATATCGCTGAGCGGTGACAAGTTTTTTTACGTGAACCCGCTGGAGTCGAAGGGGCAGAATAAACGGGAGCCGTGGTTTACCTGCGCGTGCTGCCCGCCAAATATAGCAAGGTTTACCACGTCGCTGCCGGGTTACGTTTATGCGCAAACAAGCGACACGATTTACGTGAATTTGTTTGCAACGAGCGATGGGGCAATAAATCTCAAAGGCAACAGGATAAGGATAAAGCAGGAAACGAATTACCCGTGGGATGGGGTTGTGAAGATAGCCGTTGAGCCGGCGAAGACGGGTAAGTTTACTATCGCGATTCGGGTACCCGAGTGGGCTCAAGGCAAACCTATGGCGAGCGATTTGTATCGATACATTGACGGCAACGAGCCAAAAATCGAACTAAAACTGAATGGAACAGTGATAGAGCCGGAAATTAAAAAGGGATTTGCGTATATTGAGCGGCAGTGGCAACAGGGGGACAAAATAGAATTGAATTTGCCGATGCCGGCCAGACGTGTATTAGCAAATGACAATGTAGCGGCTGACGTGAACAAGGTCGCGATAGAGCGGGGGCCGGTTGTGTATTGCGCAGAAGGAGCCGACAATGACGGGAATGTTATGAGTTTGGTCTTACAAGATAACGCGACACAAACGGCCGAACATCAAGATGATTTGTTAAACGGTATTACGACAATAAACTGCAAGGCGGATGGCACTAAAGATATTACGCTTATACCTTATTACGCCTGGGCAAATCGAGGAAAGGGGCAAATGGCAGTATGGTTAGCCAGGGGCGAATCAAATATGAAACAGGCGCAAGAGGAACAAATGAATCCGCCAGACGAACGGCGGATAAAAATTGTGATAGACGTGAACAAGACCAGTGAGCCGATATCGAAATATATTTACGGGCAGTTTATCGAGCATTTGGGGAGGTGCATTTATGGCGGGATATGGGCGGAGATGTTAGAGGACCGCAAATTTTATTACCCGATAACCGATGATTACAAGCCGTGGGGGACGGATTCTGCGCCGCGATGGAACGCAGGGGAGTATAAATACCTTAAGGCGTCGCCGTGGAAGGTAATCGGGCCTGTTGGGACAGTTACAATGGATACAAATGACCCATACGTCGGGAAATGGATGCCTGTGATTCATTTGTCAGGCGACGGTAATGAGGCGGGGATTTCGCAGGAGGGGCTGGCGATTGTAGAAGGCAAAGGTTACACGGGCAGGATTATATTAGCGGCAGATAAGGAGGCCGGGCCGATTGCTGTTAGATTAGTGCCGGATAACGGCAAGTCGATTGATATTAATCTCGGCGAGGTAAGCGGTGGATTTAAGACGTATATGCTCGGTTTCACGTCGCCGGTGTCGAGTGATAATACACGGATTGAAATCGTCGGCAAGGGCAAGGGAGCGTTCAAAATCGGGACGCTGTCGCTGATGCCTGAGGATAATATAAAGGGGTGTCGCAGGGACGTTGTCGAGCTATTGAAGGAGCTGGATTCGCCGATATACCGCTGGCCGGGCGGGAATTTTGTAAGCGGGTACAACTGGCGGGACGGGATTGGGCCACAGGACAAGAGACCGCCCCGGAAAAACCCGGCGTGGAAAGGTGTCGAGCACGACGACGTAGGCATTGATGAATTTATGGAGCTGATGGAAATTATCGGCGCTGAGCCGTATATTGCGCTTAATACGGGAAAGGGGACGGTGGAAGAGGCGGCTGCGGAGGTTGAGTATTGCACCGGCGACGCGAATACGCCGATGGGTAAATTGCGAGCGCAAAACGGACACCCTGAGCCATATAAGGCGAAATGGTGGGCGGTGGGGAATGAAATGTACGGAAGCTGGCAGATCGGACATATACCGCTGGAACAATACGTAAAGAAACATAACAAGGCGGCGGAGGCAATCTGGAAGGTTGACCCCAACGCGAAGCTTGTCGGCGTGGGTAACGTCGGGCCGTGGAGCCAGACGATGCTGCGAGTGTGCGCCGATTATATGAACCTGCTCAGCGAGCATATTTACGTCAAAGAAGACAAGGACGTTGTCCGCCATACGAAGCTGCTTGCCAAAGAGATAAAACGAGTTGCCGATACCCACAGGAAATATCGCGAGGACATAAATGAGATAGCGGGTAAGGATATTAGAATCGCGATGGATGAGTGGAATTACTGGTATGGCAATTACATTTACGGCGAGCTTGGCGTCCAGTATCACCTCAAGGACGCCCTGGGCGTCGCGACGGGTCTGCACGAGTATTTCAGAAACAGCGACCTGTATTTTATGGCCAATTACGCACAAACCGTAAACGTCATAGGAGCCATTAAGACGTCAAGGACGGAGTCAGTGCTGGATACGACGGGGCAGGTTTTGAAACTATACCGGCGGCATTTCGGCCAAATACCGGTTGAGATTAGCCCAAGAATCGGTCAGATGGACGTTTCAGCGGCATTGACTGAAACCAAAGAAAAATTGACTGTGGCCATAGTCAACCCGACTGATAAAGAACGTGAAATACCGATTGAAATCAAAGGCGCCAGAATCGCCGACAAAGGGAAGCAGTGGATTATTGCGGGAACAGACCCGATGGCCGTCAATGTGCCGGGGAAAGAGCCGCAGGTAACAATTGCGGAAAAGACAGTTCTGGGATTGTCGAGTAAATTGACCGTGCCGGCTTTAAGCGTGAGCATATTTGAACTTGAGATACTATAGGAAAACAGTTTTAGCCACAGAGTTTTTAGCCACAGAGGACACAGAGGTCACAGAGAAAAGGAAAAAATATGGAATGTCAGAAGAAGGAAAATTTGAAGAATTGCGGGTGCACGTATGCCGGCTGTGAGAAAAAGGGAATGTGCTGTGAATGTATCAGTTATCACTTGTCGAGCAGACAGTTACCCGGCTGCTGCTTCCCGCCCGATGCCGAGAAGACCTACGACCGCAGTTTCAGGTCGTTTGCAAAGGCGTGGAAACTTTGAAAATGTGTATAACATAAAATAATGAATAATGAACAAAGAATTCTAAAGCGTAAAATTAAACACGAATTAGAAATCGTAATGTTAATTTTGCACGAATGGGACCCAATTTTGCGCCCATATAATGTAACAGGGCCAATTGCTGATCATACTCCGTTTTACGAATATGGATATCTTGCTGATCGTATTATTAGCATATATCACGAATGGCACCTTGAGGAAAAAATTTTTCAAACTATAAAAAAAGGACTTAGTGAATATTTCGGTATCGATAGAACGGACAAAGAAATAGCAGGCGTGACGAAATTAATATGGCAGTCATTAAACACATTTGATTGAAAATATATAAAGGCCGGGCGGCAAGGTCCGGCCTTTGCAGGTTAACGGGGGAAATCAATAATCAAAAGTCGAGCAATTCGTCGGGCCAATCCTTGCTCAGGATTTGGACGAGGTTGCCTTTGTCGTCAAGGATGATAATTTCTTTTCGGCGGTGAGGATTATTAGGGTCATTGGTCAGGTAGTGAGATTCCTGGGAGACCAGGCAGGAAACCTGGTTTTGGCCTTTCCACTGGGGAACGAGCTTGGGTGGCGAATCCTCGCCGAAGGATTCGTTGACGTCAACAAGAACCTTTGAATTTTCGACATCGGGGCCTAAAGCGTAGATGCCGAGAGTATTTTTGTTTCCGGGCAAAAGTATTCTGCGGGAATCGTGCGATAACTGGAAGAGATAATAATTTCCCTGAGTGAAATCGAGGGCAATCTCGGGAAGTATGTCGCTGACGGCGCCTGTGAGCGTATCGCAGCAAAAAACGGAGCCATTTTCAGTATCGATTTTGCTTGAAGGCAGCGAAATTTTTCCTGAGGAGAATAACATACGGTCGTTTCGCGCGTATGAGACGGCCATCCAGGAATAGTAAAGGACGCCCGCGTATTCTTTTGAGGGACCTGAGCAGGTATATGCCTGCGGCAAACCCTTTACCGGTTCTGCCAGGAATTTGCCGTTGGGGTCGATAATAGTTTTCTCGACGAGGGAGCCGAGGACAAGCTCCCGGCCTTTAAAGTTTTCGTTTTCGGGTTTGATATAAGCAATGGCGCGGCTGTCCTGCCGGAAATCATAAGTAACGGCGATGGCGGGCGCGATGAAAACGGGAGCGCTTTTTTCGGAAATTTTAGCAACATACAGGTCGAATCCGGCGTCGAAGGACTTGTCGGTTTTATTGTCGATGACCCAGGCGAGGAGTTTGGAATCGGGCGAGAAACGCTGCCGCCAGAGGGCTCTATCGCTTGTCATAATGATTTTTTTATTGTTGGGGTCGGCGGCTGGAGACAGAATTAACTGGTAATACGACAATTGTTTTTCTTTTGTCTTACGGATTAGCTCAAAACCGATTTTGTCCGCTAACTGCGGGTCTGCGTTTTCAACAAGGTAACGCTGGACCCAGGCGACGTGCTGTTCGTTACGGGTATCGTCGAGGGAAGGGAAGTTGCCGAGGATGTTGAAAATATCCTGCGCGAGAATTGCCTGCCTGAGGATTTCGACGCCGGCCATAATTTCTTTCACCTGAGCAGGCGGGAGAAGCTTAAGGGCGTTGTTGAAATCACTGACTTCAACGATTTGGCTATAGGCGAACAATGAGCCATCGGGCGATATTGCGGGCCAAAGGGCGGTAGTTTCCTTGTCGGCAATTTTAGTAAGAGAGCAATTATTGCCGTCGACGAGGAATAACGCTCCCTTTTTGCTGTATATGCCTTTTGAGCCGTCGGCATTCCATTGCAATGAATCCTCAGGAATACAGCCGGCAATGAAAGTGGTCAGGACGTACGAGGCGATAAGTAACAGTGCAGTGAGATTTTTCTTAGTCATTGTGTTTCTCCTTAAGGTATTGTTTGTAAATGTTGAGAAGCTCGCTGGTGGATTGAGCGTATGGCCTCGATTGCATAGATGCCATTGCTTTTTGCCGCCAGAAGCTATCGGTATTGGTTTGAGCGGTCAAACTAATTGGCGATTGCGAAGCATAGGTGGTTATTTTGGGCGTTATCGGTGTTGACCATCGGCCTAAAGCGAACGCAAATACGATGACAGCCGCTGCCGCGAGAAAGCGAACAGGAGTCAGGAACCAGTGTTGCGGCTTGGGGATTTTGAGGGCGGCGGAAAAATTCCGCAAGGTCTGCTCGGCGAGCAGGGTAACTTCTTGAGGAACATTGGTTCGGCCGATTTTATTGAGAATTTGTTTTAGTTTTTCATCGTTCATTTTATGACTCCTGTAAATCTTTTACGGCAAGATTATTTCGCAGCGTATTGAGCGCTTTTGACACGTGCGAGCGGGCGGTATCCTCGGTGCAGTTCAGCTTGTCGGCGATTACCTCGTAATCATTTTGTTCTATGTATCTCATAACAACGGCCTGCGACTGCTGTTCGGGCAGTTTGGCGATTTCCTTTCGGACGATGGTTAGTGTTTCCTCATCAAGGGCGTCATTTTCGGGCGGTTTGGTAATCGGAATTTGGCCGTTTTTGCCGACTCTGTTTCGCCAGGCCTTAGAGTTTGCCGACAGTGCGATTCGGTAGATGTATGCGCCGGCTTTCGGGCCGGTGAGCTTTTCGAGGTTTTGCCAGATACCGAGCATCGCGTATTGCAGCGCCTCGGCGAACAGGTCCGCGTCCGCCGTCAGTTTCCACAGGACCGCGTTGATAAAAGGGGCGTGTTCGCGATTCAACTTTTCAAAGAGCTCAAGCCGCTTTGAATATCTCATCAAAAAGCCCTTTTAACCAAACACCTTACACCCCGTTTCTACATAATAATAACCGGCGGACGGAAGATTTGTGGAAATGTTTTTGGGAAGAAAAAGCAATTCTACTGCTGTTTTTGGGCCAAAGCATTGAGGTTTTCGCGGGCGGGCTGAAAATTGGGGTCGATTTGAAGGGCTTTTCTAAAGGATTCGGCGGCCTCATTTAATTGACCTCTGGCCCGCAGGAGTATGCCGAGGTTGTTGTGCATTTCCGCGTCGTTGGGGTCGGCTGCCAGAACTATTCGGCATTGCACGATTGCGTCGTCGATTTTACCGATGGCGCCAAGCGCCATTGCCAGGCGGCCGTGAACGAGGATATTGTTCGGGTCGAGCTGCAGCGCTTTGTAGTAATATTCCACGGCCTGGTCGGGCTTGCCGCTTTGTGCCAGGGCGTATCCGAGGCCGGTAAGGATTTTAACGGAATCGGGATTGACAGCAAGCGCTTTTTCGAGCTGTCCTGCGGCGTCGCCGGTCTTGCCCTCCTCTACCAGCAGACGCGCCAGGTCCTGATAAAGCTCCGCGACGTTGGCGTTTGGACCGAGGTAAATTTTATACTGCTCGATTGCCCCGTCGTAATCACCTTTTATTGCCAAAGCAATTGCAAGGTTTTGATGGGCCAAACCGTAGCCGGGGTCGAGTTTGAGAGCGATTTTGTATTGTTCAATGGCTTCATCGAGACGACCTGTGCCTTTGAGCGATGCGCCAAGATTGTTATGAAAATCAGGCGCTTCGGGACACAATTCAACAGCTTTAGCAAGGTATTGAACGGCTTGCTTATACTTTTTCAGCCCGACAAGAGTTGTCCCGTAATTGTTCAGAATATTAAAATTATTTTTGGTGAGGGCCAGTGTACGTTCGAAAAGCGAAATGCTGTTTTGCCAGTATTTTAACTGTATTGAGGTAAGGGCAATACAGGCAATAAGGGAAACGGATGCAAGGGCGGTAAGGGCAATTTTTTTGAAGGGAACCGTTTTAAGAAAGTCAGCGGCGCCGAAGGCGATGATTACAAAAAGGCCGATGAACGGGACGTAGGCATACCGGTCGGCCATTGTCTGTGCGCCGACCTGGATAATACCGATAACCGGGACAAGCGTGCCGAGATACCATAACCAGCCAAAGGCGAGGAATTTGAAACGCCGGCCATAATAAAGCAGAAGGACGGTAAGCAAAATGAGGAACAACGCGAATATGATGATTTTGGTAAGCTGGATGAGGCCGGCGGGATAAGGGTAGAGAACGGCGAGATTGACGGGCATAAACAATTTTTCAATATACGCCAGATACGAGACGACTGCGTTAGCGATACGTTCCTTGAGAGGCATAACAGCCATTGCGCCTACCTTCTGCTGGGCGATGAAGGTGATAATACATAATATTGCGGAAAGAAAAATAAAGGGGAGCTTCTCCAAAAACAAATTGCTGATTGCTGATTGCTGATTGCTGAATCGGTCCAGCGGCCAAAAATCGAGTAAAAGCAAAACGAAGGGCAATGTTACGAGCATTGGTTTTGACATAAGGCCGAGGGTGAAAGCGATGAGCGTAATGATATATCGAGATGATTTGGGCTTCTCGGCATAACGCACGTAAGCGAGCATTGTCAAAAGCCAGAAGAGCGTGCTAAGGACATTTTTTCTCTCTGCAATCCAGGCAACCGACTCGACATTGAGGGGATGAAATGCAAACAGGGCAGCAATAAAAGCGCTTGGCCATAAACGTTTAGTCATTCGATTAAAAATAATGAAGAGCAAAAGCGTGTTAGCTATATGAAAGGCGACATTGACAAGATGCATTGGGCCGGCTTTTACGCCGAAAAGCTGGCAATCGAGCATAAGCGAAAACCAGGTCAGCGGATGCCAATAGGAGCAGTGAACCGTCGTAAACGCCCATTTGATATTTTGCAGAGAAAGGCCTGACTGAACGGTCGAGTTTTTAAATACATAAGCGTCGTCGTCGAAGTCAATGAATTCATAATTACCAACGGACCAATATACGGCGAGAGTAACAATGGCAAGGGCTGCGCATACGATGAGAATAAGATATTTATGCTGTTTAGAATCAAGCGGCATAGTTTCATAATAACATATCCGCCAAGGGGGGGCAAGTTCAGGGGCTAAAACCATTGACTTTTGAACGTGCGATTATTACCCTTGAGGAGTATCAGAATTAAAATGGTGTGCACAGCACACCCTGCAACTGACTGTTTATAATAGAATTAGGAGGTTTGGTTTGAGAGTTCTTTCGGGAATACAGCCATCGGGCCGGCTGCATATAGGCAATTATTTCGGCGCGATAAGGCAGCATATAAGTATGCAGCGAGGCAACGACTGCTTTTACTTTATCGCCGATTATCACGCGCTAACCAGTAACCCTTCACCGAAAGACGTGGCGACTTTCACTTCGGACGTGGCTATGGACTATATCGCTCTTGGGCTGGATATCGAAAAGACGATTTTCTGGCGCCAAAGCGACGTGCCTGAAGTAACCGAGCTTACGTGGCTGCTGTCGTGCATTACGCCTATGGGACTTTTGCAGAGATGCACCAGCTACAAAGACAAGGTCGCACAGGGAATCAGCCCCAATCACGGGCTATTCGCGTATCCTGTTTTGCAGGCAGCGGACATCCTGATATACAAAAGCAACGTCGTGCCCGTCGGGGCCGACCAGAAACAGCATATCGAGGTAACACGCGATATCGCCGGCTACTTCAATAACACATACGGCGAGGTTTTTGTGCTGCCCGAAGACCATATTATCGAATCGGTTGCGGTAGTGCCGGGTGTTGACGGACGAAAGATGAGCAAAAGCTACAAAAACACCATCGAGATGTTTGAGCCGGAAAAAAGTATCAAAAGCAAGGTTATGAAAATCGTTACCGACTCGACGCCCGTGGAATCGCCCAAAGACCCGGACAAATGCAACGTTTTTGCTTTATTGAAGCTGTTTGCGTCGCCGGAGGAAATCATACAATGGGATGAGCGGTACCGTAAAGGCGGTATGGGCTATGGCGAGGCGAAGAAACGATTAGCCGAGCTTATCGTGGAATATTTCAGGCCGTTCAGGCAAAAGCGAGCAGAGCTTGAAAGTAATCCCGATTACGTTAAACAGATGCTGGCGAAAGGCGCACAGCGGGCAAGGGCCATCGCGGGGAAAACATTAGCCGAAGCGCGAAAAGCGGTAGGGCTGGGTGAGTATTATGGAAGATAAACTTGTAACTGTTGCTGAATTTATGAATTCCATACAGGCCGAAATGACCAAGCAGGTGCTTGAGGATTGCGGGATAAAGGTAATACTGCTGGGTCAAAACGTGGGTGATGGGCGGATTGGGGTTTTTGAAACGGTTAAACTTCAGGTCCAGCAAAGCCAGGCGGATGAAGCAAGGCAGGTAATTGAGGACCTCGAAGAGGGACAGCAGCAGGGACGTGAGCCGGAAGATTATGAAGTGATGGATGAATCAGAAGATGTTGATGAACCGTATGAGCCGGATGAGCAGGAGGAACATTAAGTGGCTGATTACAGAGTAAATCTTGATATTTTTGCGGGGCCTCTGGACTTGCTTTTGTACTTAGTGCGCAAGGAAGAGGTCGATATTTACGATATCCCCATTGCCAAAATTACCAACCAGTACGTCAAATATATCGAGTTGATGAAAGAGCTTGATATAGATGTGGCCGGCGACTTTCTGGTTATGGCGGCAACCTTGATGCAGATAAAGTCGGCGATGCTGCTGCCGAGAGAGCCCGGCGAGGCGCTTGGCGAGGAAGACCTCAGCGACCCAAGGGCAGAACTTATCAGGCAATTGCTGGAATATAAGAAGTTCAAAGATGCGGCTAACCTTCTTGCGGCGGCGGCAGACGAGCGAGGCGAGCGGTTTAACAGGCCCGACACGATTATCGAGCAAATCAAGGGCGCAACCGAGCCGACGATTGACCTCGACCAGATAAGCATCTGGGACCTGCTCGACGCCTTCGACAAGATTAT
>JBELAA010000469.1:0-1126 GCA_049509315.1 Sedimentisphaerales bacterium | reverse complement strand
ACGGACACTACTTTACCCACGAATTGCGAGCACCATATAGTGCTGTAACCGGAACCGGTTTCAAGATAGCTGTTTTTGTTTTGCAGGACCTGCTGCAGCAGCCGGCGTTCCTCAGGCGATGCCTGCATTTTTTCTGCGCAAATTTCGTAAAGGTTACGTCTCTGCTCTTGGGGGCTGTTGTCTGTTTTGTCATTTTGGTTGTTTTGAGCTGAATTTCCCCGGTCTGCCGCATCAATTCTGTCTGAATCAGATTTCGGTGGGCGTCGCAGCGAAGGTAATGCAGCAGCAAAGCAGCGTCATCCCGGCCCGTTGTCGATAATCTCGGATACCAGCTTTTGAAAAGATTGCCCGCGATGTTATTGTATGTATCGAGATAGTTGTCAGCCGCAATCTCTCGGCAAAGTTCCGCGAACGTCTCATTGAGCCGGTTGTCAGCAACGATATCGACGACGTTGTCCTTGTCGCATCGTGCAGGTATGATGCGAATCCCGATTTTATCGCGATTGGTGATATTGACGCTTACAACGATTGACCAGTCCGAGTTGGGATATTCGCGAAACGAATTGCCGGGGAAGAAAAAGTTGCCTAACGAATAGAATATCGCTTTACCCCTGTGCCATTCGAATCCCTGCACAACGTGCGGGTGGTTGCCGATAACAAGGTCTGCGCCGTACTCGACCCATAGCTTATAGCGGCTTCTCAAATACGGCGGGGGGATGGGTATGACTTCTGTTCCGCCGTGTGCGACCACCGCCACGAATTTTCCCGCCTCCCTGCCTTGCCTGATAAGCTCGTATATCTCATTGGGTCTGTCAACGGCGGCTATCCCGGCTTTGTTCGCGTCGGCTGCGCCGAATTCATTTTCCGCGACCGAAATAATCCGGCAGTCGTCAGTATCGAAAGGCGTGAACGCCGCATCCAGATTTAAGCCGGCGCCGACGGTTGATATTCCGGCGTTTTTACATAACTGTATCGTTGTCTCAAGACCCTCGACGTTGAAATCCATAGCGTGATTGTTTGCCAGCGTAGCGACGTTAAAGCATCCCCTGACCGCTTCGAAATACTCCGGCTCAAGCAATATATGGGGTCCTGCCTTGAATAAGGGCTTGCGAAGTTTCGAAAATGC
>JBELAA010000468.1:0-1128 GCA_049509315.1 Sedimentisphaerales bacterium | reverse complement strand
TCCTCCTCTATCGCGGTTGCTGCCGGCACAGAGCAATGTTCACTTGCCTATTATCTTTCATCGGCTAATGATTCCGAAATCAGTCAACTCGTCGGGTATCTTGGTAATCCGGATATTCCCGCGAGTGACCAGACGACTGTTTCTGCGATGTTACTGCCTGCCACTCCCGCCAGCGGACTGTTGACGCTTGTGGGATTTATATGTATTTCCCTGATACGCCTGATACGGGACAGGAGAATATGGCTGGCTGGATTTGCGGGGCTGTCGCTGGCTGGCCAAACGGGGACACAAGCAGTTATCTCCTCATCTCGAAACGATAATAGTCAGGGAAAGGGGAACCTGTTTAGTTATCCAAAAGGGCTGACTCTGCCGGATACCGCTGGCGTATTTGCCTTTTCACAAAAGGATATTCCCTGCGTCAATTTTACTCACACCGCTTTTCGCACTGCCGCAGGCAGTGATTACCATTGTTCTTATTACGCGGTACTGAACTTAGTGCTGCGTCCGGTTTCGAGTGCATTATGTCTGGTTTCCGGAACCAGGCAATTCGTTTGTTTTTCACCCGCACTCATCTTCTGCATGATTCCGCGAGGCCCTCCTATGTCTCAAATGAGACCTTTTTCTAAAACCGTATAGGAGTGTAATCGCGAAACACTCTTAACATGTGATTAACGAATGTTTAATAAACTTTGAAATTTAGGAAGGGATTAAAATTATGAAAAAGTTACTGTTAATAAGTATGGTTCTCGGCCTGATGGTCACACCGGCTCTTGCTGAGCCGACGTTACAGGAGGCGTTGAACGGCATTACTCTGGGGCCGATTCCAGGCCTAAGCAGAGATACAATCACCGATGGCGCTGATGCATACTGGGCCATTACAGGGGGCGCTTCCGCTTCAACTATTGTTATGGAAATAGCGGGTAATGCAGGCGTGAATACATTTGGAGTGTATGATATGACGAATCAGGCGAAAATGGTCCAGGTGTTCGCAGGCCCGGAATCTTCGGGCGATTCGCATCAGCTGTCCATGTTGGCGGACGGCAGTATCAAACTGGACAACGTGGATACTGGTGTAGATTTTGCTGGAAATGCGTTTGGATATTACGTGAATACACCAGACGGAATATT
>JBELAA010000467.1:0-1225 GCA_049509315.1 Sedimentisphaerales bacterium | reverse complement strand
GCTTGTCGCAGGTCCGAATACCGAAATACCGGGCCGTCGATACAGGCGTAAAGATTGTTTATCTGGCAGTGGCCGCATTTGCCCACGCCGCATTTCATTTTGCGTTCGAGGTTGAGAAATATATTTTCAGGGGGCACCTGCTCCTCATTGAGCGACAGCAGCACGAATTTATACATAACCGGCGGCCCGCAGATGAAAACCAGCGACGTGCGAATGTCGGTCTGGACCTTCGGTATCAGCGTGGTAACTACGCCTACGTTACCCAGCCAGCAGTCGTCCGCCTGGTCAACTGATTCGAGAAAGTGCATATCATCCCTGGTGGACCATGCGTCAAGTTCCGAGTGAAAGAACCGCTGTGCCATACATTTTGTGCCTAACAGCACCGACATCTCGCCGTAGTCACTGCGCTTATCGAGGATGTAATTGACAAACGACCGCTGCGGCACAAGGCCGATACCGCCGCAGACGAAAACGAGGTTCCTGCCCTTTGCCTCCTCGACTGGATACGTTCCTTTACCGAACGGCCCGCGAATCCCGATTTTGTCGCCGATTCTCAGCCGGTGAACGGCGTTGGTAACGTTCCCGGTCCGCCGCACGACCAGCTCGAAATAACCCTTCTGTGTTGGCGACGATGAAATCGTAATCGGCGCCTCGCCCGCGCCGGCAATTGATACCTCGACAAACTGTCCGGGTATAAAATCAAACGGCTCATTATCATCGACTGTCAGCCGAAGATACATCTCAGTCGGATTCATCAGCCGCTTTTTCTCGAGCGTTACCATTCGCGGCAGATAAATGTCTTTTTCAACAGCACAACGTTCACACATCGTTTTACTCCTGCCGAGGTCCTGAATCAGCCGGTTATAAACGTTAATCGGGTTTGCAATATCAGGCAGGCACGCACTTACACAGCGTCCGCAGCCCACGCAGGCCGGTATCTGACTGTTGATTTTTTCGGGCACGTATTTTGCCTTTCGATACAGCCGGTGCCTGAACCTGTCCTGACGTTTTTTCCTGAACTCATGGTCGCCGGCGACTTTTGTAAACCCGTCAAGCAGACAGCCGTCCCAGACGCGCTGTCTTTTGCCGTTTATGAAGTCCCAGCAGACGTCATCCTGCACGTTGAAGCAGTAACAGGTCGGGCAAACCTGGTTGCACGACCCGCAGCTAAAGCAGGTTTTTGCCTTTTCCTCCCAGACGGGGTGAGTGTATGCCTTTTCGAGCA
>JBELAA010000466.1:0-1004 GCA_049509315.1 Sedimentisphaerales bacterium | reverse complement strand
AAATTCGCCAATCTCGCGTCTCGCGCTGCACCGATGCTGAAAAACAAACTGCAAGGCCGTCTTGGTCGTCTTGATGAGCAGGGTAAAAAACTTATCGAAACCCTCACCGCCGCCGCGCCTGAGATTATTCAAAATTATGAAAATCTCAATTACGCCTCAGCAGTCCGCACAATCGTGGGGCTTTCGGACCTTGCCGACCGATACGTCGAAGCGAATCAGCCCTGGTCGCAGATTAAAACCGAACCCGAAAAGGCCCGCACGACCCTTACCTCGGCCCTTAATGCCGCGCGTATTCTCACAATCTACTTGAAACCAATTATCCCGCGATTTGCCGAAAAAGTCGAACGGCTGTTAGGTATCGGTAAGCTGACTTTCGACGACGTTAAAACCGTCCTCGAAGACCGTAATATCAACAATTTTGAACGCCTTTTTGAACGGGCGACTAAGGAGCAGGTTGACGCTATGATTGAAGAAAGCAAAGAGACAGCATCGAAAGCCCCCAACTTTATGTTGGGGGTTAACCCCCAGGATAAACCTGGGGGCTTACCGACCGCCGAACCGATTAAACCCGAATGCACAATCGAGGATTTCGCGAAAATCGACCTGCGAATCGCAAAGGTCGTTAAGGCCGAACGAGTCGAGGGAGCCGACAAATTGCTTCGGCTGCAATTAGACATCGGCGGTATCCCCAAAACCGTAATGGCAGGTATCGCCCAGGCATATACCCCTGAATCGCTGACAGGAAAAATCGTCGTATGCTTAGCCAACCTCAAACCCAGACAGATGCGGTTCGGCCTGTCGGAAGGTATGATTCTCGCGTCAGGGCCGGGCGGCAAAGACATATTTATGCTCACAGTTGACCCCGGTGCGCAGCCGGGCTGGAAAGTAAGCTGAAAATCAAATGGACGCAAAAAAAAGCATCGAGGAAATCGCCGAGCAGGACGGCCGATATAACCCCAGGGCCGTAAAGTTCGTTTTCGAAGGGCTTGGCTATACCGTAAAAA
>JBELAA010000465.1:0-1008 GCA_049509315.1 Sedimentisphaerales bacterium | reverse complement strand
GCAGCAGCCAGCTTTGCTGAGGGATATCGATTATGACTTCGTATTTTTTGCCTGACTGAACCGCCGAGGTCGAGGCCGATTCGAGCGCCGAGACAAGCCCCGACGCCTGCGATTTGAATAAGTTTTTAATCAAAACGCCCTTGAGGTTGGTCGCGGCCAGCGCTACCAGGAGTGAGACGACCACGATAACGACCATCGATTCGGCCAGTGTAAAGCCGGGATAACCTGCTCCCCTGATACCCCGATTTTCTGATAATATGATTTGCTGATTTATATTCATAATAACTATCAAGGTTTCTGGGAGGAGGAGGGCCGCTCGATATCGGTGCTTAGAAGGTCGGTGTTGTAGCCCTCGCCGCCTTCTTCGCCGTCGGCGCCGTAACTTATAATAACGAATGGTTTGCCGCTTTCAGGATAGAGCTGGTAAACGAAATCGTATCCCCAGGCGTCCTTGGGTATTTCGGTTGTTTCGAGATAACCGCCCTGGTTCCAGCCGGTAACGTCGGTGGGCTGCTCGATAAGCGCGTTGAGACCCTCGTCCTCGGTGGGGTAGCGGCCCGTGTCGAGCTTGAACTGGATAACGGCATTATGAAGCATCTTTAAGCTGGCCTTTGTGGCGGTAACGCGCGCCTTGTCGATTTTTCCAACGACGCTTACAGCCACGATGCCGCCCAGAATGCCGATAATCACGATTACGGCCATAATCTCGATAATCGTAAACGCTTTTGCCGACTTCCTGATTCCCTGATTTGCGGATATCCTGATTTGCTGATTCGTATTCATATTCTTCTCCATATTTTATTACATAGCCATTTCTGAAATTTTCAAAATCGGCAGCACTACGGCCAAAGCAATGATGGCGACGATTACTGCGATAAAGACGATAATGACCGGCTCGACCGCGGCGGACAATCTTTCGACAACTATGTCGGTCGATTCCTCGAGGCCGTCGCTGATGTTTTTAAGCATATTTTCCAGCTCGCCGCTTTTTTCGCCGACGGTAACCAT
>JBELAA010000464.1:0-1013 GCA_049509315.1 Sedimentisphaerales bacterium | reverse complement strand
CAGCCGATATTGGTAAAGCAGCTTTTGCTTTCCTGCAAACTCGTCGAAACAGGCGGCGAGGCAAAGCGTATGTGCTCGCAATCGGCTGTAACGATTGACGGCCAAAAAATTACCGACTCCAATGCCACAATCACCCCCAAAGACGGTATGACAATCCAGGTTGGCAAACGTAAATTCGCAAAGGTAAGTCTGAAATAACTTAACTAAAGGTATTTGATGATGTTTACTTACGTCTGATTCTATCGGCTAAGAATCTGAACAAGTTTCTGAGACCTTTTTTCTTTTGGGCTTTTGTATATGTTGCTTTCAATGTTGGCAGAACATATTGGAAATTAAATACGAGGTCTTCAACCGTCTTTACAAGTCTCGGAAACCATATTTGATATACTCCCCAGCGGCCTTTGCTTGGCGGCATAATCTCTTTAATATCCCCTTCTCCTACACTCCAGACCAATCCTGCCCTTTCACCGTTCGGTGCCTCAACAAATCCGTCTCCATAATCGCAACCATTAGAATCCTCGTATTCAGTGATTGCCCCAAAACACCATCCATCGGTACGTGTCTCTTCAATCAATGGAAATCCATAATATACCGGGGATCCCATCGGCTTTGATATGAAAGCTGGTAAGCCATATTTGCGAGATTTTGCAGATTCGTCCAACTTCAGGAGTTTTGATGCATATTTGTTTGCCATAGTGTTTTTTGTCAAATATTAATCCGGAACCCACATAGACCTTTTTACATCTTGCCGTAGAAGTCGGTGATATCGAAAAATATGGTTTTTTGCCGGCCGTCGGGTGTGCGAAGGTCCATTCTGTCGTATATTTTGTTTTTTGCTTTAAATGAGCTTTGCTTTTCCAATTGCCAGCCGGGACAATTTTTCTTAATCCAGGCGTATTCCACGCGAACGCCGATAAAGTTGTCCGGCGCTTTAATTATCACGGCCTTTTCAACGGAGCTGCCGTCGCCGCCTGCGATGGTTATCCTGACTGTCGGGTGGCCTTTTGGTTCGG
>JBELAA010000463.1:0-1472 GCA_049509315.1 Sedimentisphaerales bacterium | reverse complement strand
AATAAATAAGGAACCCATAAAATCACAAAAGGAAAAGGAAAGGGAATAACAAATGGCAAAAACGAATAAAAAAATAGGAGACAACAACGTTGTTGCGAAAAAGACGACATCGACTTATGAGGCCGTTCCGATGGTGAATACCCCCAGGAGCGTCAGTCCGCAGCCCTTAAGCAGTCAGCAAACCTCAGGCAGCAGTCAGGCCTCAGGCACAACTCTGGCCTCGACGGGCACCGGGACATTAGACAGGCCTGCCGGGGCCGTCAAGTCAAAGACGCCCATTCCGCCGACGCATAAACAGATAGAAGGCCGGGCAATGGAAATCTGGCGTCGAAAGGGATGCCCCTGCGGCCAGGACGAGCAAAACTGGCTGGAGGCCGAGGCACAGCTTAAAAAGGAAATGAGCACAAAATAACCGCGTTTGTTTTGAAATATTAAACTAAGACGGCTGTTCGCTGAAGACGTGTGTTGATGTTAGGATGGGAATTTCCGCCATACATAAGCGGGGGGCTTGGAACCGCCTGCTATGGGTTGACCCGTGCTATGGAGCATCTGGACCTCGACATAGTAATGCTTCTTCCCACAAACACGCAGAGCGTCGATTCGACGACAGCCGGCCCCGTAACGGTCAGGCAGTCAGGCGATAATCTGTCGCACGTTGTTTTTCAAACCGTGCCTTATAAGCTGCCCAATCCCTATCAGCGAACGCGCCCTGTGCGGGTCCTGGGGACGGGCCAGGCGGGGGGCTACGACGGCAATCTTATCGAAAGGGTTTACGAATACGCACAGCGCTGCCTCGAACTGGTCAAGGTAAAGACCTTCGACGTGATTCATGCGCACGACTGGGTAACGTTCCCGGCGGCGGTAGCGTTGGCGACTGAGATGCAAAAGCCGTTGGTTGTGCATATTCACGCAACCGAATACGACCGTTCCGGCGAGAACATCAACCACGAGGTTTACGAGATAGAGCGCCAGGGTATGGAAGCGGCGTCGGCGGTAATAGCGGTTTCCCATTTTACCGCGGGCATCCTTGCCGGCCGATACGGGGTGCCTTTCGATAAAATCCGGGTTGTGCACAACGGCATAAACCACAGGCGGATTACGCCGAGACCCTATACCAGCCGACGCGAGGCGACGGTGCTTTTTATGGGCCGGATAACCTACCAGAAGGGGCCTGAATTTTTTGTCCAGGCGGCGGAGCAGGTTTTGCAGAAATACAGCAACGTCAGGTTCGTTATGGCCGGCTGGGGAGACCTGGCACCGGAAATAGTCGAAATGGTGGCGGCACGCAAGCTCGGGAGAAAGATACATTTTACAGGCTTTCTGCGGGGAGGACAGGTTGATAACGCATACCGTATGTCGGACTTATATGTAATGCCGTCGGTCAGTGAGCCGTTCGGACTGTCCGCTTTAGAGGCGGTTCAATACCGGCTTCCAGTGATACTGTCCAAAACGACGGGGGTCGGCGAGGTTCT
>JBELAA010000462.1:0-1015 GCA_049509315.1 Sedimentisphaerales bacterium | reverse complement strand
ATGTTGAAAGTGAAGTCAAGAGCGGGCGAATCGGTTCAGCAAATGATGCGGCGGTTCAAAAAACTCTGCGAAAAAGAGGGTCTCATTCGCGATATGAAGCGAACTGCGTATTACGAGAAGCCCTCCGAGCGAAACCGCCGAAGAATGCGCAAGACCCAGCGGGTCTTTATCCCCCGCCCCTTTACTCCTACTCACTAACCCGCGTTTCTGCGTTTTTTCTTACGATTTAACTGTTGAACGTTGAATGTTCGAAGCTGGATGTTCATAGTTCTCTGCTCTCCGCCTGATTCCCTGATAATTTGATTTCCTGCCCCCTGGTCCCCTGATTTCCCGATAACCCTCCGCCATATGTCTTCTCGTAGCGCAGCGTAGCCCTGCGAAGTCCCCCGTGTCTAGATTTCTTTGAAATCTACGGGGGGCGAAGACCTCGGCGTAGTTTATTAACGAAGCCGGGTCTTCCGCCTCCTTTCTTACCTTTCCCACTCTTCTCTCTGTTTCCCTTTCCTCAACTCAAAACTCAACACTAAAAACTAAACACTCAAAACCATCTTCCGTCTTCCTTTCTTCCTTCTGCATTCTCTGTTCTATGTTCTGCATTCCGTTTTCTGTCTTGACAATGGGTAGGGGTATATTTATGGCAACGGCGCGGTTTGACGATAATATTAAAGGGTTAATTATAAAGCGACCCCGTCGCCGTCCCGGCGACGGCTAAACATCCAGAGGGCAAAATGAAACCGAAAATACGAGTTTTGGTAATCGATGACGACGAGGTAGATTATATTACAGCCAAACGGGCGTTACTGGGCTGTCCCTACCCAGTCAAATTCGAGAGCGACACCGCAGGCACACTGTCGAAGGGTCTGGATAAACTCGGCAGCGGCCAATACGACGTCGCCCTTCTGGACCTGGGGCTGCCCGACAGCACAGGTCTCGACACTGTTAAAAAAGCAATTGCGGCGGCAGGCGACGTCCCCATTGTTGTCCTGACAGGACTGGCCGACGACCAGACGGGCCT
>JBELAA010000461.1:0-1015 GCA_049509315.1 Sedimentisphaerales bacterium | reverse complement strand
GTTGATGTGCCCCATACGTTTGCGGCGAACCCTGCTGTGCG
Organism: Sedimentisphaerales bacterium; assembly: GCA_049509315.1. Lineage (GTDB taxonomy): Bacteria > Planctomycetota > Phycisphaerae > Sedimentisphaerales > Anaerobacaceae > Fen-1362. The sequence goes on along the minus strand of JBELAA010000461.1, from coordinate 974 downwards.
TAACCTTGACGCCGCAGCGGTCGCAGATTATGCCCTTGAACTTGGTGCCCTTGTATTTGCCGCAGGCGCATTCCCAGTCCCGCTCCGGGCCGAATATACGCTCGCAGAAAAGACCGTCCTTTTCGGGCCTGTATGTTCGATAATTGATTGTTTCGGGCTTGCGGACCTCGCCGAACGACCAGCTTCGAATATCATTCGGGCCGGCAAGCGAAATCTTGACCGAACCGTAATCGTTTATCCGATCATAGATATTGCTAATCATTTATTTCTTGCTCCTATACGCCAGAGGTTACAACTTATAAAACCGTTGTTCCCAATCGTTTCTTTTCAAGCTGGATATTCAGACACAGCCCCCTTATTTCATTGCACAGCACGTCGAAGGAAAGCGGCGTTCCCGCCTCGAGGGAGTTTTGCCCCTTTACCATCGATTCGTAAATCTTGGTGCGTCCTTCGACGTCGTCGCTCTTTACGGTGAGCATTTCCTGGAGCGTATAAGCCGCTCCGTAACCCTCCAGCGCCCAGACCTCCATTTCGCCAAACCTCTGGCCGCCGGTCCTGGCCTTACCGCCCAACGGCTGCTGCGTTATCAAGCTGTAAGGTCCCGTCGAGCGGGCGTGAATCTTGTCGTCAACGAGATGATGCAGCTTCATAATATAGATATACCCAATCGTCGCCTGCTGGTCGAACGGCTCACCCGTCCTGCCGTCGTATAACTGGGCTTTCAATGATTTGGGAATAGTTACAAACAGCTCATCGTCGGCCGGCGCCACACTGGTTTTGCCGAGCTCGCTCTTTCGCTGTCCAATCTTTTCGTTTGCTTCCTCGGTCAGCCGGCTGATGACTACCTCTGAGACGCCGTCAAAAACCGGCGTAACTGCCGTAAAGCCGAGGACCTTCGCTACCCAGCCAAGGTGCGTTTCGAGAATCTGACCGACGTTCATTCTGCTCGGCACGCCCAGCGGGTTGAGCAGAAT
>JBELAA010000460.1:0-1019 GCA_049509315.1 Sedimentisphaerales bacterium | reverse complement strand
CAGCAGGATTCGCTCCGAATTGTCGACTTTTTGTCCCAGGTCGGCTATTGGACAGTGTCCCTGTTCAGCAGGACATATAAATTTATGACATACTGAGCCGACGAGCTGCTCACGGGAGGCGCCGGTAAGGCGAGCGGCTATTGGGTTTGCGTAAACTATCGTCCGCGTTTCGGGGTCGATGATGAAAATCCCCGTCTGTATGTTGTCGAGAATAATTCTTAAGTGGGATTCACTTTCCCGCAAAATCTGCTCGGTGCGTTTTCGCTCTGTGATTTCGGCGTTAAGCTCGTTTATGGTTTTTTTGAGTCGATTGACCATTTTCTGGAAAGAGCCGGCGAGCTGTCCAATTTCATCTGATGCAGTTGGCGCCAGATTGGTTTCAAGATTTCCCGACGCTATTTGAACCGTCGCGTTCTTCAGCGCCGCGATAGGTATAACAATAGAGTGATACGTAACTGAGCTTGCCAACAGGGCCAGAGCGAGGACGGCCAGTCCGGCGAGCAGTATAGTTTGTTTGAGCCGGGCCATAGGGGCAAAAATCTCTGCGGTGCTGGTCTCAGTAACGATTGTCCAGCCCAAACCCTTAAAATCATCGTAGCCGGCAGAACGAGCGCAGGCGAAAAGCATTTCATTGTTGTTATTGTCCCGTCCTATATGATAAAGCATATTTTCCTGCGGGATGTTGCCGGCGTTAAGAACGAGCCGATTTGCCGGATTATTGGGTAAGCCGCCGCCTTTTGTCGAATATATGATTGTTCCGTTTTTATTTACCAGATGCAGCTGAAGAGTTTGATAATTAGCCGCAGTTTTTGCCTCGTCGATGATATTTATGGTTTCTTGAATATTAAGAATACCTTTGATAACTCCGAGAAATTCGCCGTTTGCGTCTTCGATCCTTGTGGCAAGAGCAATCGAGAAAGTATTGGAGCTTTCATCTAATTCGATGTCGCTTGTATAGACGCCGTCTTTTTTGGCGAGTTGCCACCACTCCTCGTCGGCCTGGTTGTAATCCGATGTCT
>JBELAA010000046.1:0-35545 GCA_049509315.1 Sedimentisphaerales bacterium | reverse complement strand
GCCAAAAGATGGCTTTGGCCGCACTTTTTTAGGACGTTTTTCATATTTTTCAGGTTCGCTTGGTCAGTCATAGCCGTTTTCAGTATCAAAAAGGACATTTATAAGGCAGTGGGCGGGAATTTTCAAGAAAATTGGCGATTTTGCCGAAAAATACTTGACAGCAAGAGCGCTTTTGAGTAATTTATGTATAGTGTTAGGCAGGTGTTAAGAGAGTAGTAATATTATAATAAAGTTTGAGCAGTTATCATAATTTAACCTACCCAACGTCATATCAAATCCTGCCTGCCAAAAATGGTGTTGTTTTACGAGTGTTTTTCGCGAGCATCGAAAGGCGTAACTGTCGATGTTCATAAAAAACAGGCAGCATGTCCTGAAAATAAGTTTTAAGAAGATTTTTACCGGCCGAATCCGGGCGAAAAGATAAAAATTGAGATTCGCTGAGGATTGGGGCAAAGCCGTGCAGATGAAAGTTAACTGTCTTCATCGATTTAAACATCCGCACCCGAACGTGCCCGGAACGACCGGATAAGCGAATCTCGAAAAAGTAAAGGAGAATGATTATGAGAAAGAAAGGTTTCACACTTGTGGAGCTTTTGATTGTTATCGCAATCATAGCTCTGCTGATGGGCATCCTGATGCCTGCCTTGGCCAGAGTCAGGATGTATGCCTACCGTATGACCTGCGGAACCAACATCGCGGGTATCGGCAAGGCGATAGTGCTTTATTCCAATGACTCCAGGGGAGAGGAATACCCGATGCCGGGCGTTACCAAGCTGGCGGCTTATTCTCCAACAGGTTATCTTCCCTGGTGGTGGGGCGGCACCGGAAACAACGCGGGAACGGCTGCGTTTGTCTATCTCGACGGCAGCCCCACCTCCACAAGCATAGCAGGCGGGGCAGGCCACGGGACTATCGGGTCTATATTCTATCTGCTGGTAAAATACCAGGACGTCGCCGTTAAGCAGTTTGTCTGCAAAGGCGACGTCGGAGTCAAGGCCTTTAAGCTCACCGATTCGGTGCAGGCTAAGATAACCGAGTTTTCCAAGGCGTGGGATTTCGGGGCGCACCCCGGCTTATACTGCAGCTATTCGTATCATAATCCGTTTTCGTCTACTGCTGAAGGCGCTGCGACTAACAGGGCTCCCGGTTTTTCCGTGGGCAGCTCCAGTCCCCCGGCAGCGCCGCTGGCAGCCGACAGAAATCCGACGCTGGATAGAAATGTTACTTATCTCCTAAGAGATTCTGTGATATTAGGCGGAGTTGGCGCCGACACAGGTAAGAAAACGCCTTATGAATACTGGAACGCGGCGCCCACCACCCCACCGCCGGTATACCAGGACCCGGACCTGATGTGGAATTCATTTGCTCACCAGCGTGAGGGGCAAAACGTCCTGTTCAACGACGTCCACGTCGCCTTCGAGAGAACGGCAAACGTAGGCATTGATAACGACAACATCTGGCAAAGCTGGCCGAGGGCTCCTTTGGACGTGTTAGTGTCTCCGCCCAAGTATGACCGGGAAGTCGCCGGATATTTTGCGAAAGGTTCGCCTACCGCCGCCCCCGCTTGTGCTGCACCCATTTACGGCATAGCTGCCGGCACCTGGTTCCCTCGGGATGCTGCAGATTCTTTGTTGATTAGCGACCAGCAGGACTGTGGACCGACTCCCTGGTAATTTACGACTTTGATTCTGCGAGGTGATTTACGACGGCCCCGGATTTATAGCCGGGGCCGTTTTTTTTGCCGCGAGGGGATTCACATCGCCGAGACAAGGCCTTATCGTAAGAAATCGAGGTAAAGCCGATTTATTTGGGGCGGGTTGTGTTTGGGGAGGATTTATGATAAATTGCTGTAGCGCAGGAACACTATGAACAATAATAATCCGCCTGCGGCGGATAAATCGGAGTAGATAAATTGGCTCAAACGCTTGTTTACAAGATATTAGGTGCACATCTTAAAGAAGGCAAACTCATCGCAGGCAGCGAAATCGGCATAAGGATTGACCAGACGCTAACGCAGGACGCAACCGGGACGACGGCGTTTCTGCTGTTCGAATCAATGGGGGCAAAAAGGGTCAGGACCGATTTATCGGTAAGTTATATTGACCATAATATGGCACAGTTCGGGCCTGAAAATCATATCGACCACCTGTATTTGCAGACGATAGCGGCCAAAAGCGGCGTTTATCATTCGCGGGCGGGAAACGGGATTTGCCACCAGGTGCATTTGGAACGATTCGCAAAACCCGGTGCGACGCTATTGGGGAGCGATTCGCACACGCCGACGTCGGGCGGAATGGGTATGCTCGCAATCGGGGCGGGCGGGCTTGACGTGGCGGTGGCGATGGGCGGCGGGCCTTTCTATATAACCTGTCCGAAGGTATTAGGCGTTAAGCTGACGGGTAAATTGCCTGAATGGGTCGCGGCCAAAGATATTATTTTGAAACTGCTGAGTATATTGACTACAAAGGGAAACGTCGGATGGGCGGTTGAGTATTTCGGGCCTGCTGTTGCGACGTTGACCGTGCCGCAACGGGCGACGATTACAAATATGGGCGCGGAATTGGGCGTAACGACGAGCGTATTCCCCAGTGATGAGCAGACACGCAGATTTTTAGCTGCCCAGAAACGCGAAAAGGACTATCGGCCTTTAGCAGCCGACGAGGGGGCGGCTTATGACCGAGTGATTGAGATAAACTTAGATGGACTTGAGCCGATGGCGGCGTGTCCGTCATCACCGGACAACGTCAAAACGGTGGCCCAGATTGCGGGCCTTGAGGTCGGCCAGATAGCGATAGGGAGCTGCACAAACTCGAGTTTCAGTGATTTAGTGATGACGGCTAAAGTTCTAAAGGGGCAGCGAATCGCGCCGTTGGTTGAATTTGCGGTTGCGCCGGGAAGCAGAGAGGTTTTGAATATGTTAGCAGCCAATGGCGCGCTGGCGGACACAATTTCGGCGGGGGGCAGGATTCTTGAGACGGCGTGCGGGCCTTGTATAGGACTTGGCTTTTCGCCTGCGGAGGGGGTGGCGAGTTTACGGACGTTTAATCGCAATTTCGCGGGCAGAAGCGGAACCAAAGACGACAAAATATATTTAGTAAGCCCCGAGACGGCTGTAGCGTCGGCGCTGACGGGTAAAATTACGGACCCGCGGCGATTAGAGCAGATGTTCGGAATAAAATACCAGAAGATTAAGCTGCCTGAGGAATTTATCATAAACGATAATATGATAGAAGCGCCGTTAAGCGAGAAAGAGGCGGCAAAAGCGGAGGTCTTACGCGGCTCAACGATAGTGATTCCGGAAAGCCCGAAACCATTACCTGCTGATTTGAAGGGCGACGTGCTGCTCAAATGCGGCGACAAAATCACGACCGACCATATAATGCCTGCCGGTTCGTTTTTGAAATACCGCAGCAACGTGCCTGAGTATTCGAAATACGTATTTCACTGTTTCAATGAGAAGGGTAAACCCACGTTTGCCGAGCGAGCGAAAAAACTTAAGAGCGAGGGCCGGGCGGGCATAATCGTCGCGGGGCAAAGCTACGGGCAGGGATCGTCGAGAGAGCACGCGGCGCTATGCCCGATGTTCCTCGGCGTGCGGGTGGTAATCGCCAAAACAATAGAGCGGATTCACAGGGCCAACCTGATAAACTTCTGCGTTGTGCCGGTTGAACTGGCAGACCCGGCTGATTATGAAAAAATCAATGAGGGCGACAAGCTGCGAATAAATGGCCTGCTCGAAGCGATAAAAAGTAAAGACGAGGTTAAAATTGCAGAGGAGGCAGGCAGATACGAGTTTGTCGGGAAATTGAACCTGTCGAAAAGAGACAGGGAGATTCTTCTCGCGGGCGGACTATTGAAATGGACCCTCGGTAAATCAAATGATGAAGATAGTAAGCGTGTTCGGGACAGGCAGGGCAAAACCCGGCGATAAAAATTATAAATTGGCTGAGCAATTAGGTCGGTTGCTGGCAGAAGGGGGCTTCGCGATAGCCAACGGCGGCTATGGCGGGACAATGGAAGCGTCGGCAAAAGGAGCAAGAGAGGCGAACGGCGAGGTCATAGGAGTTACCTGCCTTGCGTTCGGGCGTGGTTCGGCGAACAAGTTTGTCAGCCGGGAATTTGTTACAAAGTCGCTGAATGACCGGCTTGATAAATTGATAGAAATCGGCGGCGCATACGTGGTGCTGGCCGGCGGAACAGGAACGCTGCTTGAGCTGGCAATGGTATGGGAACTGAAAAATAAGGGCTTTTTAGACGGCTCTAAACCGATTATACTCTTGGGCGAATACTGGAAGCCGCTTGTAGAGGCGGTGGCGAAGGACGACCCCGGCTGCTGCGAACATTTGCTTCTGGCAAATGAGCCGAAAGACGTTGTGAGATTATTAAAGAAGTAACAGTGATGAATTGGGTGCGATTCATATTGATAACGATTTTGGCTATGCCGACGGTTTCGGCTTTCGCGGTAAACGCGCCGAGTGAACTTTTGCGGGATGATTACGTTATTTCAGGAGTGGATGGCTCGCTTGTCGAGGGGCAAAACGGCGAGTGGCTTTTTGAATTTGATTCGGATTTAAGCGATGGCTCAGTAACGCTCAAGGCGGGCCGGCCGGTTGTGCTTCTCAAATCCGCGGCGCTTGAGAAAATGATTGAGGATGCAAAGCAGCGGGTAGAAGCGAGATACCGGTTTTGGGGTAAAGTAACGAAATTTGAAGGCAAGAATTATGTATTCCCGTCGTATTTTGTCGGCTTGCGGAAATTAGACAGGCCGGCAGAATCACCGAATACACAAATTGAGAAAAAAGCACAGCAGTCGATAAACGCACCGAACGACGTGCTGAATATACCGGCTGAGATTGTGTCGCAGCTTGCGACGTCGGAGGTTTTGCCGACGGTTGAGGCGCCTTCGGCGATGCCGTTGAAGCAGGATACAATTTTCACAAACAGGACCGGGCGGGTATTCGAAGAAAAAGGTAAATACCTTTTTAAGCCGGATGGCCTGGGGCAGGGTATCGAAAAAGGTGAAATTGAATTATTGCCCTGCCAGGCGCTGAATGACGCGATGAGACAAGTTAAGGATGAGCCAAATCCCGTTAGGTTCAGTGTCGCGGGAATAATGACAAAATATAAAGACCAGCGATTATTGCTTTTGCAAAAGGCGACAAGGATTTACAGTTACGGCAACTTCGGAAGGTAAACTCACCGCGGAGAACGCGAAGCCCTTGGCGGAGTCTCGCCTTAGCGAGGCAGAGACCGCGGAGAAAAAAGAAAAAAGGTGAAAGTGACAAACGAGCTTGATAAAATTTTGATTAAATACGACCAGCCGGATTTTGAGAAACGATTTACGGAGATACGAACAGCCGTCGTGCAAGTTACTCATTTCGAGTTCGACAGTGAAAAAGAAGAACAATTAGACGCTATTCTTGACGACGTCTCTAAGCGTGGCGATGAAGCGGTAGCCGAATACACAGAGAAATTCGACGGCGTTAAACTTACCCCTGAGCAGTTCAGAATATCGGAAGCAGAACTGAACGATGCGCACAAAGCAATTGACAAGAAACTTTTGAAGTCGATTCGGCAGGCGATTAAGAACGTTAAAGAGTATCAGTCAAAAATATTTGTCGGCAAAAATAAAAGCTTCAAATCGACAGGTATAAAATACACGCCGATAAAACGAGTTGGCATTTGTGTGCCTGGCGCCTCTGCTCCATTACCATCGACGGTCATTATGACGGCTGTTCCGGCACAGGTGGCAGGTGTGAAAGAAATCGTTGTTGTATCACCGCCGAGATATAACGGAAGTATTCATCCTGTAATATTGGCAACCTGCCAAGAATTGAAGATTAAAGAGGTTTACAGGATAGGCGGCGCACAAGCCGTGATGGCGCTGGCTGGGTCAACCAAAACGATACGAAACGTTGATAAGATTGTTGGGCCGGGGAACACTTGGGTTCAGATGGCAAAGAAAAGGGTTCTCGGACTTGTCGGTATTGATTCTATTGCCGGGCCAAGCGAGGTGTTGATAATCGCAAATAATAAGGCCAATCCTGCCTGGGTGGCAGCAGATATGCTGAGCCAGGCCGAACATAATCCGGGTTCGGCGGTTTTATGTACGGAGTCCGAAAAACTGGCTCTGGAAGTGTTAACTGAACTCAAACAGCAAGCAGAGAAGTTAGGCAGAGCGAAAGAGACAATCGATTGCCTGCTGAAATTTAGTGCAATAGTAGTTTGTAAAAATATGGCAGATGTAATATTTTACGGGAACCTTTTCGCCACGGAGCATTTACAGATTCAGTGCGGCAAACAGAGCAAAAAAATCGCCGGCAAAATTAAAAACGCCGGAGCTATATTTATCGGGGATTATTCTCCTGTTGCTGTCGGTGATTACTGGGCGGGACCGAGTCATACCTTGCCGACGGGAACCAGCGCCCGGTTTTTCAGCGCGTTAAGCGCAAATGATTTTGTAAAGGCGACCAGCATTATCGAATACGACAAGAAGAAATTAGCCGAAAGCGCGGAGGATATAATCCGGTTAGCTGAGGCGGAGGGATTAGACGCACACGCCAGGAGCGTTCGGATTCGGCAACAAGAGTAGAATCAGACCTCCCAGTTTAGTTTTTCCTGATATTTGAAATAGAATCGGCCGAGAAGATGGGCCGCTATCATAGCCAGATAGAGTTCAACTGTCTGGAAAACAGGATAAAACACAAATCCGTAAAATCCTCGCCGGAAAGTTATTTGCGTCCAGATAAGCAGGCAGACGAGGGTACTTATTAAAATGACCAGGCCGCAATACTGAAAGAACGTGCTGAAAATCGAGGGGATAATTATAAGCGGGTTGAGGCCGTTTATCGAATCAAACATCAAAACACCCAGAAGTGCCATAGGGTATAAAAATGCACCTGCGCTGGCGAGGCACCAGAATGTGACGTCGAATCTTCGCGTGAAGTCAAAATAAACGACAGCGGGGGCTGCATAGACAACAATAGCGGCGCCTATTTCCAGAAGCTGCCAAACCAGTTCCCATAGGCCGGGCGTCTCCGCGAGCGTTTCGGGAGCGCGGATGTTGCCGGCGGCGCTGTCCCGGACGCATTGGGCGAGAAACCAATAGATATAAGCGCCTATTATCGCATTAATGACGGCGGCGGGCATAGCAATAAGACCGGCGAACACGCCGAGACAATAAGAAAGGATTGTTATTGCCAGGGGAATCAGGACTGCAATTCCCAGAAAGATAAGCCCAGGGATATTGGCGGGATACAACCATATATCGGTAATCGCGGGGGATTTCCTCTCAGGAGGGGCGGGCGGCTCCAAAGGAGGCAGGCCGGCGGCGTCACGCAGCATTTGAAGCTGCTGCTTTTCAGTCAGGGGCGTCTGCGGCGGAGGAGGAAAGGAAGGATTTGTATTTTGGATAAGCAGGTCGGAATCACGTATCAGGCGGATCGGCTCATCTTCCTGTGGCTGGGGTAAAGGTTGTGGAATAATAACGGCGTTTTTACATTGGGGACATCTGCCTTTTTTACCGGCGTGAGCCGATGAAACGCTTATCTGCCGGCCGCAGAAATCACATGCGAACCGGATGAGCGAATTTGCCTGACCCCCGCCTGGTTTGCCTGCATCGGTCATTTGGCCACTCTTGCAAATGCGTCAAGTGCTTTATAATTTCGTCTTTATAAATTCAACGGCTTTGGCGAGCGCCTCGTCGAGTTTTTCGGGTTTTTTGCCGCCTGCCTGCGCCATATTCGGTCTGCCGCCGCCGCCGCCCTCGATGATGGGCGAGATTTGCTTCAAGATATCGGAGGCGCTGATAGTTTTAACCAGGTCGTCGGTAACGCCCGCCAGCAGTGTGGCCTTGTCTCCTTCGGCAAAACCCAGAACGATTACAGACGAGGGGGCTTTCTTTTTGAGCATATCAATCGCGGCGCGTGCCTGCTCAATGGTTGTGGACGATAGTTTGCCGACGATGAGCGAGACGTTGCCTGCCTTAACGCAATTTTCCAAAAGCTGTTTTGCTTCGGCTAATGAGTCGGCTGCGCCCTGCTGGGGGGCGGATTTGAGCTGCTTGGCCATTTTCTTATTTTCGATAAGCAGCTTATTAACTCTTTCGACGACGCCTTCGGCTGATACCTTCAGTAAGTCCGCAAGCTCATCGACGATGTCGCTTCGCTGTTCAAGGTATTTGGCGAGGACTTGACCGGTCAGGGCGGTGATTCTGCGGACGCCCGCCGATACGCTTTCCTCCTTTATGATTTTGAAGTCGGTAATGACGCCCGTTCTGTCAACGTGAGTTCCGCCGCAAAATTCTTTGCTGAATGCCTGTTGCAAGCCGGCTTCATCCGGCGCACCGACTGCGACCACACGGACCTCATCGCCGTATTTTTCGCCGAATAGCGCCATCGCGCCTAATTTGTCGGCCTTTTCCCGCGGAAGCGCTACACTGGTAACGGGCAAATCCGCTGCGATTTTTTCGCGGACAAGCTCCTCGACTTTTTTGATTTCATCAACGGTCATCGCCTTGGGATAAGTGAAATCAAAACGTAAATAATCCGGCGAGACCAAACTACCCTGCTGGGCGACTGAACTGCCAAGTGTTTGCTGAAGCGCCCACTGCAGGAGGTGAGTGGCCGTATGATTTTTCCTTGTGGCCTCCCTGTCGGGGCTGACGAGCGCGGTAACCTTGTCGCCGACGGCCAGTTTCCCCTCGATAAGCCGGCCGCGATGTATGATGCAATCGGCGACCTTGATTGTCTCATCGACAACGAATTTGCCTTTGTCGGATTGTATCGTGCCGCAGTCGCCGACCTGGCCTCCCATTTCGGCGTAAAAGCAGGTCTTGTCTAAAACTACGCCGATTTCGGCGCCGGCCTGAAATTCGGCGTCGGTTTTGAATGCGCCCTGGTCGATAAAGCCGACGATTGTCGCGGGCAAACGGCTGGTCTTGTATTTGTGCAAATCCTCGGTTACGGGTAATTCTGCGCCGGCTAGTGTTACCATAAGCTGTGTGCCTTTTTGTGCGGCCCTTGCCCGGCTTCGCTGCTGCTCCATCAGTGTATCAAAGCCGGCGGCATCGACTTTCAACCCTCGTTCCTGTGCCATTAATTGCGTCAGGTCAACGGGGAAACCGTAAGTATCGTAAAGCTGGAAGGCGTCGTCACCGGTAATGGTTTTGTTTTTGGATTTTTGCGCCTTTTCTGCGGCATCATTAAATATCTCAAGACCCCTGTCCAGAGTTCTGCCGAAACTTGCCTCTTCGGATTCGATTACGGTTGAGACATAGTCCTTTCGTGCCTTTATCTCCGGGAACGCCTCACCGAGGCAATCATCGACGGCAGGGACGAGCTTATATAAAAACGGTTCGTGTAAATTAAGCTCCCTGCCGAAACGCGAAGCACGTCGCAGGATTCTGCGAATGACGTAGCCCCTGCCTTCGTTTGAGGGCGTAGCGCCGTCGGTTATCGCGAAAGTTAGCGCGCGTATGTGGTCTGCTATGACGCGAAAAGCATTATCGGTTTTATTGCCTAATTGAGATGTGAATTTTTTACCCGTCATTTCGCTTAGCAAGTCAGTAACGGCCGAGAACAGGTCGGTATCGTAGTTGCTTTTCTTGTTTTGCAGGACCGCTGTAATCCTTTCGAGGCCTGCGCCGGTATCGACGTATTTTGCGGCTAACGGGCTTAGCTTGCCGCCTTCTGCGCGGTTGAACTGGATGAAAACGAGGTTCCACAATTCAATGAATCTTGCGCAGCCGGCGTTTACGACGCATTTGTGACCGGGCACGTTTTTCTTGTCGCAGCGGTCGGGGCCCAGGTCGATATGAATCTCGCTGCACGGCCCGCAGGGACCGGTTTCGCCCATTTCCCAGAAGTTGTCCTTCTTACCGAATTTGAGAACTCGCTCGGCAGGCAATGGCGTTACTTTTCTCCAGAGTTTGGCGGCTTCAATGTCTTCGGGAAGATTGTCGTGGGGGTCGCCTGCAAATACGGTGGCGTAAAGCTGATTTGGGTCGATGCCCCATACGCTGGTGAGTAATTGCCACGCCCATTCGATGGCCTCGGCCTTGAAATAATCGCCGAACGACCAGTTGCCTAACATTTCAAAAAACGTGTGGTGATAATTATCGTGGCCGACCTCCTCGAGGTCGTTGTGCTTGCCGCTGACCCGCAGGCATTTCTGGCTGTTGACCGCCCGCTTGCAGGATGGCGCCGAAAGGCCGAGGAATATGTCCTTGAACTGGTTCATCCCCGCGTTGGCGAAAAGCAGCGTCGGGTCGTCGATTGGAACAATCGGCGAACTGGGGACAAACTTATGGTCCTTGCTTTTGAAAAAGTCAATAAAGCCCGTTCTTATTTGTTTTGCATTCAATGTCATAGCTCAATCTTGAAATCCTATCGAGGAGTATCTTCTTTTCGGATAGTAAGTCCCTGGTCTATTCTGTCTGCGATTCTTTCTACCGCCTTGGCAATCCTGTAAGACATTACAGTAATAAAAACAAAAAATGCATAATATACGACTACAATTAGAGACCTCAGAAACGATTCCATAGTATTACCCTTTCTAAATTCCTTTTGAGCTGAGTATCATCAATTAAGGAAAATATCATTGAATTATCAGGCCGATGGTTTGTCTTCCACGATACCCTTTGCGACTAAGATTTTGTGTTTTATCTGCTCGCAGAGGTCCTTGTTGTCGGCCAAGAATTGCCTGGCTTTTTCCCTGCCCTGACCAAGACGAACTTCGCCGAAACCCAGGTGGGTGCCGGATTTTTCGATTACATTACAGGCGGTGCCGAAGTCGATGAGGTCGCCCTCGTAGCTTATGCCGTGGTCGAACATAATGTCGAATTCCGTCTCGCGGAAGGGCGGGGCGATTTTGTTTTTGACAACCCTTGCGCGGACCCTGTTGCCGACTGCGCCGACCGCCTCTTTTATGGTTGTAACCCGTCGCAGGTCCAGCCGAATCGAGCTGTAAAATTTGAGGGCGTTGCCGCCGGTGGTGGTTTCGGGGTTGCCGAACATCACGCCGATTTTCATACGAATCTGGTTTATGAATATCAGGGCGGTTTTGCTCCTGGCGATTATGGCGGTGAGTTTCCGCATCGCCTGGCTCATCAGTCGTGCCTGAAGGCCCATGTGGCTGTCGCCCATTTCGCCTTCGATTTCCGCTTTTGGCGTCAGCGCCGCGACCGAATCGATAACCAGGACGTCAACGGAATTGGAAGCGATGAGCATTTCCGCGATATCCAGCGCCTGTTCGCCATTATCGGGCTGGCTGATAAGCAGCGAGCTTACGTCAACACCCAAGCGTTTTGCCCAGGTGGTATCGAGGGCGTGCTCGGCGTCAATGAACGCTGCGACGCCGCCCGCTTTCTGGGCGTTGGCGATTATATGAAGCGCAAGCGTTGTTTTGCCTGATGACTCCGGCCCGAATAATTCGGTGATTCTGCTCCGCGGGATACCTGCCCCGCCCAAGGCGATATCGAGCGATAATGCCCCCGTCGATATACCTTCTATTCGAGCGTATTTATTCTCGTCCATCTGCATAATCGCGCCGCGCCCGTATTGCTTTTCGATTTGGGCAATTACTCTTTGCAGGGCGGATTCCGCGCCGCTTGACTCCGGCCTTAGCGGCTCGACTGTGCCTTTGGTCTGCTGAATGGTCTTTGTCTTTGTCATTTTTTCTCCTCCCCGCCTAAAGGCGAGGTCTCCGCTATGCGGCGAGGCGGACAACATAAGTTAAAAGAGTTTAGAAGTTAGAATTTAGAATTCTTAATTTTAAATTCTCAATTCCGTTAGTTTATAGCTTGCTAATAGAGTATAGATTTGGCCGGCCTGTGTCAACTGGCTTGATTGAGCCGTTATCGGGTCTTGCTCAAAAGTTTTTTGCGGGAACGTTGTTTTTGACGCTGCTGCGCGGTAGTATCACCGCCGGTTCCGGTGAACGGCAAGGCCTGATATTAAGACGGAGAACAGCAAATGGGAATCGAGAATTCAGAATGCAGAACAAAGAATGCAGAATGCAGAATTAAGAATGAAGAATTTAGAATCTTAAGGTGTGATTCCAAATTCTCAATTCTACGTTCTAAATTCTTAATTTTGTTTTGTGTAGTATGTGTTTATGGTATTTGTAAAGCTGCCGGACTGGGGGGAATGGAAAAATCGGTGGTAATGATACGCGGCGCCGGGCAGGATTTCGACCCGGTAACGCCGTGGAAGTCCAGGGCGATGAGCCAGGGGGTGGGGTCGGGCCTGATTATCGACGGAAATCGCGTCCTGACCAACGCCCACAACGTCAGCAATAACAAATATGTCGAGCTGCAAAAAGAAAACGTGGCTAAGCGGTTCCCTGCGAAAGTCGCCTTTATAGGCCACGACTGCGACCTGGCCATATTGACGGTCGATAACCAGAGTTTTTTTGAAGATACCATACCGCTGAATTTTGCGGGGCTGCCTGCTGTAAACTCAAAAGTTTCGACATACGGCTTCCCGATGGGAGGAAGATATATATCGGTAACGGAGGGAGTTGTCTCGCGAATACAGGTTGATACATACGCTCATACGGGGGCTGATTCCCATTTGGTAATACAAACCGACGCGGCAATCAACCCCGGCAACAGCGGCGGGCCTGTGATACAGGATGGCAACGTCGTTGGCGTGGCGTTCCAGGGACTCAGGCAGGCGGAAAACATCGGGTATATGATACCGACCACCGTGATAAGACATTTTTTAGACGATATCAACGACGGCAAATACGACGGCTTCGGGTCGATGGGCGTGATGCTTTACCCGGGCCTGCAAAGCCCCAGCTACAGGGAATATCTCAAGGTGCCGGCTGGACAGCAGGGTGTAGTCGTTATCAATACGCTGATGCACAGCTCGATAGAATCGATTCTGCAAAGAAACGACGTGTTAGTGCAAATCGACGACTACAAAATTGACAACGACGGCAGGGTTGAAATATACGGTCTAAAGCTCGATATGTCGGAGGCGGTGGAAACAAAGCAAATCGGGCAAAAAGTTGAATTGTCTTTCTATCGGGACGGCGAGCTGAAAAAAGCGACGGCTACGGTGGCTTTGAACAGGCCGGTGCTTGAAATTGCCCGCCAATATGACAAATCACCGAGATACGTTTGTTTCGGCGGGTTTGTGTTTGTGCCCGTAACGCGCAATTACCTCGAAACCTGGGGGCCGCAATGGACCTTAGATATACCGTTTTACCTGCGTTACCTGTTCCGTAATTCAGTGCAGCTCAACAAAGATAAAGAGCGAAAGGAATACGTCGCGCTTTCGGAGATAATGCCCGACGAGCTGAACGCCTACGCTGGGTCTTTCAAAAGCCAGGTAATCAAGAGCATAAACGACACGCCGATATGGGCTCTTGACGACGTCCGGCAAAATTTCGAAAAAGCAACCGAGGGCTACTACGTCATAAAATTTATGGAGGTTGACCAGCCGCTGATAATCGACGTAAAAGCGGCCAAGGCACGCCAGGCGGAAATCCTCAAAAAATACGAAATACCGGCGCAAACAATGTTGGAGGGCGTGAAATGATACCGCGGCTTTCTCATAATTCGATTAAATCAATACTGGTCTTAATCATACTGGCCCTGACGACAAACCCGATATGGGCAGGGGAGGCGGAAATCCGCAAGGCGATGAAGGAGTCGCTTGTTTACCTCGATATTTCATCTTACGGCTACGACCAGTTCAGGCCCTGGCGAAATAAAGACGTCGAGCAAAAAGGCGGCGTCGGTTGCGCCGTGGGGGCAAACTTAGTGCTGACGCCTGCGTGGAACCTGACCGACGCGAAGCTGGTTCAGGCAAGGGTGTCGGGGCAAAATGAGTATATACCCGCTAAAATCAGGGTCGTCGATTACGAACTTGATTTGGCGTTGATTGAACTTGAGCCCAATGCGCTGGATAAGCCATTGAAACCCCTGAAATTCACGGATAAATTCGAGCGGGGCACAAAATTGAATTACTACTGGCTCGATTCATCAGGCAACCTGACGACGGGCCAGGGTTACCTCGACCGTGCCGAGGTGCGGGGCTCGACGGTTTCGTTCGCTTCATTTTTGAACTACGTGGTAACCAATATGTCGCAGGAGACCGGCATCGGGCAGCTTTATTGCGATGGGACTGCGCCGATAGGAATCGCCTGCTGGAGCAGCGGGGCAACCGAAGCGGGGCTTATACCCGCCGGGCTAATCAACACCTTCCTGCCGGGGGCAAAAGAGCCGAATTACCCCGGCGCACCTACGGTCGGCTTTATTACGCGGGAACTGCTCGACCCCGTAACACGGGCATATCTCAAGATGCCCCCGACGCTTAAAAACGGCGTCGAGGTTGCCACCGTTTTTAACCTCGGCACAGGCAGCGACATGATAAAATCGGGCGATGTGATTTTGGCAATCGACGGCAAAGAGCTCGACGCCTACGGCAAATTCAGCCATCCGGCATACGACCGCGTATCGTTTCATCATTTAATCACCTGCCATAAAGTGGGAGATGAAATCAATTTCGATATCTGGCGAGACGGCGCCCGCCAGAAGCTCAAGGTCAAGGCGAAAAATTTCGGAGTCGAGCAAATGCTCGTCCCCTGGTACGAATATGGCCGGCAGCCAGAGTATGTGGTTACGGGGGGATTCGTGTTCCAGAAGCTGACAAGACCTTACCTTACAAACTTCGGCAAGGACTGGGCAGGCAAAACAACGCCTCACCTGCTGCATTACCTTCAGGATATGGCGTTCAAGCCGACCGACAAGCGAAAAGACATTGTAATTCTCAGCTACGTCCTGCCCTCGCAGATTAACCTGGGCTATCTCGACCTGGCGCAGCTTGTCGTGAGCAAATATAACGGGATACCCGTAAGCAGTATGAGCGATATTATTAAGGCGCAAAAGCTCAATCCGGAATCGAAATTCGACGTAGTAGAGTTTGAGTTCGACAGCCCCACGGTCGTGATACCGCGAGGGCAGTTGCAGCAGGCCGATATGCTTATCGGGACCAATTATATGATTCCCAAAATGGTAAATATCAGAGAATAAGGCATTGTACTGAAAGATGAGGAGTTGAGCAGTAGAACAGTTGACCGCAGTTGAGCACGGGACGCCGCATCTTCTCAACTGCTCCACTGTTCAAATGCTCAACTGCTCTGTCGGCCAAAGGCCGACTAAAGGGGAGTGAAATATGTGCCAGACGTGTGGATGCTCACCCTGCGATGTTTGCGGAGCGCCGATAGAAGACGGCGTCTGCAGCGGCTGCGGAGAGCCGGCTGAGGACTGCGTCTGCATACCGCAGGAAGAATAGAAGACGGAAGACAGAGGACGGACGACGGAAGCTTCGCCATTGACAGAAGACCGCCTGCAAGTTAACCTAACCGGCCTATGAAAGTATTACTAAGCTGGCTCAGGGACTATATTGAAATCGATAAATCGGCGCAGGAGATTGCGGAAATTCTCAGTAACTTGGGACTGCCCTGTGAGGGTATCGAATACGCAGGCAGCGACGCTGTAATCGACGTCGAGGTAACGAGTAATCGCGGCGACTGCCTCGGCCTTATCGGTATCGCCCGTGAGCTGGCAACGGCGACAGGTAAAGAGCTTAAAATACCTGTTGTCGAGCTGGAGGAGTCGGCAAAACCGGCGTCGGAATTTATCACCGTTGAAATCCGCGAGCCCAAATTATGCGGGCGATATACTGCGCGGGTTATCGAGGGAGTCAAGGTGGCGCCTGCGCCGGATTGGATGAGAAGCCGGCTTGAGGCGATCGGGATGAGGAGCGTCAATAACGTCGTTGACGCAACCAATTACGCGATGCTCGAGACGGGCCAGCCCCCGCACGCTTTTGATTACTCCAAAATTTTCGGACAGAAAATAATCGTCAGGAAGGCAAAACCCGGCGAGCGGATTATCAGTATCGACGGCTCAAAATGCGACCTGACCGACGATATGCTTTGCATAGCGGATGCCACGATGCCGGTTGCGGTGGCGGGGGTTATGGGAGGGGTTGATACCGAGGTCGGCGATGCGACAAAAACGATACTGCTTGAGGATGCGTATTTTGAGCCGGTGAGCATCAGGACGACGGCCCGCAAACTGTCGCTGCCTTCGGAAGCATCGTTTCGGTTCGGCAGAATAGTCGATATCGAAAATATCGACTGGGCGTCACGCAGAACCACTCAATTGATAATCGAAGTATCGGGCGGCAAATGCGCCAAAGGGGTCGTTGACGCTTATCCTGAAAAACCCAGACCGAAACAGGCGACGCTGCGATTGTCACGGGTGGGGAAACTATTGGGAATCGATGTGCCCGCCGACAGGATAATCCAGATTTTGACAAGATTGGGAATGCAGCCCAAACAGCCCCTCGACTCAGCTCGGGGTGGTGAGCTTGTCGAACCACAGGGTGAGCAGGTAACTTGTGCGGTTCCGTCCTGGCGGAGCGATATATACCGTGAGGCGGACCTGATTGAGGAAATAGCACGCGTTTACGGTTACGACAAGGTGCCTGCGGAAAATAAAATCACAATCGAGGTCGCCCCCGTCGATAAGAGGCAAAAGACAATCGACGCCATAGGGACATACTTGACGGGCTGCGGCTTTTACGAGACGGTAACAATCAGCTTTATCGACGCAGGCGCAGCGGAGCTTTTCGCTGAAAGCGATAACAAGCAGTATTTGTCGGTTAAGGATGTTACCAGAACTGGGACAAACCTGCTTCGGCAAAGCGTTCTGCCATCGTTATTTGGCGTGTTGAAGGCCAATCACAACGTAGGCAACACCCCCTGCCGGATTTTCGAAATAGCTGATACTTATATCCCGGCACAAGCGGGTCAATTACCCATCGAAAAAACACGCTTGGCAATCGCCTGCGACAGCGACCTGCGGGACATTCGCGGCGTTGTCGAGGGCTTACTGAAAATCCTCGCCCCGGATTTGGCCGTCAAATTTGAACCATCATCAATCGGCTGGGCGCAGGCGGGCGTGAAAATCCTCATCGGCAACGCTCAAATCGGCGTGAGCGGTATGGCTTCACAGCAGGTTCTTGAAAAATTCGATTTCAAGAACACGACGGTTTGTGGGGCGGAATTAGACCTCGAACAATTATTAGCCCTGCGAGCCGGCTCAATAAAAGTCAAACCGCTGTCGAAATTCCCCGCTATAAGACGAGACCTGTCGTTAATTGTGAACGAGGAAGTCCCCTGGGTTGATATCGAGTCAGCCGTCAGACGAAAGGCCCCTGCCGAATTAGAGGAGTTGCAGTTTGTCGATTTATTCCACGGCAAAAGTATCCCGCAGGGCAAAAAAAGTGTAACGCTTTCGCTTCTCTTCCGCAACGCCGACGGCACACTGACCCACGAGCAGGTTGACGGCTTCGAAAAAGCCATATTAGCCGAATTGACCGCATCAGTCGCCGCGGTCCTGCGAACGGCGTAAATCGCCACAGAGGCCCCGTATTTTTAGCCACGAAGCCCTTGGCGGAGTCTCGTTTCGGCGAGACGAGAGACGAGTCACGTCTTTCCCCCTGTTTCACCCCCCTGTCTTGAGTTACCCTTTATCCCGCACAGTTCTTCGGGCGAAACACCGTTTTCCGGAAAATTAAGTCTCGCAAATATCCCGTGCTCCCTTTTCGCCGCCCTGTCGTATGCCCGTGCCGCCTCGATTTCGGAATCAAAAGTCCCTAAGTGCGTGCCTTTGCCGTCGATTCTGATTTGGGCAACCCATTTGCCGGTTTTCTTGTTTAAATGAACGCCTGTATATTGCGAGGTCGTATTCTTCTTTTTTGGCCGATTACAGTTATTTTCTGAATAACTTGCAATCCGCAGATTCGACCTGCGATTATCTAACGTCTTGTTATTATGATGGTCAATAAGCTTCCCCGCCGGCGAATCCATAATAAATCTGTGCATATACACCTTTTTCACCTTCCCCGGCCCGGCCTTTTCATAATGCACCGCATAAAACCATTTCCCGCTTCCGCTTATGCACCAGTTCAATTTCTTCACCCTGTAATAATCCCGCTGCTCAACTATCGCATAAATGCCTTCCCCAAGGTTAATCCTCCGATACGAATAACCATACTTCCACTTTCGATACACCATCACCGGCCACGCGCACATCCTGTCTAACCATTCTGGAATCCTGACTTGTATCCCCACCATACCTCACCTCTTTCTTTCCGCTCTTACTTCTACATTCTCTGTTCTGTGTTCTTTGTTCAATGTTCGATGTTTCGTCTTCTTTTTCCGTCATCCGTCATCTGTCCTCTGTCATCCGTCATCCGTCCTCTGTCATCCGTCATCTGTCCTCTGTCATCCGTCATCCGTCCTCTGTCATCCGTCATCCGTCCTCTGTCATCCGTCATCCGTCCTCTGTCATCCGTCATCCGTCCTCCACCTTCCGCCCTCTGTCAACTGTCGTCCGTCTTCTCCTTTCTCGCTTTCTCACTGATAACCATTTTTCTATTAACATATCAATATCTTATGTTATAATTTTACCATACTTTACTATAATGTCAAGCATATTATTAACTTTTTTGAAAAAATACGCCTTTTCATAAGTCCTTATTTTTGAGGGGGTTAACTTCAATTTGAAATCTTATTTCAACGCCGAAATGCCATTTTCAAGAAACTCTTGAATACGTTTTGATATTTCTTCCGACTTGCACGCTTTTGCGCAGCGTAGCCCCGCGAAGCGGAGTCCCCCTCGCCTAGTTTTCCTTGAAAACTGAGGGGGAACCAACAACTGTATTAAATCCCGGCACGCCGGGATATTAGTCCAGAATTAAATCCTTATAGTGTAAGCACTTACAGCAAAATAACGCCTTAAAATCGCTCAAAAAATCTTTGCCCCCAATTCCGCCGGCTCACACGGATTCAGCCGTAAGTACTTGTCTTTTCAGTATTTACCATCTCAATCAATTTTCGCACCCACCCAAATCGAAAATCAAAAATTGTTATGCCCTGTTTTTTATGCAACAATTCGGCCTTGCAAATATCCCTATATTGCTTACACTAATTACCTATGGCTAAGAAACCCTCATCCAATTCAAAGAATACCCAAAAGGATGGCAAACCGTCTGCGTTAGTTGATACGCGGGTAATTTATTGCGGCGATAACCTCGAACAGCTCTTTGGGCAAAACAATTTCTTGAAACGGGTTCCTATGTAAACTATACTGTGTCCTAACTGTGTCCTATTGAAACCGAAAGGAAACAAAAAAAATGAAACCCAATATAATTCACCAATTGAAAAAATATACGCCGTATCTTTTGAAGGCACAGGAAGAAAATCTTACCGAAGCAGACACTGTCCAACGAATAATTAAGGTTTTTGAGGATGTGCTTGGCTACGATGCGCTTTCGGAAATTACCCAAGAGATGGAAATTAAAAGCAAATTCGTTGATCTGACTATCAAAATTGATGGTATGATCAAGTTTTTCGTCGAAGTGAAACGCGCTGGCACAAAGAAACTACGTGATCGCCATGTCGAACAAGGCGAGAGGTATGCGGCTGAAGGAAATATCCAATGGATTCTGCTGACAAACGGCGTGGAGTGGAAACTTTTCCACCTTACCTTTGACGAAGGAATTGATTATGAAATAGTATTTTCAGCCGACCTCGCTACAGACCCTATCGAAAAGGTGGCCGACTTGTTGGGGTTGCTCCACCGACATGCGATAAAGACGGGAGCGCATGAAGAATATTGGAAACAACGCGCAGCGTTGAACGCGACTTCCATCGGAAAGGCTCTCTTTAGTGAAGATGTTCTTCTCTTTGTCCGCCGAGAGATCAGACGCCACGAAGGAATATTGATTGCTGTTGAGGATTTGGCAGAAGCTATCTACTCACTGTTTACTGAAGAAGCGAAGGTTCAAATCGGGCCATTAAAAATCCACAGCAAAAGGTCTGCTAAACGTTCCAGCATGAAAAACAAGGACATTCCTGCGGCAACACCGGATTCCGAGCAGGCTAAGTCAGCTTCACGACCCAACGACCAACGGAATATTTCCCCAAATGTTTAACTTTGCATAAGGATTGTTTGACAGCCCACATCGCTTAGCAGAACTTGAAATGCTAATGAATTAACATTGATGTTTCGCCAACTGCCTGCCATAGAATCTTGTGGTCGGAAACACACAGTCAAAGTCGTCATCTCTAATAAGCCGATAAGAACTATACGAGTGTGTAGTGAAAATATGACGATAATTTTAACAAAAGGATTTACCTGTGGCTGATGCTTCTAAATTTACCATCTCAAATTACGTTGTAGCTTATATAGATATTCTTGGCCAACAAGAAGCGTTAAAAAAATTCCCCGCAGTATTAAATTATGATACTGATCTAAATTTATTGTCACAAGCAATGCAGGAAACATATGTAAAAATACAAGAGATTAGAAATTACATAAAGACCTTTTTTGAAGATAAATCAAAACAAAAAGTCGGCAGCGCCGTATCTGACAGACTATCTGATAAAAAACGTAAAGATGTTGAGCGATTTGAAGGCGAGCCGATTGAATTCCAACATCAGGGTGATTACGTTGTCATATATAATAAGTTGAATAATTATCTAGGGGAACCGTGTGTCAAGCCAATATGGATGATGATTGGAGCGATTGCTGGGCTTCTACTTGATGAATTTTCGAAACATACCCCTATTAGAGGGAGCATCGAAATCGGTGTAGCGGCGGATTGGGACAATTTTGGTATTTATGGGTCTGCATTTTTTAATGCGTATAAATTAGAAAGATACGTTGCAGATTATCCGCGAATAGTGTTGGGAGATGAGATTTTTAAATATCTTTCATTCTGGGCAAATAATCCCAAAGAAGATAATGTTACTAAATGGAATAAAGAATTAGCAACTCGTTGTCTCTCCATCATATGTAAAGATAGGGACGATAAACTATTTCTTGATTTCCTTAGCGAGAAGATGTCAGCATTTTTCGGGCATGTCTATGACTTTTCGGCACCCCATATATGTGAACAAGTTCTTAGAGGATCAGAATTCGCGAAACAGCAATACGAGCATTTTAAAGGAAAAGATCCAAAATTAGAACGTAGATACAAATCTTTGTTTGATTATTATGATAATTGGCAACAGAATTATTAATATTTTCTGGAAAAGGGGGTCATTCTGCTTTTTGGCGATTCAAAGATGAAACCGGCAGGTCAAAATAACCGTGTTAATCCCGTGTAAATACGTGTCTAAAAATTTCTTAAGTTCCTGCGAAATCTGCGTAATCTGCGTCTAAAAAAAATCTGCGAAGCCCGGCGACCTGTCCGGCGGAATCTTCGTTTGGGGCTTTAGTGCTTTGGTAATTGGAATTTGTTTAGGACCTGTCCAGCGAAGCTTGGCGGAGTCTCGGCTTCCGAGGCGTAGCGCAGCGAAGTCGGATTTAGAAATTAGGATTTAGGATTTCTAACCTGTCCGCTGAACGAAGCCTTTGGCGGAGTCTCGTTTTGGCGAGACGCTGCTCTTAAATCGACAATCGGCAATTATTTACTCCCCCCATCCGCAACTCAAAACTAAGCACTCAAAACTT
Source organism: Sedimentisphaerales bacterium (assembly GCA_049509315.1). Classification (GTDB taxonomy): domain Bacteria; phylum Planctomycetota; class Phycisphaerae; order Sedimentisphaerales; family Anaerobacaceae; genus Fen-1362. The sequence goes on along the minus strand of JBELAA010000046.1, from coordinate 14,001 downwards.
CTTAGTGTCTTCGTGTTCCTTCGCGCCCTTCGTGGTAAAAAAATTGTGCTTATCCGCCCCCTCCTTTGGGGCTCTCGACGGTATAATCACCCGAACCCCTGAGGAATCTAAACTGCAGGATGATGCCGAACATTGTCAAGCTGGCTATCAGCACCGGCAAAAACCAGTGCTGGTTATAATAAAGGTCGTTAAGGCGGGTTGTCGGCGGGTCGAGAACAAATGTCTCGTAGTGATAAATCAGCGCAAAGCCGCCCATCAGCACAAGCGCCGCCCCGCTGAAACTCGTAAACAGCATTACCGCCATCTTGAAAACAATAAACGAAAGCATTCCGCCCGCCACGATGCCAATCAGCGCGCCCGCCCAGACAAATTCCTGCGGCTGATTAAAGGCGTGCCAAGCCCCCGCCGTGATGATGCCGCCCGTGATTGCGCCCAGAATACATATCGCCCATCGCATAAGCGGCAGCGCCAGCGCCATAAAAACAATAGCGCAGACGATACTGCCTATAAGCTCCTTATTGAAATTGAATCGGGCGCCGACCCACAGGCCCACGTAAAGGCCGAGGATGCCGAAGCCGATGACGGTCAGCGTCTTGTAGATTCGCCAGCCATACATAAGGACAATCACGCCGAACGATATCGCCAGCACCGCCTGAAGCCAGGTCATAACCGTCGCCTGCTGCCAGATGTAGTCGAGGACCCTCAGGACGTGTTTTGTGCCGTATTCCATATTGACGTTGTCGAAATGGCGGGGCATTTTACTGGTTTGCGCCAGAACCGTTAAAAAATCCATAAACATAAATATGACTCCTTTACCGAAATTGTATTTATTATAAATAAACGCATCGGTGTTTAGCCGACGCCGACCGCCGCCAAATCATAAATCAGCAATCATAAATCATAAATCAAATTATGACGTTCGCCAGCCAGCGGACCGGACTGCGCCTGATTCGCTGTTTTGTTGTTTGGCTTTTTTTGGTTTTTTCACTTTGAACTTTGCGGCCTCCTTTGCGGCGGCAAACCGGTCGCTGATGCGGGGCATAATCAGCAGTTGAACAACCATTCCGATGGCTGTAACCCCTGCTAAAATCCCGATTACAATCTCGACATTACTGCTTATCATCGCGGCAGCGCCGAAACCGAATCGTTTTAATATCATAATCGCGCCGGCCAGGAACATTATTGAAGCCGTCAACGATGAAAACCCCGCCGAAGCGCCCGCGAACCAGCTTGCTGTTATCGCAAATGGCATCAAAACCACACCCAGCAGAATCGGCCAGTTGTAGTAAGGCACGCCGATAGCGATTTGGCGGAGAACATCGACCATCTCTCGCGTGGCCCTGAAATAGGGGCTAACCAGAACCGAATAACCGTATGTCGCGGCCAGCACCGCTATCACAAACGATAGAAAGGTTTCCTGCAGTTTGAAGGAAAGCATCGCCCCGCCCGCCGCCAGCGCCAACGCCAGAAGATAGTTTGCGCTTGTTATTGAAATCGTGCAGGCCGCCCCGCAGAACGCCCCGATAATAATGTAGAGAATCTTTTTATAGCCGAATCCCCCGAACCAGACAAATAAACCCAGGACTATCATTACTATCGCCGCCGCCATCAGTGTGACAGGCGGCATTTTGGCTACCCGGTACTCGAATGCCCACATATATTCAGTAATCATAAATCAGCTCGTATATAAAAAAGTCAGTAAAGTTCCGTGTTTCCCCCTTTAAATACCGCCGGCTTTTAGCGGTCTGTCTAACGGGGTTTATAATCGCGCTGATACACCCCCCAACCTTAAATCCACCTGATGCCAACAGTCCCGTCTGCGGCTGATAAATCCACATAGACCGGCAAAATACGACTGCGGATGAGAGGAGTCGAACCTCCACGGGTTTAAACCCATAGGTACCTGAAACCTACGCGTCTGCCAGTTCCGCCACATCCGCTTATTTTTGGTGATGATACTGGATATTGAAATTTTCGTCAATGGCGGAGCGGCGGGAAATGGCGGAATGTTATCGGGCGTTGCGGGGCGGTTTTGGCGAGGGGAGGCGGTTGCGAAAATAACGGGTTTTTGAGGGGATTTTGGCGGAGAGATTATGGGCGCGGAGGGGGGATGTGCCTTCAAATTGCGGGAAGGTCTCGGAAGCCGAGACTCCGCTGCGCTACGCGTCAAATTTTGACAAAAAGGTTGAGTAATCCGGCCAATGCGCATATATACATTATAAGAAATAAGTTGAAACCAACTAAAAAAGGGCAAACCAATAATAAAGGAGAAAACAAATGAGAAACGGGACGGTGATTTCAGTAGTGATAACGGCCATTATTATGAGTCAGTATTGTTTTGGGGCTGAAAAGATGAGACCGATTGCACCCTCGACTACGGCAATCGAGGGTGGGCCGGGAGTGGGGTTGACGATTTATAACGATAATTTCGCGGTGGTGCGGGAGAGCAGGAAAATGAAATTCGAGAAGGGGCGAAACACGGTGAAATTTACGGACGTTGCGTCGGCGATAGACCCGACAAGCGTCAAGTTTTCGTGTCTGTCATCCCCCGGGGCGGTAACGGTTTTAGAGCAGAATTATGAGTATGACTTAGTCAATGCCGACAGTTTGCTCAAGCGATATATCGATAAAAATATTACGCTGAAATTAAAGGGGAGCGGGGCGGATGCGGGCAGGGAAGCGAAGGGGATTTTAATGGCGGCGATTGGGGGCGATTTGATTATCAAGGGTGAGGACGGGGAAATGCACATTGTCGATAAGGCGGGAGTCGAGGAGGTATCGCTAAAGGAAGCCTCCGCCAAAGAAGGCGAGACCTCGCAAGGCCGGCCTGAGGATTCCGCCACGGCGGACAAGTTGGTTACTAAGCCGACATTGGTGTGGTTGGCGAATGCGGAAAAGGGCGGGGAGCAGTTGTGCGAGGTGACATATACGACTGAGCAGATTAACTGGAAGGCGGATTATTCGGCGGTATTGAACGGGGACGATACGGCACTGGATTTTTCAGGATGGGTAACGATTGATAATAAAAGCGGGGCGGGATACAGGGACGCGGCGCTGAAATTGATTGCGGGGAACGTGAGGAGGGTGCAGCCAGCAATGGCACCAAGAATGTATATGGCGAAATCAGGAATGGCGGATATGGCGGAAGCCGCAGGGGGATTCCAGGAAAAATCGTTTATGGAATATCATATGTATACCCTTGGGAGGAAAAGCACGATAAATAATAACCAGGTGAAGCAGATTGAGTTTATTGAGCCGGCGACGGGAGTGACGGCGAAAAAGATTTTTGTATATGACCTGGGGGACCAGTGGTTCGTTGAGCAGAGCCAGGGCAAAGGCAAGGTCAAGGTTAAGATTGAGTTCGAGAACAAGAAGGAAAATAAATTAGGGATAGCGCTGCCGAAGGGGAAGGTGCGGGTGTTTAAGAAAGATTCGGCGGACAACAGTTTGCAGTTTGTGGGGGAGGACGAGATTGACCATACGCCGAAGGATGAGAAGGTGTCGCTGTATATCGGGGACGCGTTCGATATTGTGGCGGAGCATACGCTTTTGGACAGTAAGCACGAGACGCGGATGGCCAGAGAGACGCACAAGGTGGAACTGCGCAACCGCAAGGCCGAGGCGGTTACGGTTTTCGTGGATGAGCATATACCTGCCTGGGTGAACTGGACGATTGAGCCGGCTACGCATAAATTTATCAAGAAGGATGCGAACACGGCGCGGTTCGAGGTCGCGGTTGACCCGAACGCGACGGCGACGGTGCAGTGGACGGTTACGCAGACGTGGTAGATTTTTCACCACGAAGGTCACGAAGGAACACGAAGGCAGAATAGTTTTGAGTTTCCGAAGCGGGTTTTGCCCCTGCAACATTTTTTATCGAAGCGATAAAAAATACGACGCAGGGGTCTTCGCTGCGCTACGATGTTGAGTTTTGAGTTGCGGATGGGGATTTTTTTACCGCAAAGGGCCGCGAAGGGTTGTTGACAGGTTGGTTGCGGGAAAATAAGGTGAGAAGGTGTGAAGAGTGCAAAAGGTGTGAATGGGGGAAGACTGATTTCCTATTTTCGATTTCCAATTGCCGATTTTGGAAAGATTGCTTCGTCCCTAAGGGACTCGCAATGACAAAAAACAGAATGCTGAACATCAAACGTCCAACATTCAACGTTGAAATCATTGGCGAATGAGAAGTAACGTCGAGTTATAGAGAAAGAACAGGGCGAAGAGAAGCATAGCGGCGGCGCAGAGTTTGAGGATTATGGTTTGGGATTTGGGGCCGAGGAGGGAAGTGCCGTGGAAGGCGGCGAAGGACAGCGCGGTAACCCAGAGTAAATCGACGAGCCAGTGGGTGACGGCGAAAAGGACGAAGGCGTGGAGGCCGAACTGGGTTGCGCGTGTGGCCAGCGCCAGGCCGACGGTTGCCCACCAGATAAGGAAGTAGGGGTTGGAGGCGGTGAGGAGGATGCCGGTGAAGACGGCTCGATGCTGGATACTCGATTCTCGATGCTCGATATTCGATACTGGATGCTCGATGTTCGATACTGGATTCTCGATGTTCGATACTGGATGCTCGATGTTCGATACTGGATGCTCGATACTGGATGCTCGATGCTCATTGCTCGTGGTGGAAGAAGAGGATTTGAACATTGAGAAGGCCATATAGATGAGGACGAGGCCGCCGATGAGGCCGATGGTGATTTGGGTGGCGGGTTTCTGGAAGAGTGAGCCGAGGCCGAGGATTATAAGGAGCATAAGGGGGAATTCGATGATGCCGTGGCCTACGGCGAGGAGGACGCCTGCCCAGCGGTTGCGAGCGCCCATAGTTATGGCGGTAGCGGTAACGGGGCCGGGCTGGAGCGCGCCGGAAAGTGAGATTATGAAAACCTGAATCAGGAAAATTACAAGTGCCACGGGTCGGTTGCGTCTCCAGATTATTTTATTCCCTGAACAGCACAGCTTCACGTCCGAACCACCAGGTCGCAAATGCCAGCAGCACCCCGGCAACGATAAACGTTGAGCCGAGAATGCCTGCGAGAATAAGGTAATCCATAGTTCCTTTGAGAAGCTCTTTAATCGCCAGCGATATATTCATAACCGGCACCATAGCGGTAATCCAGTTCAATTCGATGCCGGGCAGCATAGCAATAACGGCGGGGATAATCACAAACATATTCAGCAGGCCGCAGTAGGCGCCTGCCTCCCGGTAGCTTCTGGCGTAGATAGATATGCACAGTAAAAGGGAGGCGAAGATTGCGGCCGTGGGGATGAGCATCGCGCCAACAAGCGCGAAGTCGATTAAATTTATTGATTGTATTACTTCCTGCATAGCGCCGGCTACTTCTTTGCCTTTGGTGGTGAGGATTACCCCGATACTTGTCAGACAAAGAAGCGCCGCGGTGACACCGGTTGTAAATAAGACGAGGAATTTGCCGAAGACAATCTGAAAGCGCGGCACCGGTGCAAGCAAAAGTGTTTCGAGGGTGCCTCGCTCCTTTTCACCTGCGCCGACATCGATGGCGGCATACATCGCCCCCATAAAAGAAAAGATAATAAATAAATACGGCAGCATTCCGCCGAGACGTTCGCCGAGAATTTCTCTCATATTGGCAGTGCCGTGTTCTTCGATGGTGATAGGATTGAGCAGATTATCGCGGGCCTGGGGGCTGTCGAGGCCCAGTTTGTTGAGCCGTTCGGTTCGCCACTGGTTGCCAAGCTCGTGGATTACTTTGGCGGCCCTGCTGTTGGCCATACTGACAATCGTGGCGTTGTTGTAGTAAAGCAAAATTGTGACCTGGTTGGAATCTTTGAGCTGCTCCTGAACCGACTGCGGGATGACGACGGCAAACTTGATTTTCTCGGAGGCAATGGCCGAGTTGATATCCCCGGGTGCGGGAATACTGATTTTTTCCAATCCCTGTTCATTCTCGAAGGCCCGGCCAAGCTGCGGCAGATACTCACTGCCGAATACGGCATATTTGAGTGTTTCAGTCCGTGCTTTTTGCTCCATATGTATTGAAAATCCTATCAGCAGGTTTATCAGCATAGGAACGATTATCGTCGGCACAAGGAACATAAAAATCAGGGTCCTGCGGTCTCGCAAAACCTCTCTAAGCTCTTTAAGATATACGACAAGCACGTTACGCATTTGCTTGCCCCCCTGAGCCGACCAGTGCCAAAAACGCCTTATCGAGGCGCGTTTGTCCCGTTTTTTCGAGCATTTGCCGAGGCGTTCCCGTGAAGCATATTCTGCCCTGCCTGAGCATTACCACGGTATCACAAAGCCGTTCGACCTCGTGCATATGATGCGTGCAGAACAGCACGGTTTTTCCTTTTTGTTTGCAGGATTCGATAAACAAAAGGATTGCCTCAGATGCCACGACGTCGAGGCCCGTGGTTGGCTCGTCGAACATCACGATTTGGGGGTCGTGGACGAGCGTGCGTGCAATCGAGACCTTCTGTTTCATTCCCGAGGAAAGGGTGTCGTTTCTCTTGTCGATAAAATCTTTCATCGATAGAAGGCCGATTAGTTCGTCGACACGTTTTTTAAGCGAGTGTCTTTCTATACCGTGAAGCATTCCGAAGTATTCAATCATTTCCCTGCCGGTCAGACGCCCGTAAAGCCCTGTGTTGTCGGAGAGAAACCCGATTTTCCTGCGGACTTCGAGCGGATTTTGAAGGACATCGATGCCGTCGAACGACGCGGTCCCGGTTGTCGGTTTCAGCGAGGTAGAGAGAATTCTAAGCAGCGTGGTTTTTCCGGCGCCGTTTTGTCCGAGCAGGCCGAGTATCATTCCGTTTTCGGCGGTGAATGTAACGTCCGTTAGGGCGTGGACAATCGAGCCGCTGGTAGAAGGTTCGGCTTCAAACCTGCTTTTACGCTTTTTACCCCTGCGTTTGAAGGATTTGCTTATGGCCTTGACTTCTATCATAATTTTTGGCGGTAATTCACTCTCCGATGATTTTGACGAGGGCGCGTTTTTTTCGGCGGCCATCGAATTCGCCGTAGAAGATTTGCTCCCAGGGGCCGAAGTCGAGTTTGCCATTGGTTACGGCGACGACGACCTCGCGGCCCATAATGGTGCGTTTGAGGTGTGCGTCGGCGTTGTCTTCGGCGGTGTTGTGATGGTATTGGGAGTAGGGTTTTTCGGGGGCGAGTTTTTCAAGCCAGGTTTCGAAATCCCGGTGCAGGCCTGATTCGTCGTCGTTGATGAAGACCGAGGCGGTGATGTGCATCGCGTTGACTAAGCACAGACCTTCTTTGATGCCGGATTCAGCGAGGGCGGTTTCGATTTGCGGGGTAATATTGATAAAGTCCCTGCGATGGGGGGTGTTGAACACAAGTTGTTTGCGGTAAGATTTCATTGAGCCACAGAGATTTTAGCCACCCCCGCAACATTTTCCGCAAAACGGAAAATACGGCGCGGGGGCTTCGCAGAGGACACGAAGCCCTTGGCGGAGTCTCGCCTTAGCGAGACAGAGTTCACAGAGATAAAAGATTTTTGGCGGGGCAAGCCCCACCCTACAGGAAACAGGGTTATTTTAACGGATTTAAGGAGATAAGGAAATAATTACTTGCAAAGGGGGGCGTATGTAATTATGTTATTGCGGCTTTGGCGGGGGCGCCAAGGAGATGCGGGTGGAACGAAGGGCGTCTAAGCCGGGGCAGGAAATGAGGAAGATATGAAGAAGGACGTAGTATTTTGGGATATGGACACGCAATATGACCTTATGCGGCCTGAGGGCAGGTTGTATGTGCCGGGTGCGGAAGGGATAATCGAGAACGTAAGCAAGGCGAGGCGTTTTGCGCTGGAGAACGGCTACTCGATAATTGCCGTGGCGGACTGGCACAAAGAGGGCAACAAAGAGATTTCAAAAAAACCGGATTTCAAAACCTCTTTTCCTGCGCACTGTATGGCGGGCACGCCGGGAAGCGAGAGGGTGGGGTATTTAGGGGAGCTGCCGATAGATGTCGTGCCTAATGAGAAAATGAGCGAGGATAAGCTGCGGGAACTGTTAGACAGGAAGCAATTTCATATTGTGGTAAGAAAAGAAGAATTAGAGATGTTTTCTAATCCGAATATGGCGGCGATTGTGGAATTTTTACAGCCGAAGAAGGCGGTGGTTTTCGGGGTGGCGCTGGATTTGTGTGTTCAGCAGGCGATAGAAGGATTGAGCGAGGTTGGCAGCATAAAGTTATATTTACTGCGGGACGCCGTGAAGACGCTGGGGTTAAAAGGGGACGAGGCGGTGCTTGAGGAGTTCAGGAAAAAAGGCGTTGAGATTATAACGGTTGCGGATTTGGAGAAGAAGTTTTAAGCGGACAAAGGATTGATTGCCGGGGGCGGTGTTTGTTGAGTTGGGGGGATTTTGGGGGTATAATTGAGCAGTTTTGGCAGCGGTAAGGGTCTGGAAATATATGTCGAAGTTTGAGCTGAACAGTTCGTATAAGCCGGGGGGAGACCAGCCGGAGGCGATTGCACGGCTGACGGAGGGGCTGCGCGCGGGTAAAAAGTATCAGACGCTGATGGGGGTAACTGGGTCGGGCAAGACGTTTACGATGGCAAACGTGATAGCGGCGGCGAACAGGCCTACGCTGGTGATATCGCACAATAAAACGTTAGCGGCGCAGCTTTACGAGGAGTTTAAGGAGCTGTTCCCCAATAACGCGGTTGAGTATTTTGTGAGCTATTACGATTACTATCAGCCGGAGGCGTATATTCCGCAGCGGGATATTTATATCGAGAAGGACGCGTCGAAAAACGCGGACTTGGACCGATTGCGACTATCGACAACGACGAGCTTATCGACGCGGGAGGATTGTATTATCGTGGCGTCGGTGTCGTGCATATTCGGATTGGGCTCGCCTGAGGAATATAAGGCCAGCGTCGTTGGGGCGAGGGTCGGCGATACCGTCGACCGCAATGAGCTATTGGGGAGATTGGCGGACATTCAATATAATCGCAACGATATTGAGTTTCAGAGGGGGATGTTCCGGGTGCGGGGCGACGTGGTGGAATTGTATCCCTCGTATGAGTCGTTTGCGATACGCTTTGAGTTTTTCGGAAACCAGATTGAAAAGATTAGTTATATAAACCCGGCGAGCGGGGAAATTCTGGCACAGGAGGAACAGGTTTTCATTTACCCGGCGCAGCATTACGTGCCAGGGGAAGCGAGTATCGCAAGGGCGATTGAGGGGATAAGGGCGGAATTGAAGCAGCGATTATCGGAGTTGCGAAGCCAGGGGAAATTATTAGAGGCGCAGCGACTGGAAGCGAGGACCAAGTATGATATCGAAATGATGCAGGAGGTGGGGTATTGCAGCGGGATTGAGAATTACAGCAGGCACCTGGCGGGGTTGGCGGCGGGGGCGAGGCCTTATACGCTGATAGATTATTTCCCGAAGGATTTCCTGCTGTTTATAGATGAGTCGCACGTAACGATACCGCAGATAAGGGGGATGTGGGCGGGCGACAGGAGCAGGAAGGAAGTATTGGTCGAGCACGGGTTCCGGCTGCCAAGCGCTCTGGACAACCGGCCCTTGCGGTTCGAGGAGTTCGCGGAGAGGTGGAGCGAGGTGGTATTTGTTTCGGCGACACCCGGGCCTTACGAGCTTGAGAAAAGCGAGCATGAGGTGGTGGAGCAGATAATCAGGCCTACGGGGTTGATAGACCCGGAAATTTTTGTTCAGCCGGCAAGAGACCAGGTGGTGCATTTGTTAGGCGAGATTGAAAAGAGAATAGAGGCAGGAGAAAGGGTGCTGGTAACGACGCTGACCAAGAAATTAGCGGAGGATTTGTCGGGGTTTATCGCGAAAAAGGGAATCAAGTGCCGGTATCTGCACAGCGAGATTGAGACATTAGAACGGGTCGAGATATTGCGGGAACTGAGGCAGGGGAAATTTGACGTGCTGGTAGGGATAAATTTGCTGCGGGAAGGGCTGGATTTGCCGGAGGTTTCGCTTGTGGCGATTATGGACGCGGACAAGGAAGGGTTCCTGCGGAGTGAGACATCGCTGATACAGACGATAGGGAGAACCGCCAGAAACGTCAACGCGAAGGTGCTTTTGTATGCCGATACCGTTACGGAGTCGATGAAGAAAGCTATTGACGAGACGGACAGGCGCCGTAAAATACAGCTTCAATACAATAAAGAGCACAACATCACTCCCGAAACGATACGCAAGGAAATACGCTCAGGGCTGGCACTTGAGCTGCGGGCGGGCAAGACCGCTCGCGAGGCGGTGCGGTTCGAGCCGGACGAGTTCGAGAAGGTCGAGTTAGCGGGGCAAATCGAGAAGGAGATGCTTGAGGCGGCGGAGGCGCTTGATTTCGAGCGGGCCGCATATTTGCGTGACCGGCTGAAGGAATTGAAGGATTTGCCGGAGCTTGTGCTTTTAGAATCGAAAAAGAAAAAACGTGATTTTATTGTTGCGAAGCGATTAAAATTTAAAACAAAAGGCGATAAGAAAGAATAAAACGAACTTCGAGCCCCGATAGAATCGGGGAACATTCAACATTGAACGTTGAAATTGCAGAAAAAGTTGGTGTGCAGAGCACACCCTACAAAAGGGACAAAATGAGATTGTTGAAGATTGAAGAAATCAGGCCGTTGTTGAAACTGGCGATTGAGGAGGACCTCGGACTGGGCGATATGACCAGCGAGCTGTTGTTCGATGACAGCGTCAGGGACAAGGCGGACATTATTTCCCGCGAGGAGATAGTTGTTTGCGGAATGCCTATAGTGAAAGAGCTATTGCGGATGTATGACAAGAGAATCAAGCTGAAGGTCCTTATCAAAGACGGGGAGCACGCATACGTCGGGGGCAAGCTGGCGGCGATGTCGGGGCCTTTGCGGTCGATACTTACGGCTGAGCGGGTGGTGCTGAATTTCCTGCAGCGATTGTGCGGGATAGCGACCACGGCGCGCAAATACGTTCGGGCGGTGCAGGGGACAAAGGCGAGGATTTACGATACGCGAAAGACGATGCCGGGCTGGCGAGCGCTGGAGAAATACGCGGTGCGGTGCGGCGGGGGATACAATCACCGCTTAGGACTTTACGACGGGATACTGATAAAGGACAATCACCTTGCGCAGTTAGGGAGGGATTTTCAGCCGAAACTCAAAAAGGTAATCGAGAAGGCGCGAAAGATAAAGCACGCCAAATTTGTGGCAGTCGAGGTTGACCACGTCGATGACCAGCTTAATTACGTTCTGGAAATACCGGGGATTGATATTGTGCTTTTAGACAATATGGGGCAGTGGCAGTTGAAGCACGCTGTAGAGATGAGAGACAAGATGTGCGGGAAGAACAGGAAGCCATTGCTTGAGGCGTCGGGCAACGTTACGCTTGCCAACGTCTCGGCGATTGCGCAGTGCGGGGTTGACAGGATAGCGGTCGGCGCGATAACGCACTCGGCGACGGCGGTGGATATTGGAGTGGACAGATAAAAGATTTTTTATTTTCTATTTTCAATTTTTTATTTGAAAGAGAATCGGCAAAGATTTTGCTGTTGAATAGAAAATAGAAAATAACAAATAGAAAATTAAGATGTTAGACCCTGATAAGATAAGAGCGAATCTAAAGACAAGATATATCGGCAGGAAAATTGTTGTTTACGCCAGCACGGCCAGCACGAATGACGTGGCCGGGGAATACGCAAGGAACAAAGCCAACGACGGGCTGGTGGTATTGGCTGAGGAGCAGCGCGGCGGACGAGGCAGAGGGGGCAATAAATGGGTCAGCGGGTTTGGTCAAAGCGTGTTGTGCTCGATTCTATTGACCGAATCAGGATTAAACGCGGAGCTATTGCCGTTGGTAATCGCCGTGGCGACGGCTGAAGCAATAGGCAAATGCGCAAAGGCGGAGGCGAAAATCAAATGGCCAAACGACATTATCCTGAACAATAAAAAAGTCGCGGGGATACTCGTCGAATCGAGGAAACACGGTAAATATACCGCCAATGTTATCGGTATCGGTATAAACTGCCATCAGCAAAAGACGGATTTCCCCGCTGAATTGCGAAAGACGGCGACGAGTATTGATATCGAGACCGGAGCGGGTATCGACAGGATTTCGCTAATAAGGCGATTGCTTGTTTCGGTCGAGCACTGGCTCGACACAGGCGAAAAGAGGCCGCAGAAAGCGATTGAACGCTGGCAGAAATTGAGCACGCAATTGCATCATCGCATCACGGTTATATATAACAGGAGGCGGTTTACGGGCAATTGTATCGGGGTTGACCCGCAGCAGGGACTGATTTTACAGCTTGATACCGGCGGGCTCAGAATGTTTCACGCAGCTCATACAACGATAGCGAAAGATTGATTATGCCGGAAACACAAGAGCGCAAGAGCACAAGTGCACCCCTGCTTACGACATGCAGGGGCAGGCAAGAGCACAAGGCCGAGTCAATCCAGATACAGGATTGTAAATTGGCGGGTTTTCGCGAGGTACTGGAATTGCAGCAGCAATTGGTTGAGCAGAGGAGGCGGGGTGAAATCGGCGACACGGTTTTGATTGTCGAGCATCAGCCGGCGATTACATTAGGGGTAAGGCAAAGCGCAAATAAGCTACTGAGCGAGAGGGAAAAGCTCACTGCAAAAGGAATCGACGTGGTTGAAATACGCAGGGGAGGAGGCGCGACGGCCCACAATCCGGGACAGATTGTGTTTTACCCGATTTTGAACCTGCAGGAATTATGCTTAGGCGTCAGCGAATATATAAGGACGCTCGAACAGATTGGTATTGAGCTGTTTGACCTGCTTGGCGTTAAGAGTGAACGGCGAAAGGGTTTCCCGGGGCTATGGGTTAAAAATCGGAAAATCGCGTCGATTGGCGTGCGGGTATCGAGGCAGATTACGCATCACGGGATGGCGATAAATATAAACAATGATTTGGGTATTTTTGATTATATCGTTCCCTGCGGCCTGGAAGGCGTTGAAATGACGTCGGCTTTCAACGAAACAGGCAAAAAATACTCGCTACAGCAAGTAAAAAGTTATTTGTCGCGGATACTAAACCGTAATTTCAAAGCAAAAAGCAAAAAGCAAAAAGCAAAAATAAGACACCTTCCCGACTGGCTGCGAAGGCCGATGCCGACTGGCGGGGAATATAATAAGACCAGCGATATTGTTAATACGCTAGGTCTTGAGACGATATGTATGAGCGCAAACTGCCCGAACAGGGGGCAGTGCTGGTCTAAGGGCACGGCAACGGTATTGATTTTAGGCAAGATTTGCACGCGGGGGTGCAGGTTTTGCTCGGTGGCGAAAGGTAAGCCGAAACCGGTAGATGCGACTGAGCCGGCCAGAATTGCGGAATTGGCGAAAAAGCTGAATTTGCATTACTTGGTAATCACAAGCGTCAACCGCGATGACCTGGCTGACGGCGGCGCGGGGCATTTTCGCGACTGCATTCGGGAGGTTCGCAAACAGCGCCCCGATGTGAAATTTGAAATTCTGACGCCTGATTTTTGGGATTGCCAGGAACAAGCGATTGCTGTTTTGGAGGAAGTGCAGCCATTTGTATTTGCACATAATGTTGAGACAGTGCCGGGGTTATACAAAAAAGCACGCGCGGGGGGCGATTATCAGCGGTCGTTGAATTTGCTGAGGATTGCCAAAGAAACGTTCGGCAATACACCTGTAAAATCGTCGATTATGTTAGGGTTAGGGGAAAGCAATGAGGAGGTTGAGCAGGTATTGAGGGATTTGCGGGCGGTCGGCTGTGAGCGGCTTACAATCGGGCAATACCTCAAGCCATCGAAGGATTCGCTTGAGGTTGTGGAATACATCAGGCCTGAAAAGTTTGAATGGTGGAAACAAAAGGCGACTGAGCTTGGTTTTAAGTGGGTCATATCAGCGCCATTTGCCCGAAGTTCGTATCTCGCGGAAATGAGGACTACGTAACCGCACCGTTGCCGGCGAGTGTTTTCAGCAGCGATTCAAGCTCCTGTTGGCGAGGAGCCAGACCCTTTCGCACGGCATATTGATTAAGCCAATACA
>JBELAA010000459.1:0-1021 GCA_049509315.1 Sedimentisphaerales bacterium | reverse complement strand
GGGCAATGCTCCAAAAGCCCTTCAAATTCCTTCGGCTTTAACCTTATGTCCCACCACGTCAGGGTGCGTTTAAGACCCTTGTCCGGCAGTTGCGGCTGCACTATTATCGAATTAGTCCCAAATGTTTCAACCTGGCTGAGGATTTTCGCCTTCAGGCCCGTCAGCGCCGCGATTACCGCCGTAACCGAAGCGACCCCGATAACTATCCCAATTGTCGTAAGAACGGACCTCGTTTTATTGGCCCATATCTGCCCAAGGGCGAGATAAACGCTCTGGTAAACAAGCCGGACGAACATAAACGGCATGGCAAGCAATCCCCTCATATTGCCTCCCCTGCTTTTTCGTCCGTTTTCTGCTCGTGTATATTGTCTTCCTGAGTTGTCCTGTCGCTTCGGATGTGTCCGTCTTGCATCCTGATTATTCTTTTGGCGTGCTGCGCAACATCGTGCTCGTGCGTTACCATCACAATCGTCTGGCCCTGTCTGTGAAGCTCATCGAAAAGCTTTAATATGCTCTCGCTTGTTTTGGTGTCTAAGTTGCCCGTCGGCTCGTCTGCCAGCAATATGCTCGGCTTGCACACAAGGGCCCTGGCTATCGCGACCCGCTGTTTTTCGCCGCCCGAAAGCTGATTGGGCTTGTGTTTTATCCTGTCGCCCAGGCCGACCCGTTCAAGCGCCTTTTTGGCTTTGGCTGCCCTTCCAAACCAGCCGTCGCGGGCATACAGCAGCGGCATCTCCACGTTTTTCAAGGCGTTCATCTGGGGCAAAAGCTCAAACGACTGAAACACAAAACCAATCCGCTCGTTGCGTATCCTCGCCAGTTCCGAATCCCCCAGCTCTGTAACGTCTTCTCCGTCAAGCTCGTAAATCCCTTCATTTGGTCTGTCTAAGCACCCGAGAACGTTCATCAGCGTGCTTTTGCCCGACCCGGAATGGCCCATAATCGCGATGTATTCGTTTTCACACACCTCCAAATCCACGCCGTCCAGCGCGTGTATCTCTTCCACGCCCACTTTGTAGAA
>JBELAA010000458.1:0-1029 GCA_049509315.1 Sedimentisphaerales bacterium | reverse complement strand
TTCGCAGCAGGTCAACGGGCAGGTCGGTGTTATTGTCGGCGGCGAAGCTGGCGTGGTTACCGAGGAGGGTGTAGTTTAGTTTTTTCTGGCCCTCGGTGCCGTCGATGCAATAGCCCCAGCCGCCGTTGTTTTGAGGGTGGACTTCGCTGATTGAGATTACGGGTATATGCCTGACGCGGGCCAGCGCCATAATTCTTCTTATGTGGATGAGTATTCTTCTGCGGTTACCTACGCGAATTTTGCCGTCATCGAGGAAGAAGTCCTTTTGTGTATTGACGTCGATGATAACCTGTTTGCGACGAGTTTTTATTAACTGCCTTATCATCTGACCATTGTCCTTTTGCTGCGTCGCTTTAATCCGGCTTTGACCCTATGCCCGTCACTGGATTAATATACGACCGATTAAAGTTTTGGGTGCTGGAAATCCCCGAAAAAAATTGACTAAAATTTAAAAAAGTTACTAATAGCATAGTCGGCCTGTCGGGGCACCCTACTTTACGCGGACTACCCACCCCGCCATTTCGAAGCAAACCCGGAGGTTGCCTGCCAGCGGGGTTTGGGCATATAATAAACCCCTATATATTTGAAAACGTTACAAAAGCTGGATTTATAACGGTTGGTTTTTGAAATGTCAAGAGAATTAAAAAAATTTCCCAATTTAACATTTGACCCGCAGAGCGCGGTTGGCAGGGTTGATTTTGGCGATATTTTCGGACGTATAGCCCCTGTGCATATAGAAGTTGGCTCCGGGAAAGGCACATTTTTGTTAAACCAGGCAAGATTTCAGCCGGGGGACAATTTTATCGGGATTGAATGGGCGAGCAGGTATTACCGGTTTGCGGTGGACCGGATTGGGCGGTGGGACTTAAAGAACGTCCGTATAATTCGCACCGATGCGGCCAAATTTATAGCTGAAAACATCCCTGACGAAAGCGTGGATTGCTTCCACATATATTTTCCCGACCCCTGGCCTAAAAAGCGACATCACAAGAGGAGGTTTATCAACGCCGCCAATACCGAGCAGCTAAT
>JBELAA010000457.1:0-1464 GCA_049509315.1 Sedimentisphaerales bacterium | reverse complement strand
ACTCCCCTTACCCTGCCCTGGCTGGGAGTATCGCCTATGGCCCCTGCCGAGATGCGAACCTTCCTTCTCGGAAAGCCCACAAACAGAACTGATTTGCTGACAAGAGAGATTCGGATGACTATTGCCCAGCTTGGTTCGGCCGTTTCCGTCAACCGTCTGGAGGTTTTCGACGCGGCGGGAGCAATCAATTGTGACCAAATAGCAAAAAATCTCACCACCCACGCGGAGCTTATAGACATAGTCGGCCCCGCAAGATTACCCGCCAGCGTCCTGCCCAATTGCCCCGATATCGTCGAATTCGCAATCGCTTACGGTGCGGCAATCTGGAAGCTCAATCTGCCGGAAACCATCAACTGGCGCAACGACTTTATGCCCTACCAGGGCGGAAAACTGCGCCTGCAAAACGCCCTGAAACTGCTCAGTGTCGCTGTCACAATTCTTATGTTCGCAATCGGTGTTTTTGGCTTTATGCATACCCTGCAGGTAAAAAAGGACAGGGCAATGGTTCGCGAGAAGTTCGCGAAGGACTACGCGGCGTTTATGTTCGGCCAGACGATGCCCGACAAATCAAAAGAAGCCGTAAGGCGCCTCGACACGGCGCGACGACGAATTAAGGACACCCAAAAAGGTTCGATTTCTTTTTCAGGCGATGAGGCCGTCGCGGGAAAACTAACGCTTGTTCTGCAGGCGTTCAACAAATGCGCCTCGGCCACCGGCCTCAATATCGAATTGGTTACTATAACCGATAAATCCATCACAATATCAGGCGATACTTCCAGCTCCGAAAACATACTCAAGGTTTTCGATGCGCTCAAGCAAACCAATTTGAACATCCTGCAGCAAAGTATAAGCTCCACTGCAGACGGCCGCGGCGCTTTCAACGTAACCGTCGAGCCAAAATCTGCGCCGCCGGTTCCGTTGAGCCGCCGGCCTCAAACGCCCCCGCCGGGACCAACCAGACCATCCGTAACCGCAAGGCAAGAGGCAGCCAATGAAAGATATAAAAGAGTTATATAAAAACCCGATGTTCTACTACGTTCTTGTCCCCGCGCTGGCCGTCCTTTGGCCCGTGATTCTGTGGGGTATCTACCTGCCGGCCGTCCGAATCGGCCTCAATGAGGATATGATCCAGTATAACAAAACAATGCAGATTTTCGATGACCTGCGCACTATCGACCCCGGCCGGCTAAACCAACCCAAAGAAAAAGACGCGAAAGTCGATTTCGATTACGCAACCGCCGTCCAGCAAACCGCGGGCTTTTGCACAATCCCCGCCGGCAATTACAAACTTACTTCCGGCATAATCATCACTTCCCAGGGTCAGAAAAGCCAGTCAGCCAGCGTCTCTCTCAAGGAAGTTGACGTTACAAAGGCAATGCGGTTTCTCTCCACCATTCAGCTCCGATGGTCGTCGCTGCAATGCACAAAAGTAACACTTAAAAAGAAAAAAGGCCTGCCCGACTC
>JBELAA010000456.1:0-1826 GCA_049509315.1 Sedimentisphaerales bacterium | reverse complement strand
ACAAATACGAGGTGAATCCCCAACCGCATAATTCGAACCAATTCTAAAACGCACCGGGTATTTTATTTTGCCGGCAGCTTCAATTTCATATCGACCTGAATGTCGTCCTCGCTGGACAGGATATCGCTGTTGAGCTTGACTATTTCCTTGTAGCGGTTCCCGTCGCCTAACTGCTCCGACGCGATTTGCCACAAGCTGTCGCCTTCTTTCACGACGTAAACCCTGCCCGGCTTCGAGGTATCGGCTTTTGTCGCCTGGGCGGGCTTATTTGCTGCGGCGGGCTTTTCGGCGTTGGCGGGGGTATGGCGCTGGCCTACCGAATCGACTTTGGTAAAGTTCGAACCTGAAAGCGCTGAGGCCGGCGTATTCGAAGCGGTTGACGCAATCGGCGGGATTGTCAGCTTCTGGCCAACTTTAAGGTCGTCCATTGAGGAAAGCGTCTTGCGATTGGCTTCGAATATCGCCTCGATATTGCTCAATTTGTTGCCCTGCTCCGGGCCGTAAACTTTTTTGGCTATCGCGCCTAATGTGTCGCCATTCTGCACAACGTAGGTATTGGGTGAGGTTTGCTTTGCCGAACCCGGCTTTGTCGCCGGCGTGGTTTTAACAAGAGCGGGTTGAGCGGGCGATACCGATTCCGTCGGCGGGGCGGGTGTAATTGATTCGACGGTCTGTGGTTGAGCAGACGCTGCTGCTACGGGTTCAGCAGTAGTGGGTGCGGCTGGCGACGTCGTTTGACTATCGGTATTATTTTGAGGTAGCGCCATTGTGTAACGGGCATTGGCCGCGCCGGCTGCACTGGCGACCGGCTGCCCTATTCCTGAAGCGGGAATTGCCTCGGGCGCC
Organism: Sedimentisphaerales bacterium; assembly: GCA_049509315.1. Lineage (GTDB taxonomy): Bacteria > Planctomycetota > Phycisphaerae > Sedimentisphaerales > Anaerobacaceae > Fen-1362. Next base: position 980 of record JBELAA010000456.1, on the reverse strand, counting down.
GGCTCAAGAACCTTTCGCTGTCAGCTTGTTGCCGTCGTCCTTGTGATGAAAACCCGGAAGCCCGTTGATTATGAAAGCGATTACAAATATGAATACCAAACCCAGCAACAACCCAATCTTTGCGTCCGATGTCATGGCGAAACTCCCTTTTCCTTTCTGCCTCTAATTTTTTTGTGCGATTCTTAGTTTTGCGCTTCTCGAGCGCCTGTTTTCCCTTATCTCCTCACGCGAGGACGTAATCGGTTTTTTTGTCAGCAGCCGGTAAACACCTCGGCTCGCGTTGTCCTTAAAATTCGTTTTGACTAAACGGTCTTCCAAACTGTGAAAACTTATAATAGCGACGTAACCGTCCTTGTTTAACAATCCCGGGGCCGAATCGAGCAGGCCTTCCAGGTTCCCCAGCTCATCGTTTACCGCGATTCTCAACGCCTGAAAAGTCCGCGTGGCCGGGTGAATCCGTGTCCATTGCCCGCGCCTTGCCATTGCGTCAACTACAATCGCGGCAAGCTGCCCCGTCGTCGTAATCGCTTCGCGACGCCGGCGCTCGACAATAAACTTCGCTATCCGCCGGGACGCTCTTTCTTCGCCGAACCTGTATATCAAATCCGCCAGCGTCTTCTCATCGGTCCTGTTAATTATATCGGCAGCGGTGGTCTTAATACTTTTATCCAAACGCATATCGAGAGGCATATTTTGCTGAAAACTCAGCCCCATCTGCTCATCGGCTAATTGTGCCGAGCAAACCCCCAGGTCCGCGAGTATAAAATCGACTTTTTCAAAACCCTGCTCCCTGACAACCTGTGCGATTTCGGTGAAATTAGAATTGACCACAATCACCCTGCACTGCAACTGCTTTAAAATGGACTGGGCCCTTCGGACAGCGTCAATATCAACGTCCAGGCCGATAATAGCTCCCTTCGGGCCCAATCCCCTGCCGAACAGCAAGCTGTGGCCTCCATTGCCTATGGTTGCGTCAACCA
>JBELAA010000455.1:0-1453 GCA_049509315.1 Sedimentisphaerales bacterium | reverse complement strand
CGTTTGCCTTTCAGCGCCAGCTCCCGGATAATCTCGCCTTCGATTTTATCGAAAATCCGTTTGACCATTGCCTCTTCGGGCTTCTCCTGGCCGGCGGATTCTGTCTGTGAGCCGCAATATTGCTCGATTAGTTTTTCCCGCAAATCGCTGGCCGCGGTCCTGCGCTGCTGCTTGGCTTGAATAAGCTTTGCATTTTGAAGCTCGCTGCCAATCTGCGCGCGTATTTTCGAGCATAGATGCTCGTCAATCGGCACAATCTCAGGCGTTTCTTTTTCGACGCCGGCCTTTTGTCTCAATTCCTCAATCATCTCGCAGATGACTTTTACGGTCTGGTGCCCGGTCTCAATGGCTTGTGAGACCACGGCTTCGGGCAATTCTTTGGCGGCGACCTCAATCATATTGATTGAGTCCTTGCGCCCACCCGGCAGGCGCCTGTCGGCCCCATAAACGGGATTTTGCTGATAGTCAGAGCGGCGCTTGCCCCAATCATTGCCGGCACGTCGGGGTCGTTTTCCTTGTCGGCGCTCAATACCGAGGCCATAATCTGGACCTCGTTAAAATACCCTTCCGGAAACAAAGGCCTGAGAGGCCTGTCAATCATCCGGGCGGTGAGAATTTCCTTGGTGCTGGGTCTGCCTTCGCGTTTGATAAAACCGCCGGGGAATTTACCCGCGGCGCTTTGCCTTTCGCGATAATCGACGGTAAGCGGGAAGAAATCGATGTCTTCCGTCCGCGGCGGCGCTTCAACCACCGCGACAATGACAATCGTTTCACCATATCGCACTATGACGGCGGCGTCGGCCTGCCTGGCGATTTTACCCGTTTCGATTGACAGAATCCTGCCCGCAATTTCTCTTTCAACTCGAATCACATTAAACATAAACTACCTCATATAAAGTGCGTAAGTCACAAGAGCACAGGAGCAAAAGGACTTGTGCGCTTTTGGCTTGTGCTCTTGTGCTCCTGTTAGTTATTTTCGTAAGCCAAGACGGGAGATAACATCACGGTATCGCTTCGGGTCTTTTTTACCGACGTACTTGAGCAGCGACGCCCTCGTGGCGACCATTTTCAGCAGACCCCGGCGGGAAGAATGGTCCTTGCGGTGAAGCTTCAGATGCCCGGTAAGCTCATTAATCCTCTCGGTCAAAATCGCGATTTGCACCTCCGGCGAGCCGGTATCCCCGGGATGGGCCTCGTAGCTGTGAACTATCTTTTCTTTCTTTGTTTTCGCAAGCATTTTTCAAACTAACCTTTCTTTACCTGAACATTAACCAAAAGTCGTAAACGCAATATGATAACAGTTAATTGCCCGTTTGCAAGCGCCTTTGTGCAAAATAACCGTCCCAAAGATTGTGGGGGAATTTTTGGGGGTCGGCCATATCGCCCGGTTTTTCAGATTACTTTTCGCAAATCACACACGCCATCCCTGCCTCGCAGGTATTCCGACAAATAA
>JBELAA010000454.1:0-1038 GCA_049509315.1 Sedimentisphaerales bacterium | reverse complement strand
TCACCAGGTTACTGATGCATATGCCTATAGAAGGACATAATATGATATATACCGATGACCTGACTGGAAATTTTATAGAGTTATATTCCAAAAGGTCATTGAATGTTTTTAAAGTAAATCATAAAGATGTTACATTGCCTGAAAATGGATTCTTTGTTGCCGATGGTTCCTGGTATGCGGTTAAATTAGAGGAATATCGCCATGCAATGCCGCAATGGAGTTTGTCGCCTCCCGAATACTGGACTTTAATAAGCACAGTTCATGGAAAAAAAGCGGGACTCTATGGCGAATTTGACCCAAAAATTTATAGAATTGTTCCACCACCTTTGAAAGGAGACCAAAAGTGATACCTGTATGTGAGCCGTTTTTAAATGGTAACGAACTGGAATATGTCAAAGAAGCTGTTGCCTCTACCTGGATTTCTTCCGGAGGCAAATACATTAAGGATTTCGAGCAAAAATTCCCCGCATATATAGGCGTCAAAAATGCGACTTTGACGACCAGCGGCACAACCGCCCTGCACCTGGCGTTAAAAGCAATAGGGGTCGGCGCCGGGGATGAGGTAATAATCCCTGCTTTTACAATGATTGCCTGTGCGTTTTCGGTCTGTCATTGCGGCGCAAAACCGGTTTTTGTCGATTGCGACAGAGTTACCTGGAATATGAATCCGGCCCTTATAGAAGAGAAGATTACCCCCAGGACAAAAGCGCTTATGCCGGTGCATATTTACGGCCATCCCTGCGATATGGACCCCATTATGGCAATCGCGAAAAAGCATAATCTTATCGTTATCGAGGATGCCGCCGAGGCGATGGGCTCCTTATATAAGGGGAAAAAATGTGGGGCGCTCGGGGATATCGCGTGTTTCAGCTTCTTTGCAAATAAAATGATAACCTGCGGTGAAGGCGGCGCTGTTATCACCAGCAACCAGGCATTTTTTGACAAATGCAGGTATTTCAAGAACCTGTGCTTCCCATTAGATAAGCCGCGAGTTTTCCAGCATAACGACATCGGCTTTAATTACCGCCTGACCAACGT
>JBELAA010000453.1:0-1203 GCA_049509315.1 Sedimentisphaerales bacterium | reverse complement strand
AATAAACTTATTTAGGAGGCAATGACTATGTATGTTACTACGCAGTTCTCGGTTTTTATGGTTAATAAGCCCGGCATTCTCGCCCACATCCTCAGCGAAATCGCCAACGCCAAAATCAACATCATAGCGATGACCGTTACGGATTCCGTCGAGCACGGCGTCCTGAGGGTCGTCCTCGACCAGCCGCAAAAGGCCGAGGCAATCCTCACTGAGGCCAATCTGCCCTTCAGTAAGTCCGAAGTCCTGTGTGTTAACCTCGACAATCACGCCGGCGCCCTCGCAAAAGTCGCCGAGCAGCTTGCCGGAAACCATATCAACATCACCTACGCCTATTGCACCGCCGGCGCAAAAGGCGGCCGCACTACCGGCGTCCTAAAGGTCGCCGACGTCGCCAAGGCAATGAAAGTCCTGCAGGAAAATTCCAAACGGCTGCCCAAGTCCCAGCCCCAGTTGCGCAGAGCCAGGTCATCGCCAAGAATGTAAACTGCACGCTAAAACATTTGACAGGGGCCAATGCTGGCGTTATATTTGCCCGCTTGTCACGGCGTATCCCGGCTTGCCGGGAGAAGCCGGACTCTTCGGGGCCGTAGCTCAATTGGCTAGAGCATCGGACTGTCGATCCGAAGGTTGAGGGTTCGAGCCCCTTCGGCCTCGTTATACAAAAGCCGCCTTTATGACGGCTTTTTTGTTTTGTCCCGACGGGTCGGGATTTTTTGGCGCATTGATATTGACAGGTTAGGGTGGAAGTGGTTATTCTTAAAGCAGTTACGGGCTCGTAGTTCAGCGGTAGAGCAGTGGACTCATAATCCCGCAGTTCACTTGCAAGTGCATTCCCGATAACACCTTATGGCTCGTTTTTGATGTAAAAACGAGGTTTACAAGTAGTTAGCAAGTCGGTAGGGTGTGCTGCCCTGAGAAATTCCTTTGGAATTTCCAGGACTATGTCCCGGGAATCCTTCGGATTCCACGGGGTGCACACCAATTAAAGGTGGGCATAGCCCACCCTACAATTTCGTTATTAGCACGAGATTTTTTCATAATGCGTATAAATATGCCGATACGGTGACGCGTGCAACGGTTAAGGCGTTCAAAAAGCTGCCGGCTGAGCTGGTAAAGACATCGTGCCGATACGGCGCAATGACGTTCGACAACGGCAAGGAGCTCGCGGGATTTATTTAAGGAGCTTGAGCGTGGTCCGGGTAT
>JBELAA010000452.1:0-1066 GCA_049509315.1 Sedimentisphaerales bacterium | reverse complement strand
CCGGAAACCAGGGACATCAAAAACCTCGATGACCCGGCGACGACTCTTTTGCACGCAAAGATTGTGCGAAAAAAGACACTGCTGAAAAAGCTTTATTCCGATTTTTACAAACAATTCAGGAAAACAGTAGAACAGCCGGAAAATAAAGTATTGGTAGAGCTAGGCAGCGGCGGGGGTTTTATTAAAGAAATAATTCCCAATATAATTACGTCCGACATTCTCAAAATTGAGGGAGTCGATAAGGTTTTTTCGGCGACCGATATGCCTTTTGGCAGTTGCAGCGTTGACGCCTTTTTTATGTTCGACGTACTTCATCATATAGCTCAGCCGAGACGTTTTTTCAGTGAAGCGGACCGATGCCTTAAATCGGGGGGCAAAATCATAATGATAGAACCTACCAATACGGTCTGGGCGAGGTTTATTTTTAAAAATTATCACCACGAGTCGTTCGACCCGCAGGGCGGCTGGGGATTTGAACAGCAAAGCCCGCTAACGACGGCCAATGGTGCGATGCCCTGGATTATTCTTATTCGTGACAGGACAACTTTCGAGCAGGAATATCCTGGTCTTAGAATAGTTTCTATCCGCAACCATACACCGTTTGTGTATCTGTTCAGCGGCGGATTTACTATGCGGCAGTTATTGCCCGGATTTTTGTATCCGGTCATAAGGACCATTGAGTACTTTTTATCCCCGTTTAAAAACCAGCTCGGTATGTTTATGACTATAGTAATCGAGAAGGTGTAAGAAGACAAGACCACGATATAATGAAGATACTGATGCTCAATTACGAGTTTCCGCCGATAGGCGGCGGAGCGGGACAGGCGCATTTAGCCATACTCAGGCAGTTTGCCGGGCAAGAGGGCCTGTCGGTGGACGTTCTGACGTCGGCGCCGAAGCCGGGATTTTCAAAGCAGAATCTTTCGGATAACGTTACTATTTACACGGTCGGCGTTCATAAAAAGAACCTGCATTTCTGGCGCAAGATTGAAGTCGTCGAATGGGTTGCAAAGGCGTATCGGCACTATAAACGGCTCATAAAAGAAAATGAATATGATTTGGTGCA
>JBELAA010000451.1:0-1070 GCA_049509315.1 Sedimentisphaerales bacterium | reverse complement strand
GGGAAGTCAAAGGCCACGCGCTTGAGCAAAATGGAGGGGTCCTGTGCCACGAGTTGCCCGAATATCTCAAGCTGTTCACGAGGAGAGTTCTCTTTGTGAACGACGAATGCCAGCTTGCCGGAGGGTTTGAGGGCATGGCCGGCGGCCAGGAAAAACGGTTTTAGAGGTATGTATCCCAGTACCCAGCTTGAGAAAACCATATCAAAAGGTTTCTCCTGTTTTAGAATATCGAGGGCATCGCCTGCAATAAACCGGACATTTTGAATCCCTGCGGATTTGCTTCGTTTGCGGGCCTGGGCCAGCATTGCCCTGGAAAGGTCGGCAGCCGTGATACTGACGGATTTCTTGAGCTTTTCGGTGAGCAGGACCGTGGCATAACCCGTCCCGCAACCCGCTTCAAAGACACTGTTGATTCCCGTCGCCGGGATTTTCGCTATAAGGTCCTGTATTGGCTTTCCGGCTTCTTTGAGCCAGAACCGGTCGTAATCTTCGTGGATTCGGTCATACGCAGATTGCAGTTCTGTGTTCCTGACCTCTCCTTTGGCCTCGGCCCGAATTTGAAAGAAACGTGGAACAGAATGGGTCATTGGGAGGTGTTTCTCACAAACCTGGGCGGATTCCTGAGGACTCAGAGGCAGTTGCCCGCCTTTTATATGCCTGGAAAGCGTCTGGCCGACGCAATTCGGTCTTGGCTTGCGGAAATGGCAACCCATTCTGTCAAGAATGCTGTGAAGCGGCTCCTGAGTGATATTGCCGAACGAAAGAGGGACGAAATTGCAGGGACAGACCTCGCCGCTTCCGTCAACATACAGGTGCGAAATTCCGGCGCCGCATCCGAATGCCTGCGGTGATTCGAGATACCGGAAACAGGAAAGAATCGGCAGACCGTCATCTTGAGCGACTTCCTTCTGATACTTGAGAATGAGCTGCTTATCAGCCGGTGAGAGAACTGCGTCTTTGTCGCCCGCCAGCTTGCCTGTAGCGCATGGCTCGAGCAGGTGGACTTCCAGCGCGCCGATTTGGCCGGCGAATCGCATAAAAGCGTTGAATTTGTCTGTCTGCAGAAAATC
>JBELAA010000450.1:0-1075 GCA_049509315.1 Sedimentisphaerales bacterium | reverse complement strand
TGGAAAGACGATCATTGAGGCCAATATTTATGATCTCAAAGAGGCCTGGCAAAAACCATTAAGATTCTGAAATCCAAAAATCAAAATCTAAAATGAATTTAAAAATTTTACGAAGTTTTAAAGTTTGACATTTGGATTTTAGATTCCATAATTTTGGGATTTATTTGAAGTTTGGGTTTTGAGGTTCGGATTTCCAATTGAAGAGGAAGGAGGTCCTTATGAAACGCCTACCCATCTTATTATTCGTTCTTATCATAGCGAATGGTCTTATCGTAATGACGGGATCAATGGTTTCAGCGCAGCAGACAAAACCAACTTTCAAATATGAAGACCCGATGGGTGTGGTGAAGATCAAACCCGGCGAACCTGTTCACATTGCTTGCTGGTTTGTTGTTGCAGGTCCGGACGCCTCGTTGGGAACAGATACCAAACGGGGTGTGGAAATTGCCATTGATGACAAGGGCGGCAAAATTCTTGGGTTCCCTATTAAAATAACCGTTCAGGACACAGGTTGTAACGCCGAAGGCGGCCTGGCGGCTGCCACCAAACTTGCTGCCGACCCGACGATTGTAGCGGCAATCGGCTCGAGCTGTTCAAGCGAGGCCCGGCCTGGAGTACCGATCCTCTGGAAAGCTGGTATAGCAACGGTTTCACCATCGGCTACCGCGCCGGATTTGACAGACCCGAAGCGTGGGCCCGAATATGACGGTTATCTCCGTACTGCTCATAACGATAAAGTTCAAGGCGCCGTGACAGCCGAGTTCGCCTTTAAGGTATTAAAGGTTAAAAGGGCAGCGACCATTCACGATGGAAGCATTTATGCCGAAAAACTACAGGCTATTTTTGCAGATACCTTTAAAAAACTGGGTGGGACCATCACTTCTCAAGAAGCGGTTGCCCCTACGGATACAGATATGCGGCCCGTTCTCACAAAGATCGCCACAGGCAAACCTGAATTTATCTATTACCCCGTCTTTATCGCAGCAGGCGGTCACATCACGCGACAGGTGAAGGAGGTAAAGGGATTGGAGAAGGTTGCCATGATGGGCGCTGATGGTATTTTCTCAACCGATTT
>JBELAA010000045.1:0-12662 GCA_049509315.1 Sedimentisphaerales bacterium | reverse complement strand
AGGCACCGATTCTATCACCTGTTCGGCGAAAGCGAAACCACATTTCGGCGCCTTCAATTCCTTGTTCGCGAAAAACCTGTCGTAATACGACCCGCCCCGGCCAAGACGATTGCCTTTGCTGTCGAAACCAAGCCCCGGCGCCACCACCAGGTCAATCTCGCTGAACGGCACCGGCACCCCCGTTATCGGGTTACGCAGCCCCGCCACCTCCGATGAAAACCCTGTTTCCAGTGAGTATATCTTGACGGGTATCATATGCCTTTGCTGCCAGGAAACCTTGGGCACAACGACGGTTTTGCCCATTTGCCAGGCGCAAAGTATCGCCTCAGACGTATCCAGCTCGTGCGGCAGCGACAGGTAAATCATAATCGACGAGGCGTTTTGAAATTCACTCGTTGCGATGAGATTTCTGCAGGCATTATGGCTTTTGAGCTTTCGCTGCTCAGCCGACATGCCAATCAGGCACCTCTGCAACTCCTGCCTTAATTCCGCTTTTTCCATATTTATTCCTACATCACCCTGCCCTGAGCTTGTCGAACGGGGTCCGTCCTGAACCGCTTTTGGTTCAGGGCTTGTTGACTTTGCTATCTTTTATCAGTATTTCGAGCTTTTGTAAATAACCGCTGATATTTTTTTCGTATCCTCGGTCGCTCGGCCTGTAGTATTTTTTCCTGATTCCGGCGGGCAAATAATCCTGCGCCACAAAACCGCCTTCGAAATTATGAGGATATTTGTAATCGACGCCGAAACCCATTTTCTTAGCAGCGGCGTAATGGCTGTCTTTAAGATGCTTAGGCACCGGTATAGTCGGCTCATTTTGCACGTCCGCCGACGCCTTCCAGATTGCCGACGATGATGCGTTCGATTTCGGCGTGCACGCCACGTAAATCGCCGCCTGCGCAAGCGCCAATTGCGCCTCAGGCAGTCCCACAAATTCGCCAATCTGGACTGCCGCCGCAGCTAATACCGTTGCCATAGGGTCGGCGTTACCCACGTCCTCAGCCGCACACACGGCGATACGTCTTGCGATAAATCGCACGTCCTCGCCGCCTGCCAGCATCCGGGCAAGCCAATATATCGTCGCGTCGGGGTCGCTTCCCCTCATACTCTTTTGAAACGCACTCGCTAAATCATAATGCGTATCGCCTGTCTGGTCATAATCAATGGTTTTGCCCTGAATCGAGTCCTTAGCGGTTTGCAAATCAAATTTTATACGAGTCGCAGGCCGTGTCGCGGGCATCTTGCCCGCGCTTTCTTTTACATTCAATGATGACAAAACCCCGACTTCCAGTGCCGTCAGTGCCTTTCTCGCGTCGCCGTCGCATACGGCCGCTAAGTATTTGAACGCTTTGTCGTCTGTTTCGATATCGTATTTGCCAAGTCCCCGTTCCTTGTCGCTGATTGCCCGTTTTAACAATTGCACGATGTCTTCCTCTTTCAATGGCTCGAAATAAAATACCGTGCTCCTGCTAATCAATGGCGAGTTGACCGCGAAAAACGGGTTTTCAGTCGTTACGCCGATAAAAATCACTATCCCCGATTCCACGTCATCCAAAAGCACGTCCTGCTGCGCCTTGTTGAACCGATGTATCTCGTCGATAAACAGAACCGTTCTTCCTCTGCCGCCTGCCAATCGGTCTTTCGCTTCAGCTATTACGTCGCGAATGTCCTTTACCGAAGCCGCCGGCGCGCTTATGTATCGAAATTCCGCCTTGGTCTGGTTGGCAATCACCATTGCAAGCGACGTTTTCCCTACTCCCGGCGGCCCGTAAAATATCAAGCTCGACAGGGCGTCCGCCTCAAGCATACGCCGAAGCAGCTTCCCCGGCCCTACAAAATGCGTCTGTCCCGCGAACTCATCTAAGGTTCTCGGCCTCATCCGCACCGCCAGTGGCGCCGCCGCGGCCATTTTTGCCTGCTCCGACCCGCTGAACAACGTTTTTGTGTTTTTACCTAAAGCCATAAAGGCATATTATACGCCTGTTCTATAATCCTGTCGAAATCATATTCCTGTGTAAAAATGACAAAATTGCTGTTTTTAGCAAAATTTTTTGATATAATGGGTATTTGCATTTGAAAATTATAAAGGAGAAGAGTTATGAAAAGTTATATGGTAATTATTTGCGTCGTTTTATTTTTTCCCGCTTTATCTTTAGCCGAAACCCCACCACTTCAGCAATGGGTAAGCACTTACAATGGGACCGGAAACTTCGATGATTATGCCTATGTAATCACTACTGATAGTTCCGGCAATGTTTATGTATCAGGCAGATGCCAGGGAATTATCAGTTATGATATAGTAACAGTCAAATATGACTCGGCTGGTAATCTTTTGTGGTCGGTAAGTTATGACGGTCCCAACCACAGCATGGATACTCCCAAAGCTATTGCCGTAGATAATTCAGGTAACGTTTACGTCGCCGGTCAGCGTTACCCCAACGGCAGCTCAACCGCTTATTATACCACTATAAAATATGACCCTAATGGAAATCAGCTTTGGGTATCTTATTACGGCGGGCACTCCTCAAGTGATACAGCTAATGCAATTGCCGTTGATAATTCGGGAAACGTTTATGTAACAGGGACATACTACGAAAGCGTTAGCCTTGATATTGCTACAATCAAATATGATTCAAACGGTAACCAGTTATGGGTTGCACCATATTATGTATCCACATATGGCGGCAATGATATCGCCAGAGCTCTTGTTCTGGATTCATCAAATAATGTTTATATTGCGGGCAGCGGCGGGTCAGGAAATACCGATTATGTCACCGTGAAATATAATACTAACGGTCAAAAATTATGGTCTGCACAATATAACGGGACCGGAACCGGTACCGATTATGCCAATGCCATTGCTGTGGATTCTTCCGGCAATGTATATGTTGGAGGACAGAGTACAGGCTCAGGAACCGGATATGATTATACAACTGTAAAATATAATTCCAGCGGAATCCAACAATGGGCGGCAAGATACGACGGACCTTCCAGCTCAACCGATATAATTTATAAGTTAGTTTTAGATTCCTCGAATAATGTATATGTAACTGGAGAGAGCAATGGAGTGGGTTCTGCGAGAGATTACGCAACGATAAAATACAATTCAGCCGGAAGCCAGTTATGGGTTTCACGATATAACGGCACGGCTAATGGTACGGATGTCGCGATTGACATGGCAGTGGACGGCTCGGGAAATACTTATGTAACGGGCAGGAGCATCGGAAATGATTATGATTATGCAACAATCAAGTACGATACAAATGGAAATCAGTTATGGGTGTCCCGATATAATGGACCGGCTAACTATACGGACTATGCGTATGCTTTGACAATTCGCGGTTCATATATTTACGTTACGGGGTACAGTTGTGACCCGAATACTTATAAAGATTATCTCACAATAAAATATGACCTCAACGGTAATCAGCAGTGGCTGGCGAGATTTAACGGTCACGCCTATTTCGATGATGTTGCTTATGCTATGGCAGTTGACAAATTCGCAAATGTTTATGTGACCGGCACCGCGGCAGGCGATACTAATTCTTTTGACTGTGTAACGGTTAAATATGATTCTTCCGGCAATCAGTTATGGAAGAGGGCTTATGACGCAGCCCATTACACCGATACCGGTCGTGATATTGCAGTTGATAATTCAGGCAATGTTTATGTGGCTGCCCAAAAATACAATAATATAAATACTGCCTCTTCAGATTATGCAGTAATTAAATATGATTCGAATGGCGTGCAATTATGGACGGCAATTTATAATGGTCCGGCAAATGACCAAGATGCCCCTTATGCTTTGGCTGTTGATAATTCAGGAAATGTATATGTAACCGGTTATAGTTATTCAAGCAGCACAAATAGCGATTATTTAACCATTAAATATGACCCCAACGGCAATCAGTTATGGCAAGCCAGATATGATAATCCTGACCACAGTAGCGACCAGGCAAGGGCTATTGCCGTTGATGACGCCGGAAATACCTATATAACAGGAGCCACACGAGGCGATTACGGAACCATTAAGTATGATTCAAACGGTGTTCAGCTTTGGATTGCAACTTACAACGGACCCGACGGAGTTGTCGACGAGGCGACAGCTCTTGCTATTGACAGTGCTGGTAATGTTTATGTGACTGGGGATAGCCGAACTAGTTCTGGTTCAATTGATTATGCCACAATCAAATATAATTCAAGCGGCAGTCAGTTGTGGGCCGCAAGATATAATGGGCCTTCTAACGGATTCGACCAAGCATACGATATAGGTATTGATAATTCTGGCAATGTTTATGTTACAGGTTACAGTTCTGGCGCAGACACAAATGATGATTTTGCAACCGTAAAATACAGCTCTGATGGAAACCAATTGTGGGTAGCCCGGTATAATGGCCCAACTAATGGTAATGATTATGCAGTAAAATTGGCAATTGACCGATACAATAACGTTTATATAACCGGTCTAAGCGACCAAAACTATGTAACTCTCAAATATGACGCCAATGGCAACCAGCTCTGGTTGATAACTTACAACGGCCCAGGTAATAGTCATGACTACCCTTGTGATTTGAAAATAGACGGTTTCGGAAATGTTTATGTATTAGGCACAAGCGATTCGGCACGGGGTGATTCTGATTATGCCACAATCAAATATACTCAGCATGGTTACTGCTTCGAACCAATAGACGGCGACTACAATGGCAACTGCAAAGTCGAATTTACAGATTTTGCCGTTCTGGCAAATGCATGGCTTGCTGGATATGACTTGTTCGATTTGGATACGCTGGCCGATAACTGGCTAAACTGCAATTTCGCCCTTGAGGAAGATTGCTGGTAAATCAATTCTTTTCTTGCCCTTATATATGGCTCAGGATTCTATCGGCTGTTAGTTTGTTGTCAAACCCGCCGACTTTAATTTATGTCAAAAAACCGAATAAATTTTCTTGACAGATGTGCCCTAATGTTTTAGCAATAAAGGCCTTACTCGTCTCGACGAAGGCGCCACTGTAGTTAACAGAGGGAATAAAGACGCCGAGCCGTAGCCGCCGATAGAGACCAAACCGCCCGAAGCCCCGCCGCCGCCGCCGATACTTTGGACAAAAATGGCATCAGAAAAAATACCTGTCGTCAAAATGCTTCCGAAATTACTGACTGCAACGTCACCGCCGTCGCTCGCCCAGCTGCCGCTGCCCATTAAGTTTTCAGTTGAGTTGTGAAGTTCGGAGATATTATTTACGTGAGTGTTCTATTCCTCTGTTTATAAGTGTTGCGGATACCGCCGCGGAAAAGCCGTTGTCGATGTTGACGACGGTTACGCCTGAAGAGCAGCTATTGAGCATCGTTAATAGGGCCGCAAGGCCTTCGAAACTTGCCCCGTAGCCGACGCTTGTCGGGACAGCGATTACCGGGCAGCTTACTAACCCGCCAACCACGCTGGCAAGCGCCCCTTCCATTCCCGCAACCACGATAACAACATTGGCCTGTTGCAGCTTCGGCACGTGAGCGAGCAGCCGGTGCAAACCCGCGACGCCGACGTCGTAAATCAATTCTGTCCGCTGGCCCATAATCTCGGCGGTAACTTTGGCCTCCTCGGCTACGGGCAAATCCGCGGTGCCCGCCGTGATAATCGGCAAAACCGATTTCGATTGAGGCAACTCCTTTTGTTCAAGCACGATTGCCCTTGCTGGTTTATCATAGCGGGCTTGAGGGAATTGGCCGGTTTGTGAAATCGCTTCGTAAACGTTTTGTTCAGCTCTTGTTGCCAGGACGTTATTACCCTTTGCGGCTAATGCCGAGAAAATTTTAACGATTTGCTCGGTTGTCTTGCCGGGGCAGTAAATGACCTCTGGGAATCCCTGGCGAATCTGGCGGTGGTGGTCGATACGCGCAAAGCCGAGGTCTTCAAACGGCAAATGGCGAAGTTTCTCGACCGCCTCGTCAATAGTCAGCTCGTTTTGCTTAACCTGCTGCAACAACTGTTTTAATTGTTCCGGCTGAATTTTTTGTCTCCTTAACCGCTGGCTTTCGGCTCTAACGTCAAATCGGCGAAAAGCCCTGCCTTGTATTTGTAATACGCAAGCGAAGCTACCATAACGGCGTTGTCGGTGCAATAACGTTTCGGGGCGACTAATAGCGTTTTGGCAGGCGTATAAGACCGGCACATTTTCTCAAGCTCACTGCGTAATAAACTGTTGGCCGCGACGCCGCCTCCCACGAGGACTGTTTTGGCGTTGATTTTGTCGATTGCCCTTTGTGTTTTTTCGACAAGCACGTCGATAACCGCCGACTGAAATGACGCCGCGATATCGGCTATTTCCTGTTCGCTCATCGAGCCGGTTCGCAGTTGTCCTTTCATATCCTGCCCTTTGCAATGGTAAAGCACTGCGGTTTTAAGGCCGCTGAATGAGAAATCCAGCGAATCAGTGCCAAGCATCGTGCGTGGAAAATTGATTGCTTTGGGATTGCCTGCCTGTGATGCCTTTTCAATTGAGGGGCCGCCAGGGTAAGGCAGGTTCAAAATAGTAGCAACCTTGTCAAACGCCTCACCCGCCGCATCATCGATACATCGGCCTAATAATTTCAGTTCAAGCGGCGATTCGCACTCATATAAGCAGGTATGTCCGCCCGACACAATCAACGCTACGGCGGGTAACTGAAGGTGTTGTTCTGCTATTATCGCCGACTGCAAATGGGCGTGCAGATGGTTAATGCCGATAAGGGGTTTTTCCCAGACCATACTCAGCGTCTTGGCTGCGGTAACGCCCACAATCAAGGCAATCGCAAGTCCCGGCTGGTTTGCGACGGCTATCGCGGCAATATCGTCTCTGGTAACTTTGGCTGCGTCGAGCGCCTCGGTTATCACGGGGTATATATTTTCGATATGGGCGCGCGAGGCGATTTCGGGGACAACGCCGCCGTATTTTTCGTGGATTTTTGCCTGTGAGGCGACGACCGACGATTTAACAATCGCGCCGTCAGCCACTACCGCCGCAGCCGTCTCATCGCAGCTCGTCTCGATGCCGAGTATATTTACCTGCCCGCTGTCCATATTTGATTCTTATAAGCCATTTCATAATTGTCATTCCCGCGAAAGCGGGAATCCATCCGATTCTATAAGCTACTGGATACCTGCTTTCGCAGGTATGACAAATATAATCGGTCAGTATGTAAAGGTTATGAAATGGTTTGTATCATTTTTTTGCGGGTTTTGCCAGCCCCGCTACGGCTCGGTGCATCTGTTTTTTGTGCGGTCTCCTCAGTGCCTTCGCCGAGACGAGCAGGATTATCTGTTTGCAGATGCTTTTACAGACCCGCGGCAGCGAAAACCGGATTGGTGTCGGCACAGCCGGCATAAAATCGGTGCAGGTTTTTTGCGGTAATGGGTCGCCTGCGATTTCGATGCTGCCGGGATTTGAATTGCCAAAACCAGCTTTTTTGGCGGTTCTGAAAATCGGTAGTGTATCGGGGTCGAGGTTTATCAATCGGCTGCAAACGATTTCGCAGGCAATCGGGTCTGTTCCGCCGATAAGCCAGCCCAGCGGCCTTGCTCTTCCGTTGATTGGCCCGGGGCCGTCCATAACGATTACGGCGTCGATTATGGTTAAGGCCGGTGCAAGGTGCTTGTATATCTCGATTAAAAACTTGCAAAATTTCGTCTCGTTGCCGCCCTTGGCGAAATGCCAGTATGCCTTCCACTTGCCGCTGACGCAGCCGAACATATTTTTGACGGCAAAGGTCGCCACTAATTGCTGATGCGATTTGAATTTCGGCAGGTTGATAATTACGTCGGCGTCGAGGGCAAGTGAGCTGATACCGACGTTGACGCCGGCTATTTGGCGTTTGACGGGCTTGTTCAGTTGCCTGATTGGCACATCGAGTTTTTTCAAAGGTGCTTCCAAATCGAGGGCTTTTGCGCAGGCGAAAACGTTCGCCCAGGCGGGTGAATCGCCGACAAACGGCTTACAGCCGAAATCTTTCAGCAGTTTGGCGGTCGCAATGATTATCGCCGGGTCCGTTTGCGTGGCGCAATGCCTCGGCTTTGGCGCGATGAAATTGGGCTTCAAAAGGACGGTATCGCCTCGTTTGACAAATTGCTCAAGACCGCCGAGTAATTCGAATTGCTTGGCAATAGCCTCGGCTATGACTGGTTCTGTATATTCGGTGCAGCGTGTTAATGCGGTAATCATCAATTATCAATTATCAATCATCAATCTCACATTATTGACGTGCAGACAAACAGCAGGATTTTTATCATTGGCTCAGACCCGTTTCGTGTAAGGAACCTGCCTGCCGCGGTGGCGTCGTCTCCGATTTTATAAGGGGTTGGGGCCAGCAAGAAAATATCACCCGGTTTCATATTCAGCCCGAAAGCCGCCGAGTAAATCCGCACGTCCTGCTGTTTCATCCGAATCGCAAGCTCCTCCGGCAGTCCTTCGGTGGAAGCCGAAATTGCCGGTGTGATTTGAACCCGTGATATCATTTGCGCAACAGGGGCTTGTCCGCTGGGGCGGGGGGGCGTAATTTGCCTCGCGTAAACCTGAAGCCCTAAAATCGCGGGGCCGGCTTCGGCATTTGCATCTGTCCCGCCTCTGGCGATATAGGCAATTGTCGATTTGCGCGTCAGCCGGCCGAGAACCAGCATTTCGGGCTGACCATCGTGAATTAAAAGCGACGTTGTCGAAAGCTTCCGCGCCTTTATCGTTTTCAGCGCATCCGTTATTTTATTTTTTTTGCCGAACGTGCCTGCCGCGACCCTTAGTCCGTTTGCCGCAAAGCCGTCGGGGTCGGTAATTCGCATGCTTTCAGGATTATCCGGCAAAATCGCCCACACGTTGTCCAGCAAATTTATATCTTTCGCGGGCAGCTCGTATGTTACTATATCGATGTTGGTCGTCTGCAGGAATTGCATCGGCGGCGGATTAGGCGTCTTGCCTTTGGGCGCCAGCTCGCCGATTTTAATACCCTTGGTCTGCGGCTGCCGAGTAGTCGTATTGCCGCAGCCGGCTACGACCGCTAAAAACAGAAAAACAAAAAAGCTTTTATACATTTGCGTTCACTGTCCTAAACTATCGAATTTTATCAAAAAATGGCGTCTTTTTCTGCTCAACACATTCAGCCGCGTAAAGGAACATCGCCGCCGACCAGCTTTGCCAATCCTCGCCGCGAGGCAAACCATCCTGCGCCCTGAACCATTCGTTGAATCCGAATTCTACGTTCGCGTTACGTGCCGGCTTCACTAATTGCGCCAGCGCCGATAGTTTCTTTTCCGCGATCTCATATTTACCCGCCGCGACTAAAGCCGCCACATAAAACCCGCATACTAAAGGCCATACGCCGCCGTTGTGATATTCGCCGGGTTTATTGTATTTGGCGTATCGCGAAACCCAGTCCGGGTCTTCCGGCCTGATATACGGGAAAAAATTCGGCGGCAAATCAAGCGACAAGTCGCCGTTGTTCCTCATCGACTTACATTCTGCCTCGACCCACGACACGATTTTACGCCCCCGCGATGCCGATGCGATACCCGTCAGTATCGCCAGCGAATTACCTAACAAATCAAACCGTTCACTTCTGTAAACCTTATACGACCACAGGGCATAATATGGTTTATTGGCTAGCGCCAGCCCCTCGTGAATATGGCGATTCTGCCTGTCGCCCCTGACCGTGAACCTGCCCATTTGCTCGGCCAATTCATCCGCCCGTTTATGCTGCCCATATAGCCGAAGGCACGCATATACGAGCGTATTGACATATAACCCGTAACCTAACACCCATTGCTCATCCCGCCAGTCGCTTGTGGGCAGTTGCGAGACCATTATGCGGTTAGTGGGGCTTTGATATTCCAGCCAGCCAAACGCCTTTTTGACTGCGCTTTCGAGAAACTTTCGCTTTCCCGTAACCTGCCTGAACAGCGCAACCGCTATCAAAAATAGCGGTGTGCAGTCGCTTGAGCCGCGGTCTTCCCGGTCGTGAACCAATGAGGGTATGTGGCCGAGGGGACTTTGATTTTTGGCGACGGTTTCGAGGGTTTTTCGTAATGACTCGATTAGTTTTGAATTATCGGTGAGTAAAATTCCGAGAGCCGAAATCAGCAGGTCTCGTGTATATGGCTCAGGATAACCCCATCCGGCCGCACGCGGCAATCCCTTGTATGGCCCGCGGGAGTTATGAAGCAGGATCTCTACCGCTGCCTCCTTTGCCCGCAAAATCAATTCTAAATTTGATTTGTTCATCCTGTAATGACTTTCGTTCCTCTATACCTGCCGCTCGATGTTGCGAATATCGAGTATCGAGTATCAAGTATCGAGCATCAATCATCAATTTATTTGATTCCCAGTCGCTTGGAAATTATCTCGACGAACCTTTTGGCGACGACGCGATAATCGAATTTCTCGACTATGCGAATTCTGCCCGCCTCGCCCATTTTTTTCCGTAGTCCCTCGTTGGTCATAAGCTCCATCAGGTATTTGGCGATATCGTGAACGCTTGCGCGATAATCAACGACTCTCGGCTCGTTAAAAACAATCTTGCGCCCGATGTCGTGCCCCGATTCCTTGTCTAAAATCGTTTCACGCAGACGGATTTCGGTGGCGACTTCCGCTAAAAATCCGGTTTGGCCGTCGGCTATTGTGTCCAGCATCCCCATCGCCTTTATACCTATGACCGGCTTGCCGCAGGCGCCCGCCTCGACCTGAATCATACCGAAACCTTCCAGCCGGGATGGCGCCGCGTAAATATCGCAGGCCGACAGCAAATAAGGCATAAAATTCCGGCTGGTTACGCTGGTTGTATATATAACGTTTTTTTCGATTCCGAGGTCTGCCGCAAGCTGCATATCGATAGTATTCTGTTTTTCGGTTCTCGGCTGAGGCCAGACCTTGCAAACATATTTCCAGTCCGGCCCCTTTTTGCCAATCAGGGCAAGCGCCTGCATAACCTCCTGTGCCCCTTTCGACGTCGCGTCTCCGCCGATAGTCATAATCAATATCTGCTCGGGCGCAACACCTAACGATTCGCGGACTGCCGCGACCTTGGGGTCGTTTCTGTCGCGCGGTATGAACGCCTCTGTATCGCAGCCGACGGGCAAAACCTCGATATTCCTGCCGCTTAGACCGTCGCGTATATAAACGTTTTTTACCCATTCGCTTGTAACAAGTATCAGAGGCAGCCCTTCGAGAATCTCATGATAATCCCCCATATAGCCGTCGGCCACTAACCAGGGCACCGCCTGCACCCCGTATCGCTGCGGGTGAAGCACTAAATGAGGCGTATGGCCCCAGTAACCCACGCCTACGGCAATATCCGGTGCAAACCACCGATAATACCATTCCTTTTCCTGTCCCGACTCGAAATGCACCGAATGCACGTCAATGCCAAGCTCCGCAAGGCCCCTGTGCAGTAAATGTCCCTGTGTGGCCAGGCCCGCCGGCGACGGGGGATAATCGTATAGTAATAATACTTTCATTTTTCAGTTCCTTTCACCGCAGAGACCGCAAATGGTCGCGGCGACCACGCAGAGTTTATTTTTTTTGTTTTCTCTGCGGTCTCTGCGTGCTCTGCGGTGAGTTCTTGTTATTTCGCGCCAAGCGTCCAGAACGCTTCCCGTTTCGGGCAGCACTTCGCCTCGAAACTGTCGGCGGCGAAACCGTAAAGTTCGGTAATAATTTTGTATTTTTCCTGTGCAATATTTTCAGGCAGCCATAACGACACGTCGGCGTCCCGGCTGGGCTTAGGCAGGTATTTGCCGCCCCCGTCCTCGTAGGCGAACATCCACATTTTTCCAGCGGGCACCTCCTTTGTATTAAACAACGTCAATACCGCTTTCGATGTTTCCTCGTGCCGGATATGCCGGGTATATTCGCCCCATCTGCTGTGTGTCAGCACCATATCGAATTTACCCATCGGCAGAAGCGATAGTATGGTCTTTCGTATATCTTTTTCGGCAAGCGGCTTTTGTTCGGGGCTGTCGTCGAGGTCGCCCATTATTCCCCTGGCGCCTATGTATTTCATCACGTTATTGAATCTTGCGGAGCGGTCGGGGTCGCTTTGCCGGGTAAGCGTAATCACCGTCCAGCGGGTTTCGTGATGCAATAACATTAAGCCGCCCGCCCACAATATCTCGTCGTCGGGATGAGCGACAATTACCACGCAATTGCTGAACTCCCATTCCTGCCCTGAACCATGTCGGCTTGGTGCCTGCCCGGTTTCTGTTGTGGAACTTTCCCGATTTGTCGGTATTCCTGCCGGCTGTTTTGTAGGATATGCCATAGCATTACCGCAATCGCCGCAAGAAGCAAACTCATTATCTTGGAAAGCGCCTTTGTGCCCGCCTCACCCAGCACCTTTATCAGCCAAAACGCAGTGCTGAATACAAGCCCGGCAAAAAGTATGTTTACAATGACTGAAATAACCGTCGCCAGCAGGCCGTATTCGGAGATTATCAAAAGCGAAGTGGCCAGGACGGCCGGCCCCACTATCAACGGCGTGCCAATCGGCACCGCACCGAGGTTTTTGTCCGGGATACGCCTTTCTTTGCCGGGGCTGACAAGGTCAATAATGGCGATGCAGAAAAGCAATGCCCCTCCCGCCACCATAAAATCGCCGATGGTAATACCCAATAGCCGGAAAACGAGCTGACCCAGGAATACAAAGCCGATGGC
>JBELAA010000449.1:0-1077 GCA_049509315.1 Sedimentisphaerales bacterium | reverse complement strand
TTTTTATGCTGCCCTTCCGCATTGGCAAATTCTATAAGCTCGCTTCCGTCAGGCCATATCTCGGTGTAATCACCGCCCGGCCCAAACTTGCATACCGGCCCAATCTGTATTGTTCTTTCACGTTCCATATTTCCGCTCATAATCGTAAATCTTCTATCGGTTATACCCCCGGAAAAGGGCTAACAAAAACCGAACAAAAACAGCGGTCAGCAAAATATTTTTTACCTTCCTTTAGGCCACTGCTGGCGGTCGAGATAATATGGGACACTCAATGAAAAATTTTTAATTTTGGAAGTGATTTTTTGTAGCAGATTGGTTCTGAGTGATGAAACCTCAAAATTATGTGGGAACGCTGGCCGATTTACGCGGCAGCGGGTTCCGAGACGTAGTGGTCGAAATTAACGCTTATTCGCGAGCTGACGCCCTGTGTCTGCATCGTTATCCCGTAGAGCATATCGGCAATTGCCATTGTTCGCTTGGAGTGCGTAACGACGACAAACTGCGAGTCCTTCTGGAATTCCTTGAGCAGCAAATCAAATCGCTCGTTATTGGCCTCGTCCAGCGCGGCATCGACTTCGTCAAGGAAGCAGAATGGCGAGGGTTTTGTTTTGAAGACGCTAAACAATAGCGCTATTGCGGTCATTGTTTTTTCGCCGCCCGACAACAGTGAGATGCTGCGGGTTTCCTTGCCGGGGGGCCGGGCGATGATTTCGATGCCGGCGTCGAGGACGTCATCCGTTGGCGACGAGTCGGAAGAGCCGGCCTGCCCCTCAGGGGCCTGTCGTGTTTCGAGAACGATGTCGGCCTTGCCGCCGCCGAAAAGTTTGCGGAAAATCTGCTGGAAGTGGCCGCGAATCAATTCGAATGTTTCGGCGAATTTCTCCCGGCTGATTTTGTTCAGCCGGTTGATAAGCTGCTGGAGCTGGCCTTTGCCGGAATTGAGGTCGTCGAGCTGGGCGGCGAGGAAGCCGTGACGTTTTTCGAGGTCTTCCTGCTCGGTGATGGCGTCGAGATTGACGTTGCCTAAGCGTTCGATTTTGCCCCGAAGCTCAGCGATTTGCTCGCGGACTTTTTCCC
>JBELAA010000448.1:0-1094 GCA_049509315.1 Sedimentisphaerales bacterium | reverse complement strand
TGCATCGCCTTGCCGCTTTCGTAGCGGTCCTCATAAAGCCGGTGAACGACCAGGTTTTCGATGCAGTAGAAAGACAATGCCGGCTTGAATTCCATTATCGAGCCGGAAACTACCGGGACATTGGCGTCCGAGGTCGCAAGGGCGTAAAACCTGTCTAACAGCATTTTTTCCATTCTGGTTCTGTCAAGTATGACGCCGGCAAGAGGGTCGCCCTGATGAACGACTGCCATCTTCGCGATTCCAGTATCGGGGATTCTTTGCAGGTCTTGCCGGCTTTGCAGTTTGAATACGACCTCTGTCTCGGCGATGCCTTTTGTTTTGGGGGCGTAAAGCTCATTAAAATTGTTGACGGCGGTATTCCAGCTTTCTTTGGTCGCCAGTTTTACAAATTCTTCCGCCTTCTTTTTGGTGGTATCAATCGCCGCAAGTAATCTCAGGTCGTTGACAACCAGCTCTTTTACCGAATTTGTATCTGTAGCCGGTGTATTCTGGTCGAGCTGGACCGTGCGCTTGTCGAGTTTCTGGTCCACACCGACCGGCTCGAACGCTTTATCGGCACGGATAACACGGACAAGCATCATATTCCTGTCGGCGTAACCCTGCGACTGCTCGCGAACGTCCCGCAGCGGGCCGATATTCTGGTAAAGGCGGGGCGGTTTCGGGTCAAAGGGGCCGAGGATACTATCCTTGAGGGGCTCGACGGCAAATACCAGCCGAAGCATGCTGACGACGGAAAGACCGCTGCTCTCCAGATAAAGCGGCACAAGTTCATCGTCCGTCTGAATATCGGCAGCGCTTAAGAGACCTGTTTTACCGCTATAGACCCTGATTTTGTATTTTTCGCCGAGCTGGGCGGCGGTTTTTTCGTAACCTATAGCGCTTTGCTTAATCTGCTCATCGGTCAGCTTGTGCTGCTCGTCCTCGATACCGATTAGGTTGGCCTCGGTTATCGACTTTGCCTCCTGCATGATTTGTTCGGCCTTGGAATCCACTTTCTGCTGGTATAACTGTCTGGTAAGAGCAGGCGCCACTTCCGCGTAACTGCGAAGAACGTGCGTCATCGGCGAATTGGGGTCGTTGGGGTCGGAGGGCAC
>JBELAA010000447.1:0-1095 GCA_049509315.1 Sedimentisphaerales bacterium | reverse complement strand
AGGCAGCTCATCGGCCAAATGGCCAAGGAAAAATGTATCGTGATTTCGACGCACATACTCGAAGAGGTCGAGGCAATCTGCGACAGGACGGTAATCATAGCGAGAGGCAAAATTTTAGCTGATTCGACGCCCGAAAAGCTTCGCAGGGAATATAACTGCTCGCTGGATGAGGTATTTCGGAAAATTACACAGCATAAAGCGGCTTAAGATTTACTATTTATTATTTTCTATTTTCTATTTATTGTTTCGACGGCCTTCGCCACGAGAGAAAAATAAATAGAAAATTGAAAATAGAAAATTAAAAATAAAAAATATGTAAACGGGAGTTAATAATGAACGGGTTTAAGGCGGTGTTCAAGAGGGAATTGAAGTCGTATTTCACGACGCCGATTGCGTATGTGTTTCTGGTGGTATTTTTGTTTTTCTCGGCGTACCTGACTTTCAAGGACGGGTTTTTCGAGATACGGCAGGCGGATATGACGGCGTTTTTCAGCAATATGCCTTTGCTGTTTGTGTTTTTGGTGCCGGCGGCGGCGATGCGGCTGTGGGCGGAGGAGAGGAAGAGCGGGTCAATTGAGCTATTATTTACGTTGCCGATAACGGTAACGCAGGCGGTTTTGGGGAAGTTTTTCGCGGCGTGGGTGTTTCTGGCAATCGCGCTTATTTTAACTTTCCCGATGGTCATAACGGTTTATTACCTCGGGCAGCCGGATACAGGAATAATAGTTTCGGGTTATTTGGGCGGTATTCTTATGGCAGGGGGGTTTCTGGCGGTGGGGTGCTTTTTCTCGGCGGTCAGTAAAAACCAGGTAATCAGTTTTGTGCTGTCGGTGGTCGCCTGCGCGGTGCTGGTATTCGCGGGACTTCCCACGACGATGAATTACATTGCGACGTTTTTGCCGATGGGGCTGGTTACGGCGATTGAGAAAATGAGCTTGCAGACGCATTTCGAGTCGATGCAAAAGGGCGTCCTGAGCTTTGCGGACGTTTCTTATTTTGTGCTTCTGATAATAGGGTGGGTTACGGCCAACGCCATTATCCTCGAGGAAAGGAAGGCAAACTGATGAACAGGATGCTGAAGTTAATAATCGGGGT
>JBELAA010000446.1:0-1097 GCA_049509315.1 Sedimentisphaerales bacterium | reverse complement strand
ATCCCCTTCAGTTTATTGACCACTAAGGTCGCCAGCGCCTCGCTTTCGACGTCTTCTGCGATAATCAACAACGCCCTTTTACTCTTGGCGATTTTTTCCAGCAGCGGCACTAATTTCGCAACGCTGCTGATTTTGTCCTCATAGACCAGAATCAACGGCTTTTCCAACTCGCAGGTCATCGAGTCGGGGTTGGTTACGAAATGAGGCGACAGGAATCCCCTGTCAAACTGCATTCCCTCGACGTAGTCAACCGTTGTCTTCAGCCCTTTGCCGTCCTCAACGGTAATCACGCCGTCCTTGCCTAATCTGCCAAACGCTTCAGCCATCGTGTTGCCGATTTCGCTGTCGTTGTTTGCCGATATCGTCGCGACGTTTGCGATGTCGGTCTTCTTGCTGACCTCCACCGGCTTAGCTATCGTTTTCAATTTTTCCGCGACGGCTTTGGCCGCCTCCTGCATCCCGCGGTTCAGCGCCATCGCGTCCGCCCCTGACGCCAAGTTGCGATACGCCTCTCTGAACATCGCTTCGGTCAGCACCGTTGCCGTCGTCGTTCCGTCGCCGGCAATTTTCGAGGTCTTGCTGGCCGCCTCTTTGACTAATTTGGCGCCCATATTCTCGGTCTTGTCCGACAGTTCCACTTCCTCAGCGACTGTAACGCCGTCTTTGGTAACGGTAGGGCCACCCCAGCTTTTATCGATGATTGCGTTTCTTCCCCTCGGCCCTAACGTCGCCCTGACCGCCGCCGTAAGTTTCTCCACGCCTTTCAATAACGCCGCCCTCGCTTCAACGTCAAACGCCAATTGTTTAACCGCCATTGCTTTTTCTCCTTACCAATTTTTGCCAACATTCTTCTTAATGTATTAATTCTGCGTAGTTAAGACCTGCAAATGATATACCAATCCCGCCCCAAATACCACTTAATAACCTAACCTCTTTTTATATAAGTGTTTATGTTATGCAAGCCGGTTTGCTCCCTTCCGCTTCAAACCATTTTTGGCAGTCCGGTTATGCTAATATGACAGTCCGGTGCGGCTGTTGATTATTTTGGGTCTGGCGAGGGTTGTTGTTGTTCTTTAATCACCGCAAGGCGTATGTCG
>JBELAA010000445.1:0-1098 GCA_049509315.1 Sedimentisphaerales bacterium | reverse complement strand
GGACAGGGGCGGGGAAATGCGAGAAGCTGTATTTAGAAGGGATATGTAATTCGATGGAACTGACCTGGGCAAACAGAATCACGATTTTGCGGATACTGCTTATTGCGCCGTTTATAAGCTGTATGCTCAATATCAACGACCCCGAGTTTGCCGACCATACCCGGTTTCTGATTCGCTGGTCGGCGGTGGCAATTTTCGTCTTAATGGCTGTAAGCGACGGTCTCGATGGTCTGCTTGCCCGGCGAAACGGCCAAATCACCCGCCTCGGCGCCTTTCTCGACCCCACCGCCGATAAGCTCCTCATCACCTCTGCGTGCCTGCTTCTGGCCACGAGACATTCCGGCATCGATGGTTTTCTGCTGCCGCCTACGGTTGTGGTTCTAATTATCGGCAAGGACATTTTGCTCTTCATAGGATTTCTCATAGTTTTTTTCCTGACGGGCAAACTTCGCGTGGTCCCGGTTTTGGCCGGAAAGGTCTCGACTGTGCTTCAGCTCTCGATGGTTGCGGCGATTCTCATCGCGCCTGAAGTCGTCTCCGTTTTTTCGGGCTGGATTTATTTTGTGCGGTTTCTCTGGTGGGCCGCGGCCGTCGCGGCGCTGGTCGCGACGCTGGTTTATATACGTCTCAGCAGTAAATTCATCGAGCAATACGAGCAGACGAGCATCGCGAGCAACGGCGCTCATTCCCTCAAACAGTAACCGCCGTGTTGCTTGTCGTAGCGCAGCCGGGTTGTCATTGCGAGCGCAGCGAAGCAATCTCTCTTCTCTGCGAGTCACGAAGCCCTTGGCGTAGCTTTGCGAAGTTCTTGTAGGGCGTGCTGTGCACACCAGATTTATCATCCGAAAAGGTGGGCACAGCCCACCCTACGAATTCTATTCCAAATACCGATAGAGAATTTATTTAGGGCCTTTGGTATCAGTTATCAATTATCAATGAATATCACTGCGATGGTTTTATTTCATTGATATAATCTTCGCGGGGAAAGTTTATTCCTGCGAACACGCCATGGTGCTTCAGAGCCGCTCTGTCGTATGCTCGCGCCGCATCGAGTTCATTGGCGAATCTGCCGATATACATTCTTTTACCCTCATGCGT
>JBELAA010000444.1:0-1099 GCA_049509315.1 Sedimentisphaerales bacterium | reverse complement strand
TTTGTTGCGGCAAGCGAGTGTGTTATCGAGCATATCCCGCATATACGCGAGACGATTACCTGTATATCCTGATAATTGCGGCCCCGAACCATTGCCTCGAAAAACCGCGGGGCTTCGGGCACCTGCCACTGAAGCTTTTCGATTTTGCCGCTGGCGACGTTAACGACGATGTTGCCGTGGCCCTCGACGCGGGTTAAATGGTGAACGTTTATATTAAGATTTTCATTCATTTGTCGGCCCCTGACCTGTCCCAAAAAGAACCATTTTGCTCTTGAGCATTTCCACGCTGAGGTTGTGTTTCTCAATGACGTCTTTCGCTGCGGCGACATTTGCGTTATCGACGTAGCCGCGACAGGCAAAGCACCTGAATCCCCCCGACGGACATCTTGCCCCGCAGCCAGCCCTTATGACCGGCCCCATACAAACCTGCCCGTAATCCCACAGGCAGGGATTGCCTTTGGCTTTACATTCGACGCAGACCGGGTAATCGGGTATTTCGGGCCTTTTGCCCGTTAGCAGGCAGCGAATGATATACGCGAACTCATTTTTATCCATCGGGCAGCCGTGGATTTTGTAATCCACTTTGACCACCTCGTCAACTGCCTTTGTCGGGTAAGTATCGAGATGCGGCATATCGGCGCTCTTGCCGTAAACGTATTTTTTCACGTCCTGCATTTCGAAATTGTTCTTTAGTTTGTTTATGCCGCCGATAGTCGCGCAGGCGCCTAACGCAATCAATGTTTTTGCCCTTGTCCTTATAATTTCAAGGCGTTTCTCGTCTTCCAGCCGGGTTATCGAGCCCTCGATAAGAACAATATCATATTCCCGGCTTTGCTCGCTCATCGCCTCACGCCACTCGACCATTTGCACGGCGTCAACGAGGTCGAGAATTTCCTCTTCGAGATTCACGATTTGTAACTGACAACCTTCGCAGCACGCGAAGTCGAAAATCGCTACACGGGGTCTGTCCATTTTATATTGCCTCCGCCGCTTGTCGCAGGTCCGAATACCGAAATACCGGGCCGTCGATACAGGCGTAAAGATTGTTTATCTGGCAGTGGCCGCATTTGCCCACGCCGCATTTCATTTTGCGTTCGAG
>JBELAA010000443.1:0-1100 GCA_049509315.1 Sedimentisphaerales bacterium | reverse complement strand
CAGGTCGCTAAAATAGCAGGGTTGTGATATTCACCCGCTGCAATTGCCACAAATCCAGTTTGTACCGGAGGCGTCGCCTGACCGTAATCATTGCGGCCCCAGCCGATTATCGAGCCATCCTGTTTTAGCGCCAAACTGTGATAACCCCCTGCGGCAATGGCAACGAAGTCACTGCCGGCGGGTATATTGCATTCGCCAAAGTCATTTCGTCCCCAGGCAGCTATGGAACCATTCTGTTTGAGGGCCAGACCATGAAAGCCGCCGGCAGCAATAGCAACAAAGTCATTGCCGACAGGCGCTGTCGTCTGGCCGAAGTCATTGCGACCCCATCCCACTATTGTGCCGTTATTCTTTAATCCCAGGCTGAAAAATTTTCCCGCCCCTATAGCTACAAAGTCATTGCCCGCCGGCGGGTCGGCTTGACCGTAGTTATTGCGGCCCCAGCCGACTATCGAGCCATCTTTGCGCAGTGCCAGGTTATGATAACTGCCTGCCGTTATTGCGGTAAAGTCGTTACCTTCCGGGACGTTAATCTGGTCGTAAAGATTGCTGCCCCAGCCAACGATTGTTCCGTTTTGCTTCAGGGCAATGCTGTGTATACTGCCTGCCCCTACAGCAATATAATCGTTGCCGTCCGGCGGCACGGCCTGACCGTAAAAATTATCACCCCAGCCCAAGAGAGTGCCGTCCCGCTTCAATGCGAGGTTGTGTAAATCGCCGGCGCTGGTTTTAACAAAATCGCTGCCCATCGGCGGTTCGGCCTGACCGTAATTATTGCGACCCCAGCCCACAAAAGTGCCGTCTGCCTTTAAGGCAAGGCAATGATATAAACCGCCCGTGATAGCAATAAAGTCGTTTCCTGCAGGCGGAGTCGCCATACCTGCCCAGTCAGCACCCCATCCGACAAGGGAACCATCCTGCTTCATTGCCACGGCGTGCTCTCCCCCTGCCGCTATCATGATAAAATCATTGCCTTCAGGGTGTTCCGTTTGATGGTAGCTGTTCTGACCCCAGGCAACAATTGAGCCGTCTCGTTTCAATGCGATGCAGTAGTGCTCCCCCGCGCTAATGGCCGTAAAATCGTTCCCGTCGCAGGGGTC
>JBELAA010000442.1:0-1101 GCA_049509315.1 Sedimentisphaerales bacterium | reverse complement strand
CCGATAAAACCGGGACCGGTTTGATTGGGGTTGATAAAATCGACCGGTTGAGAAATTTGACTTCAGGCACGTCGGGAGAGCCGAATATCAATACGATACTTAATTTCGGAAGAGAAAATCCCGCAGGGTATAAGGGAAACAGATTAACAGGGAATCAGGATGACAAATCGGGGACTGACATATTCGAGCAAATGAAACTGAAATTAGGCAGGCAGGCAATCGAAATTCCCAAGTCGCCAAAAGATGCAACCAAGCAGACGGACACGCAGCGCAGCGGAGGGCCTGCTTCAGAAACAAATGAGCCGGCTGCGACAATCGACAACGCACAAATCGGGGCCGCCAAAAGTATCACCGATGCTTACAAGAGCTTCGCGGCTTACAGCAACGACAAATTCAACAGGTATATAAAGGCCGGCGAGGATTATATGAAACAGGGAAGGTTCTACCGCGCGGCCGACTCATATACGCTCGCCATCGCTTACAAGCCGGATGACCCGCTCGGATACGCGGGCAAAAGCCACGCGTTATTCGCCGCGGGGGAATACCTCAGCAGCTCACTGTTCCTGGCCAGGGCTTTGGAGATTTTCCCCGATTACGCCAAGCTCAAGATAGACCTGGTCGCAATGCTCGGCGACAAGGACCTGATTGAAAAACGTCTGATTGAGGCAAAGGAATGGACAGACCGCAGCAAATCCGGCGAGCTTGCATTTCTGCTCAGCTACATTTACTGTCAGCTCGACAGAATGGAATTTGCACGTCTGGCGATAGAATATGCGGCATCGCAGATGCCGGATTCCAAGGCCGTAATAGCAATGAAGCAGGCGATTACCCAGCGGCTGGCAAATCAAAACTGACATAATGCCCCGTCGCCGTGCCGGCGACGGCTAAACGACAAAAATTGTGCGCCCTGCCCTTTTTTCTGGTATATTACCCCTCGATGGAAAAGACAAGTCCCGAATTATCGGGATTAAAAATGGATGAATTTTTTGCGCCTGCGGGGCCGATTGGACGGGCGGTCAATGGTTACGAGCATCGCAGGCAGCAGGCGGAGATGGCTTCGGCCGTGCAGAAGGCGCTGTCGGAGAGGTATCACCTTGTGGC
>JBELAA010000441.1:0-1669 GCA_049509315.1 Sedimentisphaerales bacterium | reverse complement strand
CAATTAGACCTTTTCAGCTTCAATGACGCGGGGCCGGGCTTCGCGTTTATGCACCCGAAGGGAATGATTATCTGGAACTCAATCGTCGATTTCTGGCGGGGCGTTCACGCGAGATTCAACTATCAGGAAATCAAAACGCCCATCATTCTCAACAAGGAGCTTTGGCACAAATCCGGCCACTGGGACCACTACAAGGAAAATATGTATTTCACCCGCTTCGACGACGCCGACTACGCGATAAAGCCGATGAACTGCCCCGGCGGATGCCTGGTTTATAAAACCCGCAAACACTCATACCGCGAATTTCCCCTGCGCAACGCCGAATTAGGCCTGGTCCATCGCCACGAGGCAAGCGGCGTAATTCACGGACTTTTCCGCGTCCGCCAGTTCACGCAGGACGATGCCCATATTTTCTGCACCCCCGACCAAATCGAATCCGAAATCATAGGCGTTATCGAATTGACCTTCGAGATATACCGGGCCTTCGGCTTTTCGGATTTTCACGTGGAACTATCCACCAAGCCGGAAAACCACATCGGCTCCGACGAAATATGGGAGAGCGCCACAAACGCCCTCAAGCAGGCCCTTGCCCACAAGAAAATCGATTACAAAATCAACGAAGGCGACGGCGCATTCTACGGCCCCAAAATAGATTTCCACATACAGGATTGCCTCAAACGTTCCTGGCAGCTTGGAACCATTCAGCTCGATTTCTCAATGCCCTTGCGCTTCGAGCTTGTCTATACCGACAAAGACAATACCGAAAAGACCCCCGTTATGATTCACCGCGCGGTTCTCGGCTCATTCGAGCGGTTCATCGGAATCCTCATTGAGCATTACGCGGGCGAAATGCCGTTGTGGCTTGCGCCTGAGCAGGCGAGAATTATGCCCATAAGCGAAAAAACCAATGATTTCGCCAAACAGGTCGAGAGCCGGCTCAAAGCCCATAACATTCGCTGCCGGGGCAAAAATCGCCGTCGCACATACCGAAAAAGTGCCCTATATGCTCGTCGTCGGCCCCAAAGAGGCACAGGCGGATTCGGTAAATATCAGAATCAGGGGCAGCCAGCAGACAAAAACGTTCACAGTCGATGAATTTATTAAAAAAGCTGAGCAGGATGAAGTTTCGTAATTAAACAATTTATGGTTTTTCAGAAAGGTAAGGTGCAGTGACAATTAAAATTAAGGGTTTGAGGATTAACGGAGGGATACGGGCCGATAAAATTCGGCTCGTTGACGAAGCAAATAATCAGGTTGGGGTGGTTGATAAAGTTTATGCCCTCGAAAGGGCACAGCAGGTCGGCCTGGACCTTGTCGAGGTCGCCCCCAACAACGACCCTCCGGTTTGCCGGATAATGGATTACGGCAAGTGGCTTTACGAGCAGAAACGAAAAGTGCGGGAGGCGAGGAAAAAAACCCACCACGCGGGAGTACTCAAGGAAATCCGCCTGCGCCCGGAAACCGACCCGCACGATATCGATATCAAGGTCAGGCACGCACGCGAATTCATCGAAAAGGGCCACAAGGTCCAGTTCTCGCTTATGTTCAGAGGCCGGCAGCTTATGCACCGCGACAAGGGCTTTGAGATACTCAATAAAATCGCTGAGTCGTTAGGCGACCTGTCAAAAATCGACCATAACTGTGAGATGATGGGTAAGCGCTTATTGCT
>JBELAA010000440.1:0-1106 GCA_049509315.1 Sedimentisphaerales bacterium | reverse complement strand
TTACCCTTTCTCAAATACGCGTTATAACCAAATGGCGGCAGGACTATGCCAGGGGGCCTCTTGTCGCTTCCGACCACACAATTACGCTGACCACTTACGTCAGGCGAGACGGAAATTGAAATATGAGAAATCGTAATCTGTTACAAAAAATAGAAGACGGAGGACAGAAGACGAAGCGAAGCGGAGTCCCGCTCCGCGGGACAGAGAACAGAGGATGGATTTATGTCATCAGTCATCCGTCATCCGTTATCCGTCTTCGCGGTTTCACTCTTATCGAGATCGTAATAACATTGGCCATGGCATCTATGGTTATGGTTACCTCGGCGCTATTGATTCAAAGCGGCTACCGAAGCTGGAACAGGTCTTATAACAACGCAAACGGCAAATCGCGGGAGGGAACGATTGCGGCAATGACTGCGCTGGGGGCAGTCGGACGAAAATCCAACAGGGTGGAATACTACGTTTACAATGTTACTGGAACCACATTTACGCGGGCATTGCCCGTTACCAACCCGGATGAGGTAGTGCTCGGAGACGCCGTTGAGCTTCGGTACTGGAAAGATTCTCTCAAAGCCGAATATATGAACCCGGCGATAACAGCTACTAAATACGCCCTGTTCTATCTCGACCACGGCCAGCTTAAAGTTGACTACGGCGATTATCCGCCTGCTGCAATCAACGCAGCGGGGCACAGAAATACGTCCAACGTAAAAACGGTAATTCTGGCCGAAAATGTTACATATCTGCGATTCAGCCACACCACGAAGAATATGGCCGGCGACGGCA
The DNA here is from genome assembly GCA_049509315.1 of Sedimentisphaerales bacterium. GTDB lineage: Bacteria > Planctomycetota > Phycisphaerae > Sedimentisphaerales > Anaerobacaceae > Fen-1362. The sequence goes on along the minus strand of JBELAA010000440.1, from coordinate 320 downwards.
ACGGATGCGTCAGGATGAAAATGACTATTACAGACCCTGACACCCACGAATCGAAAACCACGATAGTAGCCAGTATGATGAGAAATGTCTGGCCTCAATAGATAAAATGAAAAATGTTAAATGTAAAATTTCGGAGCAAGATCGAATTGAATTAGTCTCCTGCAACAATTTTGCATTTTGATTTTTAATCTGTTTTTTGAAGACGGGAAGTTACTATGAACCGGAAATATAAAATAACAAGCAGGAAATTGAAAGCAGCGAAGGGTTATGCCCTGCCGCTGGTCCTTGTCGTGATGCTGATTCTGATAATTTTATGCTTC
>JBELAA010000044.1:0-12831 GCA_049509315.1 Sedimentisphaerales bacterium | reverse complement strand
AGAAGAGTAATTCAATTTTATCTTACTCCGCATTTTTACTGTTTAATTTTTACTATTTGCTTTAAAAGGTTATGATGCTCGACCAATTCGAGAAAATCGGTAAGGAAGCCCTCGACGGGTTAAAAGGGATTACCGATTCCGCGTCTTTGGAGCAGTTCCGCATAAAATACCTTAGCCGCAAAGGCCTCGTTACGCAGATACTTACCCAGATAGGCAAGGTTGACGCAGACCTCAGGCCGGTCGCGGGGCAGTTAGCCAATAAAATTAAAAACGAGGTTACTTACGCATACGAGCAGCTTAAGGAGCAAATCACTCACGCCGAGCGGGATAAAAAAAAGCAGCTTGTCGATGTTACGCTGCCTGGCCGAATCCCCAGTATCGGCAAACGCCACGTCATAACACAAACCATAAACGAGCTTCTGGAAATATTCTCCCGAATGGGTTTCTCGGTCGCGTATGGCCCCGAGGTCGAGGATGAACGCCATAATTTCGTCGCCCTCAATATACCGCCCGAACACCCCGCGCGCGACCCCCTCGATAATTTTTATATCAATGACAGCTCGCTTTTGCGAAGTCAGACCTCGACGATTCAGATTCGCGTAATGGAAAGGCAAAAACCCCCTATTCGCGTCGTCGCACCGGGTCGCGTTTATCGACCCGATACCGTTGACGCGACGCATATGTTTATGTTTCACCAGCTCGAAGCGCTTGTAGTCGATGAGGGCGTAACAATGGTCGATATGAAAACCACAATCGACCAGTTCATAAAAGCGTTTCTCGGCAAAGACGCGAAATGGCGTTTCAGACCGAGTTTCTTCCCATTCACGGAGCCCAGTGCCGAGGTCGATTTGCTTTTAAAAGACCGGGATGGCAATGAAAAATGGGTCGAGATGGGCGGCTGCGGTATGGTTGACCCCAACGTTTTCGACGCAGTCGGCATCGACAGTGAAAAATATACCGGCTGGGCCTTCGGCTTCGGCATCGAACGCCTCGCTATGCGAAAATTCGGCATCACCGACATCCGCCTGTTCTACGAAAACGACCTGCGATTCTTACAGCAGTTCTAAAATGAAATTTTAGAGTTGCTAATCCTGAGCTTGTCGAAGGACTCAATCAGTTCTAATTTGCTGTTGTTAAAGTTTTAAAGAAGAATCACCCTCGTTTAATTGAGATTTCAGGGAATCTGCGCGTTCTTTTGATCTGATTTTGAGAATGCTCGCCGCTGCTCCTGCGCCTAAAAGCAAAAACCCGACAATAACAGCCCGCCAGTAAGCAATTTGTTTCGCTGCTATATATAACTTTATGAAAAACGGCACCAGTGGGATTGATACGGTCAAAATATCCTTTGTGCGAAACCACACACAGCCCATAAACAAAACCATCCCGACCAGCACAATTGCATATCGCCAGTGGAATTCGCCCGGCAGATAATCAAACACGAATATTGCCAGAGAAATTGCCCCTATAATACGAAGTGCCTTGTGCATTTTGCTACCGAATATAATACACAAAACTACAAAACCCAGACCGTAAATCCCGGCCAGACTGCCGATTTGCGTTAATTCCCAATACGTCGAAAAGCTTCGAAAAGCACCCCACCGCGAAAAGTCGCCGCAAAGAACGATAACACCGGCGGTGCACACATAAGGATTCCGTAAGAAAAGTCCATAAACCAGAAGTATCGCCGCAAGCATCCTGACGCAGGCGTGTACATTCAAATCATATGGATGTTCAGGAGAAAAACCGAATGTCAAGACTACACCAAGGCCGTATAAAACACCGACGGCCAGCATCATATATTTACGGCGATATAAAGACCAGCACACTATTGCCAGACCTGTCAATGCCAATATAACGGGAGGATAACCCAATAACCCCAGGCCGAGTTTGGAACCTGAGAGAACCGACTTTTCCTCAATAGCGAACATAGTAACAGCTAATGGCACGCATGAGATTACGGCTTCAGCAAATCCGGACCGCTTACCTGAAAGTCGAAGTATCTCAAGAACAATAAGTGTTCCCGCCGCAATTATTGGCACGTAGTCCCCCATAACCCGTTGAAGGCCGTTAGTATATGCCATCGCGTATTGATGTGTGGCCGATGCACCGATGACGATAAGTGCAAATATGCTCGACATAATGGATGTCTGTAACAGGGGTGTTTGATTTTTGTCCTGCGTTTTTTGCCGAGGATGGGCACTCATTGCCTCTGTTAACGCAAAACCTGCTCCAATCAGCATTACCAGCCAGATTAACCACCAAAGTTCTCGGCGGGACGACTCCGGCATTTTTGCAACCGTTATCGACCGGGCAAGAAGGGCTGGCCCGAAATAGTTGCAGGCCATAAGGATTAATAATCCTGAAATTAATATCAGCCCAAAAGGCATTTTTGCGAAACGCCGCATTGCGCAGAATTTAGCCAGCGCAAGTGCAATGCCAAGAAGTCCAAGCCATAAACTTGCCGTAATACCAGTGTCGGCCACAGACCCAAGCGCTATACTGGTGCCGACCAGAAATATCGCTATGAGGATTACAACTGATATCGCGTCATCGACGACTTTTCTCGACACTATCAGTATCAAAACGCCAAGCAATGCCAGCTCGTATGCGTGAAGAGTAAAAATACACGGCAGCGCATTCTTTAACGCCTCTCCCATCGAAAGCATCGGGCCCATAACGTTAACTATCCCGTATGCGACGAACACCGCGCTTAGGCAATAAAGAATGCTTCCGCCTGTAAAGTCAAAGAACTTTTTCAATTCAGCAGTGTCGAGCTCGTAAAAAGGAATTTTTTTAGGGGCAGCCGCTTGTGCCGGTGGTGTTAGCCACATTGTGTTACCATTTCCCTTTTCAGGTATGACCATATTAGCACCTCATCTTCTTTCCATAAACTTTATTGTCCGTCCCAGCCGCCCGGCGGAGGCGTTTTCCTTGCCCATCCCATAGCCATATTCCCGGCCGGCTCGTAGGAATCGCTGACACCGTGCATATTTTTTCTTAATTGCCCCTCCACCCGGACAAATTCTACGTGTCCATCGAGGAACGCTACATTGCCGCCCCCGCGGCTCTGGTCTCCCGATGAAGCACCGTGATACGTGGCGAAACAATCCTTTGCTTGGGGTGTTGGTGTTATTAGCAGAGCAGTATCGTCCAGCGCCTTTGTGCTCAGAGGCGCTTTGAGCCATTTCGCCGGGTATTTGGGATGGTCGGGTCGAATGCTCCAGGAGTTCTCTTCCGCAAAGAAAAATACCTTGGCCGGGCCTCTCACTTCTGATTCATTACGAACTCCGCCATTTTCTTTACTGCCTAAATATCCGTTCATCGTATAGCTGTATTGAGGATTGATTTCAATCTCGCTGTTGTGTTGCGGATTCTCACATCCTCTACTCTTCGCTATGTCACGAAATATCGGGCAGGGGCCGGCCACACCCTCGAGATATTTCCACATCTTCCCCCTGTATTCCACATTCGTCTTCATTGTTTCACCGTATGGCGACATATCACGGTCATGCCATCTGCATCCGATGGGATGTCCCTTGCTTATGGATGCATTTGTGTAGAGCCACTCATTCGGGTCAGGAAAATTTTTGCCGTTGTCCTCCAGATATGTCAATCCCGCCACACTGTATTGGGCTAAGTTATGTATGCAAACAGCCCTTGTTCCTGATTGTCTCGACCTGCTTAATGCTGGCAGCAGGATTGCAATCAGCAAGGCAATGATAGCTATTACGGTCAGCAACTCCCAGAATGTAAAACCTTGTTCGCAGTTTTTTACTGTATCTCTTCCCATATATTCTCTTACACAATCATACTTAACCTTATAAAATTATGGTAGCGAAATTTGAACATCTTTTTCATTTTAACTTTTGCCTTTTGATTTCTAATTGTCTCATTTTGGTATATGTCCAATTAGTCGGCAAGGCGGTTTATCAGCATTGAAAACGCGATTTTGGGGCCGGACTTGAATTTTTGGTTTTCTGGTCTCTAATTACAGCAGCATTTACCCGTTCATTCTAAATTGTATCTGCGGCGTAAGAATCAGAAAAAAAACAAAGTAAAAATCCCAATCGCTATCGCCATAAGCAGCCGTCTGCGACTTACAGTTTGATTTTTATCCTTTATGATATTACTAATCTTAACGCCAGATAACATTCCTGTGAAAAGCATCGAGTTCTTAATTTTTTCTCATAATTGGAAATACACTGTATCAGCACTTCGAGCAAGTGGTCAAAGTCGATAATATTGTATGTTATTTATTGTTAAATATCACGGTGCAGTGATTTTCATTGGTAATTTCAGCCGAATATCGTCAGAGGCAGCCCCAATAAGAAATTCATACTCTCCAGGTTCAACAACGTATTGTTTTTTCTCGGTATCCCAGTATCGCAATCGTTGGGCGGGAACTTCAACCTTAACGTCCTTCGACTCGCCGTGTTTCACGTGCACTCGAGCAAAACCGCATAAAGCCAGTTTCGGTTGCGGCACACTCGGATTGACGTGTCGGAAATAGACCTGGGTCACATCATCACCGTCGAGACTTCCGGTGTTTTTAATTGTAAACGATACCTTCGCTATGCCATCGGACGGGATTTTTTCCGAACCCAGCTTGCCGTTGCTGTATGCGAACGTTGTGTAGCTCAAACCATGACCGAATGCATAGAGGGCTTTGCCGCTGAAGTATCTATAGGTACGATTTTTCATCGAATAGTCTCTAAAATCAGGCAAGTCCTCGGTAGCACGATAGAATGTCAGCGGCAAATGACCCGATGGATTGATTTCGCCAAACAGGGCTTCGGCAACGGCACGTCCGCCTTCCTGCCCCGGATACCACGCCTGCAAAATCGCGGGCAGATGTTCGTCTTCCCACGTCAGCGCAATGGCCGACCCGCTGCAATTAACCATTACCATGGGCTTGCCTGTGGCATAGAGCGCCTGTATCAGTTGTGTTTGCACTTCGGGTAGCTCTATTGAATCACGGTCAAATCCTTCGCCTTCCTGTGCCGGAGTGATACCGCCGACATAGATTATCAAATTCGCATCCGCGGCAAGACGGAGAGCTTCATCTTTGAGCTCCGTCAAGGGACGGGTTGTATCGTTATCCTGGTTACTCCACGCAGCGGTCCCGGGCCTGGTGGTAACCGGACTACCCATTGCAAAAGTAACGTTGATATCCGGCTCGGCTATTTGCCTGATACCATTGAGGATTGAGACCGGATGTGAAGCAGACCCGTGATAGTTGCCCTCCAGCATAGTATTCGATCTGCCACAAGGGCCGATGACCGCAATGCGCTTGTACTTTGAGCGGTCGAGCGGAAGGATGCCATCGTTCTTCAGCAGCACCAGGGATTGGCGAGCAACCTCCAGAGCCACCTGTCTGTGTTCGGGTGTGCCATTGTCCCTGAGGGTGTATTTCGAATACGGAACTTTGTCGGCCGGGTCGAACAGGCCGAGGCGGAAACGGGTCCACAACGTGTAATACAATGCCTGATTGATTTCATTTCCATCGATTAGTCCTTTTTGCACGGCCTGCACCAGGGCGTTGTAATCGCCGCCGCAACAAAGATTACATCCGGCTTTGACCGCAAGAGCTGCGGCTTCCTCCGGTGTATTGGTATATTTGTGAGCCTCCTTGTTCCAAATGTCACTAATCGCACCGCAATCAGAGACGACATACCCCTCAAATCCCCATTTTTCACGCAAGAGGTCCTTAAGCAGAAAAGTACTGGCACTGCAGGGACTGCCATTAATCGCATTGTAGGCGCTCATCACACCAGCGACTCCCCCTTCTCGCACCGCCCGTTCAAACTGCGGCAGATACATTTCATATAAATCGCGCTCTGACGGCTGGACGTTAAAGCTGTGGCGGCCCTGTTCCGGACCACTGTGCACCGCATAATGTTTCGCGCAAGCCATCGCCAGCATATATTTAGAGTCATTGCCCTGAATGCCCTTGATAAACTCTACGGCCAACTCGCCCGTCAGATAAGGGTCTTCGCCGTAAGTTTCCTGGCCGCGGCCCCATCGGGGGTCGCGTAAAATATTGATATTCGGCGTCCAGTAGGTCAAACCGGTCCACCATCTGGAATTGCCATTATGCTTCGAAGCATAATCGTTATACTTGGCGCGACCTTCGATACCAATGACGGTTCCCTCCTGACCAAGCAAACCCGGGTTCCACGTAGAAGCCATTCCGACCGGCTCCGGGAAAACCGTGGCGATACCGTTGTTTGCAATGCCATGCAACGCTTCATTCCAATAATTATAAGCCGGAAGCCCAAGCCGCTGAATTGCAGGGGCATCATTTTGCAACTGGGCCACTTTCTCTGCCAGTGACATGCGGCGAATCAGGTCATTCATACGCTGTTGTAACGGTTTGGCCGGGTCACGCCAAATTGCCGGCTCGTTGATATCCGGTATGCCGGCTGCATTGCCGGTAAAAGGCTCTGCAATTTCGGAAGCGCTGAATTTGACAACCGATACGCCGGAGGCATTCTTAATCTCAAACGTGTTGAACTTTGCGGTTTCCTTAAACGCTTTAAACACAACCTTCACCGGGCCGCGGAGTTCATCGCCGGTATGTTCAACTTCGCCGGTGATATAACATATTTTTCTCATCCCGCCGGCAACGGTATAAATGTCAAAATGGTCGGCCAGCTTCACATCGTCGCAAGTAACATTGAATATCCTTTTATCGGGAGCTTCCATAAAAAATTCTATTTCACCGATAAGAATGGTGTATTTACCGGCCGGCAAATTCATAACGTTAACGGAAAACTCGTCCCCGTTAATCTCCTCATAAAAAGCGGATACATCGCCTGAACCGCCCTCGATTTTATCTGAAGTATTGGCTTTAAAGTGTTTAAAATTACCGCTTACGCTAACTCGATAGCCGCAAGGACCGCAGTTTTCGTCCGCCGCCGGAGCATTCGATGGCAATAACCACATATTTACACAATAAATCATAAACAATACGGCCGGAGCAGTTGTAATGCGTACAGATAACAGTCGGTCGCTCCAGACCGGCCGGCTCAATTGCATCTTTTGAGGAATCATTGAATGTCCTTTCTATCAGGTCTTATGTTGGGATTAATATGAATTTACTATCGTCACCTTTGTATCATACATATATGGTATTGCTTATTCAATCATTAATACCGGATTGACAAACGTAAACCTTGAACAAGGTAAATATTCATATTTGACTCCTGCAGTTTTTCCTTGTCCCACAAATTCTAACATTAATCAGCACAATCTCGCTTATTAGTTTTATTTACACGATCTTCATTTTGTATCATACAAAAAGTCTATCAGCTTCGTTAAAACAACAATTGACGATTCCCATGTGATTTTATAAAGCGAAAAAAGAAATTGCAAATTAGCAATAACCAACAAAAGTCGGTAGTGGGTCAGTTTGAAAAATAAAATAATTTTACCTTGTTAAAAGCTTGTCCGAGACGTAGTATATGAGTATGCAAAAGCGGTCAAGCAAAGGAAAATTAGATTTAAACAAGCTTGCGGCGGATATTGTCCAAAAGGCTACAGACGAAACACCGATACAAGAACCCCAAAACAACAAAAATCCCGCCGCCGTAGCACTTGGAAGGCTTGGGGGATTAAAGGGCGGAAAAGCGCGCGCCGCTAAACTGACTAAAGCGGAACGGTCTGCGATAGCCAAAAAAGCAGCGAAAAAGCGATGGGGCTATCCGGTCTAAACTTCTTGATTACCAGTTTTAATAACTGGTTTTTCATCGGGATATTGCTCTGGCATATTTGCTTCGTCACGGTCTTTGTTCATATCGTAATCAAAGAGCTCTAATTGTGCTCCATGAACATTATTATCGTTATATGAACGTGTGGTTCGGTCATGTAATAATACTTCTCCTCGAATACTGCGTCTCCATTGTTGCAAAGCGAGTCTGGCGTGTTGTGGTTTTGATAGATATATCGGTGACCATCTTGACCAAAGGTAACCTTGTTCATTTTTATAACGAGCGCCCAAATTGGCTCGCACATCACGCCCTTGGTTGTCTGTGACATGTTCAGCACGAAGTGCTTTTACCAATTCGTGCTTGCAACGCTTTACGACATTGCGAGATACTTCCACGTATTGTTCTGTATCTACCAACCATTTTGCGACATCATCGGGGTCAAATTCTGTGACCTTGAATTTTTCCATATATCTTCGTGCTGCCTCTTGAAAAAATTCTGTTTTCGATTTCTTCAATCGATTCCTTTTCTTAATTATTTTCATTTTACCTGTTCCTTATGTTATATAGAGCCGGGGGCCATTTCCATGCCCCATCCGTCCGTCAGCGCCGTGCTGATAACGTGTGCTCTAATTTTAGGCTGCATATCGTTATGATGCCCGAATTTAATCTCGCCACGGTGTTGAAGTTGTCCTACTATTATTCCGGGATGCATTTTAATTCTGTGTGCAAACTGGATAATATTAGGTTTTGCGTAAATTGGGCCAATTCTCCTGATAAAAGAATTCAATTCCTCTAAAGGGACTAATGTAGTAGCCGCATTTTCATCTGCAAGTTTTTCAATAGTTTCTTTCATCAAGGGTTGTTCTCGTTCTTCATGCCCCATTTCTGTATCAACAGAAATAGCGTCATAATGTTCAATGTGAGCACATTCATGCATAAGTGTAAACCAAAAATTGTCTATTCGGTCTAAACGTAACGAAACCGCAATTGCTGGAGATTGTTCATCAAACCAAAAGGCTGCTCCGTCCACTTTTGACCCCGACAAATGCTCAACTACAACAAAACGGATACCGTTGTCTCGCATCAATGCAGGCACATGTCGAGCTTCTGCTGGGTAGGCCGCGAGAAATCGTAGTTCCCGCTTTAGAGGGCGCATATTTTTTTCCTCATATTTGCCGATTGGAATTGTTTTCGCCAATTGTTTAGCTCTAAAACACCATGCTAATTGCCGTCGATTTAATGGGCATAACGCCTCACCTTTTCGCATAGCTATCGGAAATTGTAAAGGTAGCTCTAACGAATCCACTTCAAAAAAAGTTTTAAGTTCTTTTTCAAGTTCAGTCAAATCTGCTGTATCTTTCAACCAGCCTCTACGTTGCATTTCACGAATGGGAGCAAGCTGCCTAATACGCGATTTTCGCTCTATGAGGCCACTATCGGGTTTAATCCCGGAAAGTCTTTGTGCGGCATCCATCCTTATCCATTCAACAGCATCAATTCCTAATGCAATAGCTAATGCAGATGCCATGTCCGGCGTAATCGACCTACGGCCCTGAATAACTTCGTTTACGGCAGGCAAGGGCTTACCAATTACATCTGCAAGGTCGGCCTGTGTCCAACCACGTTCGTTCAATTTTTCCCGTATTACATCACCGGGCGTTTTATTATCAAAAGCCGAGTCCATTTTATCACCTCTGCCTTAAAGCTTTTCATACTTCAGTATGAATAATAATTGCAAATATAACTTGACGGGCCTATATTGTCAATATAATATTTTATCGAATTTCGATAATTTCTTCTTGACAATGCGTAACCGGTCAAGTATATTGGTCAGTATGAATAAGCTAAATAAAGAAAAACAGGTTCAAGTAATAGCGTCCCTTGTAGAGGGTAACAGCATTAGGGCAACCGTCCGAATGACAGGCGTAGCCAAAAATACAGTCACAAATCTGTTAATCGACGTAGGCAGGGCTTGCGAAAAATACCATAACGAAATAATGGTTAATTTGCCTTGCAAACGAATTCAAGTCGATGAAATTTGGTCGTTCTGTTATGCGAAGCAAAAGAATGTTCCCGAAGAATTAAAAGGCAAATTCGGTTATGGCGATGTTTGGACGTGGATTGCTATAGACCCCGATACAAAACTTGTTCCTTCGTGGATGGTCGGAGGAAAAGGCTCTTATTGGGCTAAACGGTTTATGGCTGATTTAGCGGCAAGAATGGCTAATCGCATTCAATTAACGACAGACGCATATACAGCTTATTATGAAGCTGTTTGGAAGGCTTTTAATGATGATGTAGATTATGCCCAGCTTATGAAATCTTTCGGCCCCGACTGGAATCTTGAAGGAAAATATAGTCCAAATACTCTATTAGCCGCAATACCAAGACCGATGATAGGCTGTCCTGAGCGAAAGCATATATCAACATCGCATATTGAACGGCAAAACCTAACTGTAAGAATGCAACTTAGGAGATTTACCCGGCTTACAAACGGTTTTAGTAAGAAAATCGAAAATTTGAATTGGGCAGTAGCTTTGCATTTTTTGCATTATAACTTTTGCCGGATTCATCAAACTTTGAGAATGACCCCTGCAATGAAAGCGGGAATTACTGACCATCTATGGGAAATCGAAGATATTATTAAGTTGCTATCATAAAAGACTTGCTTTTTCAAATAAGAGATATATAATTGAAAAAAAACTCAGAGAGAGGTGTAAAATGTTAATGATGGATAAGGAAATCAAAAAAGCGGTAGAATCTGGAGATATACTTATATCTCCATTTTCAAGCGATAGATTACAAGGAGCCAGTTACGACCTTGCCGTAGGCCCTCAAGCATTAGTATCGAACAGTGATACAAAAATCCTGCTTTCGGAAACAAATCAGGCATCAATACGACTCAATGCTGGCGATTTTGCTTTAGTTTTAACAAAAGAAAAAATTAAACTTCCTCTTAATATAGCTGGACATATTGGAATGCGAAGCAGTTTAGCCCGAAAGGGACTTTCATTGTTAGCTGGTATGCAAATTGACCCAGGGTTTGAAGGGCATTTACGTTTCGGGTTATATAATTCTTCTCCAAGGCCAATTATTCTTGATTACGATGACCCTTTATGCATGATAGAATTGCATCGTTTGGTTGGTGATGTTGATAAACCTCAGCCCCGCATACAAGAATTAATAGACGGCAAAATTCCTGAAAGCGACAGAGATTTTCTCCGTTCACTTGAAACTACAAGCCTTAGTGATTTAAGTAAAAACTTAAGAGAATTAACCCAGACAGTTAGTCGGATAGCTAAAGAATATGAATGGATAAATAAAATAATCGTTGGCGGGATTATTGCTATATTTATTGGTGTTGTTACATCTATAATTTTAGGAATTTATAAAAAATAAATTATCTTTACATTTCAAACTGACCCACTACCCAAAAGTCCTGTTTTTAGGTGTGTCCAATTAGCCGACAAGGCCGTTTATCAACATTGAAAACGCGATTTTTGGCCCGGACTTGACTTTTTGGCTTTTCGCTCTATAATTATGTTAGCATTTATCCCTTATGATTAGCCCCCGATTCCGGCGCGCCGGGAGAAGCGGGGGTATTGTTTTTCGATTTTATCCGCCCGTGGCGGATTGGTGATTATTCGCTATGCCGACCTTTGACACCGGTTTAATATCTCGAATTCAGCAGGCCAATGACATTGTTGATGTTATTGGCGAACATCTTGCGCTCAAACGCAAAGGGCGGGAAATGCTCGGCCTGTGCCCGTTCCACGACGACCACCGGCCAAGCTTCAACGTCAACCCGTCGAAACAAATTTTCAAATGTTTCGCCTGCGGCGCTGGGGGCGACGTCATCAAATTCGTCCAGATGCGCGAAAACCTGTCATTCCCGCAGGCGCTACAGCGATTAGCCGACCGGGCCGGCATTAAAATAGAGAAAAGACAGAAGACAGAGGACAGAGGACAGAAGACAGAAGAAGAAACAGACCCCAATGAGCTTGCCCGCGTCAACGCATGGGCGGCCAAATACTTCGTGGCCAATCTGGCTAATCCCGAAAAAGGAAAAGACGCTCGCAAATACGTCGATGAGCGTCATCTTTCGGATGAGAGCGTCCAGAAATGGCAAATCGGGCTGGCTGTCGGCGATGATAACGATTTACTCGCTGCCGCCAGACGCGCCAAAATTCCGGATAAACTGTTGATTGCCGCGGGCCTTGTCGTCGGCTCAGGCCTTTCAATTTCGGATAAATTCGTTAACCGCCTGATGTTCACTATCGCTGACGCTACAGCCAAAATTATCGGCTTTGGCGGCAGGACCCTCACGGGCGACCCGTCTTCGCCGAAGGGCTACGCCGGGGCAGGGGGGGCAAAATATATCAACTCGCCGACGACGATTCTTTTCGACAAAAGCAACGCACTTTTCGGCCTCAACCACGCCCACCACAAAATCGTCTCGACTGATACAGCCGTCATCGTCGAGGGCTATACCGATTGTATTATGGCGCATCAGTTCGGCGTTTCGAACGTCGTCGCGACTTTGGGCACCAGCTGACAGCGACACAGCGGGTCTCGCTGCCGCCAACCGGGCGCTACAGGTTGCCCTCGGTTTTCATATCGATATCGCTATAACATCGGTGCCGCAGGGAAAAGACCCCTGCGAATTTCTGCTCGCCGCGGGCAAAGAGCCATTTGAAAAAATCATTGCCGACGCCGCCGACGTATTCAAATTCAAATGGGACCGTCTAACAAGCAACCTCGGCTCACAGCCGACCATAGCGGGTAAAAAGCAGGCAGTCGATGAGTATCTTGAGGCCGTCGCAACCGGTTTTTCGGCAGGTAACGTTTCCGCAATCGAGCGGGGCCTCATCCTGAACCAGCTTTCCCGTATTATGAACCTCGATGCGAAGGAAATTAACAACGAGCTTAATCGCAGGATTAGCCGGGCAAAACCCCTGGCCTCTTATTCCGGCAAAGCCGACGTGCAGCAGGCGGCGCTTGACCTCGGCGAGGGGCTTTCCGCAAACAGCCAGCGTGAAATCATCGAGGTGCTGCTTGCGGAACCAAAGCTGTTCAAAAACGTAAAAAGCGAGGTTTCGCCGCAGAATTTCGATATCCCTGT
>JBELAA010000439.1:0-1106 GCA_049509315.1 Sedimentisphaerales bacterium | reverse complement strand
CGAAGCTCATCGAATGCGTGCTTGAATTCGGCGTAGTCCTCCGCGCTTACGCCCAGCGTCTCGGCAAGCTGTGACAGCTTCGCCGGCTCGTAATCCGCGTGCCGCAGCAGCTTGAGAATCTTGTTTTTATAGTGTTCTCGCATTGTGAATTTCGGAATGAGGATTTCATTGCAATCCGCAATCTACAATCCGACACGTAGCGCAGCGGAGAGCCCGTTTCGGAAATCCGCAATTGTCTTTTTTGAAATCAAGCCCCTGTTTTCGCTTTGAGGGCGTTGAGCCGTTTGGCTAAGCGAGATTTTTTGCGGGCAGCGGTTTTTTTGTGCATAGTGCTGGTTGAGGATACCTGGTCGAGGCGTTTGACGACCAGCCGGAACTGTTCCGTCGCCTTCTGCAAATCCCCGCCGGCAAGCGCCTTCTCGAAACTTTTTATCTGGGTCTTGACCCTGCTCTTACGCGCACGGTTAATGTCTCTTCTTGCGATACTCTGCCTGGCTCTTTTTTTTGCCGATAACGAATGTGCCACTTCAATCTCCTAACCATCAAAAGTCAACAATACGACTGATTTTCTTATTTTGCTTCTTTTCTCAACCGGTCCACACGGCCCGATACGTCTTTGTATCCGAAATCAAGCTGGGCGATTTTGCGGTAAATCTCAAGGGCCTTGGGCTTTTCACCAAGCTCTTCGAACGACCTTGCCAGATTATACCGTAATTCCTTGGCCGTGTCGTCATCTTTTATTTCGTATGAGTCGATTGCCTGCGTAAAAATATCAACAGCGTCGGCGAACCACCCCTTCATAAAAAAGCAAAGCCCGATTTTATCCATCGCGACAATTTTGTGCCTCGGGTCTTTTTGCGACTCCTGGAAAAGCGGTATCGCCTCGTCGAACCGCCTGTTGCGAAGCAGCCGTAAGCCGTATTCGTATTTGAACTTCAGGTCGGTGGGGTAATTTCTCGCGCACAGGGTGTAATGCTCCAGCTCTTCTTTGTTCAACTGGGCAAGCAGCCCTGCGTGCTTCGATTTTGCAGTGCCGTCATCAGGATTACTCCCGATTACCGCCTCAGCTTCCCTAATCTTGCGCCTTAGCTGCCCCATTCGAATCA
>JBELAA010000438.1:0-1123 GCA_049509315.1 Sedimentisphaerales bacterium | reverse complement strand
TTACATTTTGGAATGGACGCACGATTACAGGATATTGTTCGCTATTGCGGCTTTCGTTTACCTGGTAAACGTGCTTATAATGCACCTGATAAACCCCCGGCTCAAGCCGATGGAATTTAACCAGTCGCCGGCAGTGTAACATAAAATTTTGACTTTTTTGTATTTTTAAGGCATAATGGTTTGCAGATAAGATTATGCACGCACTGACTCTAATAGTGGTAACGTTACTGTTGTTTGCGATTGCCTACAGGTACTACGCAAAGTTTATCATCACAAAAGTCCTCATACTCGACAAGTCCCGTCCTACGCCTGCTTTCACGTTACGAGACGGCAAGGATTATCATCCTACGAACCGGTACGTTTTGTTCGGGCATCATTTCGCGGCCATAGCCGGCGCAGGCCCCCTTGTCGGTCCGGTTCTGGCGGCACAGTTCGGATTCCTGCCCGGGTTTTTGTGGATACTAATCGGCACCGTTCTCGGCGGGGCGGTTCACGATATGGTTATCCTTTTCGCCTCTGTGCGAATGCGGGGCCTGTCGCTTACCCAGTTGGCTCGTGAGCATATCAGTAAGCCCGCAGGCGTTGCCACGGCATTCGCGATACTGTTCATCATCGTAACCGCCCTTGCCGGCCTTGCCCTTGTGGTGGTCAACGCGCTCAACGAAAGCAGTTGGGCGACCTTCACTATTTTTATAACGCTGCCCGCCGCGCTTCTTGTCGGCCTGTATATGTATAAAATCCGCCCCGGCAAAATCGTGGAGGCGTCGCTAATCGGGGTCACAATCGTAGTTCTCGGCGTCGTATTCGGCGCACCCTTGTCGAAAACGAGTTTCGGCTCGTGGTTCCTGCTCTCCAAACCAACCCTGTCGGTAATTTTGCCTCTTTACGGTTTTATCGCATCGACACTTCCTGTTTGGGTGTTGTTGTGCCCGCGAGATTATCTCAGCTCATATATGAAAATCGGCACAATCGGGCTTTTGATGCTCGGCATATTCGTAGTCAATCCCACGATACAAATGCCCGCAGTGACGGCATATATCCACGGGGGCGGGCCGATTATCCCCGGCAAGGTATGGCCATTTGTCTGCATCACAATCGCCTGCGGGGCCATCAGCGGTTTTCA
>JBELAA010000437.1:0-1128 GCA_049509315.1 Sedimentisphaerales bacterium | reverse complement strand
ACGTAACCCTCGTGGTTATACATAATCGCTTCGGGCACGTCGTTATCGAGCGCCTCGATTTTGGCAAGTATGTTATTGAGGTAGTTCATACTCTTGATCTGCGGCGGTATCGCCAGCGGGTGGTTTCGCACCGTCGTAGCGCTGATGATTTTCATTCCTTTTTCATACAACTCTTCGGGATACAACTGAATGTTGTCGGCGATGATAAACACCAGCGGCGGCTCACAGGTGAAGGGATTAAGCCCCAGCGACCCGACGCCGCGAGTGATTACCAGGCGGATGTAGCCGTCAACGACGCCGTTTGCCTCGACGGTCTTGTGAAGTGCGTCGATAAGCGTTTCTCTGCTCATCGGGATATCGAGCCGGATTCCTTTTGCCGAGTTGTAAAGACGGTCGATGTGCGCATCAAGCTCAAAAACCCGCTTGTTGTAAACTCTTATTCCTTCGAAAACGCCGTCTCCGTAAAGCAGACCGTGGTCGAATACCGACACCTTTGCGTCCTGCTCATCAACAAGCTTATTGCCAAGCCAAATCTTCAACGCCATAGAACTGCCCTTTGTGTTTGTCATTCCTGCCCCGCATCAAAGTGCGGGGTAAACTCCAGCAGGAATCCAGGTTTTACTTTTTTACTTTATTTTACCGTCGGCCAGCGTAATTATCCGCCCGGCCCGCCGGGCGATACGCTCATCGTGCGTAACCATAACAATGGTTTGTCCCGCTCGATTCAACCTTTCAAGCAGTTCCAGAATACCATTTCCTGTGGCGGAGTCAAGGTTGCCTGTCGGCTCGTCGGCCAACAATAATTTCGGCTCGTTGATAAGCGCCCTCGATATGGCCGTCCGCTGCCGTTCCCCGCCCGACAACTGATAGGGCTTATGGTTTGCCCTTTCAGCAAGTCCTACTGCTTCCAGAAGCTCTTTTCCGCGTCGTTTTACGGCTCCGCGTTTCGACAGCCATCCGATTATTCCCGTCGGCACCATAGCGGGTAAAATCGCGTTCTCCAAAACGCTTAATTCGTCTAACAAATGGTAAAATTGAAATACGAACCCGACCATTTTATTTCGATAGCGGTTCAATTCGCCCCCGCTCATACTGCTCAACGGCTGTTCTTCGAATAGCACAGTTCCT
>JBELAA010000436.1:0-1134 GCA_049509315.1 Sedimentisphaerales bacterium | reverse complement strand
TGGTAGGGGAATGGAGTGAAATCGGGATTGATCCTCAAATCGATGCGGGCACCCTCGAGGCGGCATGCAAAATGGCCTTTGGCGCCTTGCAAACGCTCGCGGCCGAACTTAAAAGCGACATCGTGGCGCTTTACAACTTTAATCATTACGGCAAACTTCCCGGGGACGTATTCAAAAAATTCAACCGGGTGCAATGTCAGTCTTGTGCCCAACTGCCGATCAATTTTAACAGCCTGGAGGAATTCTTAGCCCGCCTTTCAAAGGCCACGAGAAAAGACCTACGCCGCAAAATGCGCGCCTCCCATGAAGTCAGAGTGATTCGAAGCCGCAATATTTCTCCTTTTCTGGACAGGATCTTCAAGCTTTATCTGGAAACAGTGGCGCGTGGCCCCATGGCGTTTGGCGCGCACAACCGTTTATTTTTTGAAAAAATCTGTGAGAGAGTCCCGGACGCCGAATACACGCTCTATTTTGTGCAGGAAGAACTCGCCGCTTTCAACCTTCTCGTCGTAAAACAAGAAGCGATGGTGGATAAATATTTCTGCATGGATTACGAGCTCGGCCGCAAATACAACCTTTATGTTTTGTCCTGGCTTGAAAATATCCGCTGCTGCGTGGAGCGAAAAATCCTTCTCTATCAGGCGGGCCAGGGCGCGGAGAAAACCAAAGCGCATCTGGGTGCGACGTTAATCCCGACCTTTATTTTATTCAAACACCGCCAACCGGTGTTTGACCGTCTTCTTGTCGGGCAGCCAGCGGTGACCAATAAGGTCCTCAGCCACCTCGGGTTCTGGCCCAGGGCCGACGGGAGCACATCCTTGTTCGCCGCCCTGACCCGGCCGCGCAGACGAATGAACTCAGGCGGGGCGAGCGTCTTCAGCGCCCGAAGAAGGCCTGACGTAACGACTTTCAATGCCGTTGCCCCATAGAGGCAAAATGGAGATTCATGACCAAAGAAACTGAATACGCAATCGAAGTCGACAAACTGACGAAGCGTTACGGGGATTTACTGGCGGTCAACGACATATCGTTCACCGTCAGTAAAGGCGAGGTGTTCGCCTTCCTGGGCCCGAACGGCGCCGGCAAAACCACTACCGTCGAGATCATCGAGACGATCCGCACGCCCACATCTGG